>NZ_JBHOFD010000001.1:0-325538 GCF_046543445.1 Paenibacillus nanchangensis
AATCCCACGTTCAGTCTGGTTAGAACCTAGAACTCCAAAAATACGGCTTACGCTGCCGCTCCCACAGCTCCAAATTGCCTCCGTGCCTTCCCCGCCATCCTGTAATCCTACAGTTCAGTCTGGATAGAACCTTGAACTCAAAAAATACAGCTTACGCTGCCGCTCCACAGCTCCAAATTGCCTCCGTGCCCCCCGCCAGTCCCAAATAGACACCGCCAGCCCGGCTTTCCTTCCGCTCAACCCTTCAGTCTGTCTAACAATCGCCCGATTTCCTCGCGGTGCGTTCCGTCGGGCCCCTTATCGGTTTCCAGTATGGCCGGAACACCGTTTAATTCGTCCGTCTTCAGCAGGGCGAGCAGCGCCTCCAGCCCGATGTGGCCCTCACCCGTCCGGGCATGCCTGTCCCTGCGCGAAGCGTAGCCGTAGCGGGAATCATTCAGATGCACCGCCTTGACCTCCGGCCAATAGCCAAGCTCGCTGCCGTGACGGAGCAAATCGCCAGTCGCCTCAGGCTTCCATAATCCCGAAGCAAACGCATGGCACGTATCGAAGCAAAAGCCGATGCACTCCGGACGTCTCGCCAGCCGGCGGATGGTCACCAATTCTTCCAGCGTGGTGCCTGCCGGCCCCCGGTTCCCGGCCAAATTTTCGATCAGCAGCAGCGTCCTGCCGCTCCAGCCGTCCAGCACTTCGTTTAGACATTCGATCATCTCCCGGTAACTTCCGACCGGGTCCGTTTCCTTCACACTGCCGAAGTGCACCACAATTCCAATCGAACCGCAGGCTTCGGCGATCTCCAGATCATTGCGGAGCGAGGCGGCGTGCCGCGCCCGCGAATCCGCCCCTACGCCTGCGGCCGCCAGATTGGTCGGATATGGCGTGTGGGCGATCGAAACCAGCCCGTGTTCCTTACAGTATTCAGCACAGGCGCGGGCGTCTCGTGCATCAAAAGCCTTTGGCTCCAGGCTGCGCGGATTTTTCGGAAAATATTGAAAGCCGCCCGCACCGGTCTCCCTTGCGGCGCGTGCGGCATCCCGGTATCCGCCGCGTATGCTGACATGGCAGCCGATAACCGGTTTAGCGTTCATGCTGGCAGCCGGGACAGTAAAACGCCTTGCGTCCCGACAGCTCCGTTTTGACAATCGTCCCGCCGCAGCGCGGACAAGCTTCCCCTTCGCGGTCATAGACCAGACAGCGGTCATTGTACGCCCCAGTCACCCGGTCGCCGTTCATAAACGGCATTTCCATATATCCTCCTATTTCCGTTGCGTTCATCAGCGTACGCCTAACGGCGGAATAGAGGCGGCTGACCGCATCCGCATCCAGCTGCTGAACCTGCGCGGTAGGCAGCAGCCCCGCCTCAAACGCGATTTCGTCGGAATAACAGTTTCCGATGCCCGCGAACACCTGCTGGTTCACAAGCAGGCTTTTGAGCGATCCTCTGCGTCCTTTAAGCAGCTGTGCGAACCGTTCTTCGTTCATTCTGCGGTCCAGCAGCTCCGGACCAAGCTTGGCCAGCGCCGCTTCGGCCTCTTTGACGGTAAGCAGGTGCAGATAACCCAGCCGCAGGCCGATGAAATACAAAATCTCGCCGCCAAAGACGATTTCCACCTGCGTAGTCCGGTCCGGACGCTCCTCTTCCGTGCCAAAAAACATCAGGCCGCCAAGCATCAGATGCAGCAGCAGACGGCGGCCGTCATTCAAATGAAACAGCAGGTTTTTACCTCTGCGCTCTACAAAAACAATCCGGCAGCCCTTCAGCTGCCCGGCGAATTGTTCCGGTTCCACATTAATGGACTTCGCCCGGGTCACCCGGACTTCGGTTATCGGTTTATTGATGAGATGCCGCGACAGCAGCATCCGGTAATTCTCCATTTCTGGCAGTTCGGGCATAAGTTCGATCTCTCCTCGGGTAATGTTCGTCTACACTATACTACAGGCTGAGCAGCTTGTGGAGTTCCTGCAAATCTCCGCAGATATAATCCGCAGTAAGACCCGTCTCCGCTTGATGCCGTTCCAGGTTGGATGAGGTCGTCACACCAGTCAGCACCAGGATGGTCCGGCAGCCGGCATTCACCCCAGCCGCGATATCCGTCCGCATATTATCCCCCACTACGAGCGCACGCTTCGGGTCAATGCCGAGTCTCGAAGTTGAGTAGGTCATCAGATGGCTGTAAGGTTTGCCGATCACCACCGGTTTCATACCTGATGCCGCCTCAATGGCGGCGCCCAAGGTACCCGCGCCCGGCATAAGCCCGTCGTCCGACGGGAGCATGAGGTCCGGATTGGTGAGCACAAATTCCGCGCCGTTTTGAATCGCGCGCGCAGCCCGGGTCAACGTCTCGTAATTGAAGGAACGGTCGATTCCCTGCACCACATAGTCGGGTTGTTCTTCGGTCAAAAAAAGGCCCGCAGCCGCAAGCGCCTGCCGGAGCCCGTCTTCTCCTATCGGCATGACCCTCGCGCCCGGCGTCCGTCCAGCGATATAACCCGCGGCCGCTAGCGATGACGTAGCCACCTCTTCCGGCTTTGCAGGGATACCCATATTGCTTAAGTGCTCAGCTACGCCCTCCGGCGTGCGGGAGGAATTATTCGTCACAAACAGGAACGGAATCGCAGCCTTTCGGAGGCCCGAAATCAGTTCATCCGCTCCTGGAATCATGCGTCTTCCATGGTACAGCGTGCCGTCCAGATCGATCAGCAGCGCATCGTAGTTGTTCATGTTTTTTCTCCTTCCACGGCAGTGCTCCTGCGGAAAACGCGGAACCGTTTCGAGCCCTGCAAGCACCAGATTGCCGTCATCCTTCATGCGCTGATTCATTTAGCGCGTTAAGTATAATCACCAGCGCCCGCATGGCTGTGCCGCCTGCCGCGGAGCCCCGTCATGCGCTGACACTCCCGGTCGAATGGCATCGAAGCTCAGCGGTTTTCGCGCGTTTTGACGCAAGGTTGTCACATCCTGCGCTTTCCCGGAAAATAATTTCTATTTCCCCGTCCGCCGGTGTACAGGGAACAAACAAAATTCCTCGGCCAGCATGGTGTTCGGGAAAACGGTGCGCGCTTCTTCCAGGAGCGGCTGCAGGTCTTCCGGCGTACTGTAGCGGGAGCTGAAATGGGTGAGCAGCAGGGACCGGGCATTGGCAGACACAGCGGTTTCAGCCGCCTGAACGGTCGTGCTGTGGTGATATTCCCGCGCCATGGATGCCAGCTCATGGGCAAAAGTCGCTTCATGAACAACCAGATCGGCGTCCTGCGACAGCTTGACCGCATTGCTGCAGGGCCGGGTATCGCCAAGAATAGTGACCACCCGGCCTTTTTTGGGTTCACTCAGCGCATCCGCCGCCCGGATCAGCACGCCATCCGGGGCGGTCACGTCCTCCCCGCGCTTGAGCCTGCCGTAGACCGGACCCGGCTTCAGCCCGTGGCTCATCAGCAGTTCGGTATTCAAGCTGCCCGGACGGTCTTTTTCAATCACACGGTATCCATAGCTGTCAATCCGGTGCTCCAAAAGCGCCGCTTCAACCTGAAAACCCTCGTCCTCAAACAGCATGCCGCCCGTATGCTCGATGATCTCCAGCGTATATGGGATTCTGCATTGGCTGACGGTTAACGCCATCTCAACAAACGTCCGGATGCCCGGCGGTCCGTACACGGTCAGCGGAGACGTCCCGCCCTGGTAGCCTCTGCTCGACAGCAGCCCAGGAAGCCCGTATAGATGATCACCGTGCAGATGCGTAATGAACAGCTTCTCCAGCTTGCCCAGCCGCAGCGGCGACCGGAGAACCTGATGCTGGGTGCCTTCCCCGCAATCAAACATCCAGAACACGCCCCGCTCCTCGAATAAGCGCAGCGCCAGTGAGGTCACGTTCCGCTGCAGCGTCGGGACGCCGGCGTTGGTTCCTAAAAAATACAGTTCCATCGTTTCAATCCCTTTCCTGTGGATGCCGGAAGTGTCCTTTTCCCGGCGGCAAAATCATAGTTCTGACCTTCTGCCGCCCAACCGCATCCTCGCAAGTATACAGTATAATACATGAACCGTTCTGTTCAAAATGACAGTTGGCTCAGGTTTACAAATTCTTCGCCTTGGGGGTTGGACAGGCGTTGCGATGTTGAGCCTCCGCGCGTGCCGTTCCGGGCTTAGTATCCCCCTTTGCTGGCAGCTCGTACAGTCACGCCTTTTCCGTTAGCCCGCCCGGCTTCCTGGCGTGTGTTTCCCCTTAATTGATGGGGCGCCCAAGAATGGACTTTCACCACGGTCGGCCGCCCGGGCTTGTAAAAAACCTCCCGATCTCTCGGGAGGTCCGGCCGCAGATGCAAAGGCGGGGGCGCTCCGGCCCCCGCGTCACCTTGCTATACCTTTTCCACATTAAAATACTGCGCTTCAGGATGAGCAAACACCATCGCCGAAACGGAGGCTTCGGGCTCCATCATAAACCCTTCGGTTAAATGGATGCCGATATCTTCGGGCGACATCAGCTTGAACAGCGGCCCCTGATCCTCCAGATCCGGGCAGGCCGGATAACCGAAGGAGACCCGGATGCCCTGGTAGCGGGCGCCATGCCGCTGCTTCATCGTCATATCCGCAGGGTCGGGGAATCCCCACATATCCCGCATCATATGGTGAATTCGTTCCGCCAGGCCTTCGGCCACCTCCAGCGCCACCGCCTGCAGCGCGTGCGAGCGGAGATAGTCGCCTTTGTCCTTCAGTTCGGCCGACAGCTGCGAAATCCCCCGGCCCGCGGTTACGACAAGAAACCCGACGTAATCCATTTCGCCGCCCGCCGGTTTCAAAAAGTCCGCCAGGCACAGGTAAGGTTCAACCTGCTGTCTCGGGAATGTAAAGGTATGCAGCACTTGGCTGTGATCGTTTGGATCATAGATCAAAATATCGTTGCCGCTCGACTGCGCCGGGAAAAAGCGGTACATCGCCTGGGGTGAAATCGTCCCTTTCTCCGAAGCCTCCCGCAAAATATCATCAACCGTCTGCTTCAGCTCGGTTGTCCGCGGATCGCCCGAGGCGAGCAGCGATTCCACCGAACCCCGGATACCAAGGTGATGGCCGAGCAGCA
The DNA here is from genome assembly GCF_046543445.1 of Paenibacillus nanchangensis. NCBI lineage: Bacteria > Bacillati > Bacillota > Bacilli > Caryophanales > Paenibacillaceae > Paenibacillus > Paenibacillus nanchangensis. Next base: position 5,070 of record NZ_JBHOFD010000001.1, read on the forward strand.
TCTGCATATTCACATAAGGCACGATATGGTTGATCGGATAATTGCGTATGACATGCCGCTCCAGATCGGGCGGAACAAACACCGGTGCATCCGGCGAGATGTTCGAGCGGACCGCCCGGGTCAACCGGGGCAGCTCCGGCTTCGGCTGGCTTGCAGCCAGACGTTCCGCTTCCGCTTCGGCGGCCGCCTCTTCCGCGATCCGGGCGCGTTCCGCGGGATTCATCAGCTTGTTCGCCAAATCCAATCCATCCATCGCATCTTTGGCATACAGCACCAATCCGTCGTATTCCGGCCGGATCCGGGTTTTGGTGAATTTGCGCGTCAGCGCTGCGCCGCCGACCAGGATCGGCACGTCGATGCCTGCCGTCCGCAAATCCTGTGCGGTTAGCACCATCTGCTGGGCCGACTTTACGAGCAGGCCCGACAGGCCGATCGCATCGGCTTTTTCACGGCGGTAGGCTTCGATAATGTGCTCCGGTGGTACTTTTATACCCAAATTGACAATTTGATAACCATTGTTGGAGAGGATGATCTCTACCAGGTTTTTGCCGATGTCGTGCACGTCGCCTTTAACCGTCGCGAGCAGGATTTTCCCTTTCACCGAGGTTTCGTTTTTCTCCATAAACGGCTCCAGATACGCCACAGAAGCTTTCATCACTTCAGCGCTCTGCAGCACCTCGGCCACAATCAGCTCATTGTTATTGAACAGCCGCCCGACCTCCGACATGCCTTCCATCAGCGGTCCGTTAATAATTTCAAGCGCCGAATACTTTTTAAGCGCCTCGCCGAGATCGGGTATCAGTCCTTCCTTGGTCCCTTCGACCACATAGGAGGCCAAGCGTTCCTCAAGCGAAAGATTGGTGATCTTTTCTTTTTTCTCGACTTTTTTGCCGCGGAAGGCTGCTACAAAATCAGCCAATGTCGCATCGTTTGTGTTGTAAATGAGCTCCTCCGCCAGACGCCGTTCCTCTTCGGGAATGGAAGCATACCGCTCCACTTTCTCCGTGTTCACAATCGCATAGTCGAGACCAGCTTTCGTACACTCATATAAAAAGACCGAATTCAGCACCTCGCGCCCCGCCTCAGGCAGACCAAACGATACATTGCTGATGCCCAAAATCGTATGGCATTCCGGCATGGCTTCTTTAATCAGCCGGATGCCGTCGATCGTCTCCTTTGCGGAGCCGATATACTGTTCATCGCCCGTACCGACCGGAAAAACAAGCGTATCAAAAATCAGGTCCTCCGGCCGCAGGCCGTATTTGTTCACCAGCAGATCATAGGAGCGGCGGGCCACTTCAAGCTTCGTCTCCGCCTTGATAGCTTGTCCCTGCTCATCAATCGTGCCCACTACGACGGCGGCGCCGTATTTGTGGATCAGCGGGGTGACATGCTCAAACTTTTCTTCGCCGTCTTCAAGGTTAATGGAGTTAATTATCGCTTTTCCTTGGCTGTACTGCAGCGCAAGGTCGATGACCTTCGGATCGGTTGTGTCTATCATGAGCGGAACCTTAACCTTCTTCACGACCAGCTCCAAAAAGCGGATCATATCCGCGCTCTCATCCCGGTCCGGGTCCTGCACGCACACGTCAATAATTTGCGCGCCGTTTTTCACCTGGGCTCTAGCGATTTCAGACGCCTCTTCGTATTTCCCCTCCACGATCAGGCGCTTAAACTTCCGCGAACCGAGAACGTTCGTCCGCTCGCCGACCATGTACGGGCGGTTATCGTTTTCGATGTATACCGGATCAATGCCCGACAAAGCGGGCGGATGGGTGCCGTCCAGAGGACGCGGCGGGTAGTTCTTCAGCAGCTCGGCCATGGCCCGGATATGCTCCGGCGTTGTGCCGCAGCAGCCGCCCGCGATGTTCAGCCATCCCTTTTCCGCAAACGCCGCGATTTTACGAGCCAGCGAATCCGGGGACTCGTGGTAATTCCCGTTTTCGTCGGGCAGACCCGCATTCGGATAACAGCTGATCGCCGCGGAAGACATCGCCGCAAGCGAACGGATATGGTCGCGCATAAACTCCGGTCCGGTTGCACAGTTCAGCCCGATGGAGACCGGATTCAGGTGCTCCAGCGAAATGTAAAACGCCTCGATATTTTGACCGGCCAGTGTGGTGCCCATCGGTTCAATGGTGCCTGAAATCATAACCGGCAGTGTAATGTTCGTACGGTCAAACGCCTGGCGGATACCAATGCTGCCCGCTTTGACGTTCAGCGTATCCTGGGAAGTCTCCAGCAGCAGTGCGTCAACGCCGCCTTCGATCAGCGCCACCGCCTGCTCCTCATAGCTCTCTATCAGTTCTGCAAAAGTCACGCCGCCGGTAACCGACAACGTTTTGGTTGTAGGTCCCATCGCCCCAACCACATAACGCGGGTGTTCCGGTGTACTGTATGCGTCGGCGGCCGACCGGGCGATCGCCGCTGCGGCCAAGTTGATTTCGCGTGCTTTGTCGGGAATGTCGTATTCCGCGAGCACGACCGACGTCGCGCCGAAGGTATTGGTTTCAATCAGATCAGCCCCTGCTTCCAGGTACTGTCTATGGATCTGTTCAATGACTTCCGGACGGGTTAGCACCAGCATTTCGTTGCAGCCTTCGAGTTCTTCGCCGCCAAAATCGTCGGGCGTGAGCGGCACCTGCTGAATCATGGTGCCCATGGCGCCGTCGAGTATTAATATCCGTTGTTGCATCGCTTCTGCAATCGTTAACTTGACCAACTTGCTATCCCTCCATGTCAAACGTTAGAGTAAGTTTAGCAGAATAGAGGGATTTCGGAAAGACTTGCTTGTCCATCTGGAATTCCTGCATTTTGCTGTCATTTTTGCGGACAACGCAGGCAGCGGCATTGCGGACACCCCCAGGTATTAAGAGGGCGCCCCGCTATCCATCAGCTGCCGTCCCGGCCATCCCTTAGTTTAAGGTTCAACTTTGATCTTCTGTGAGGGCATGGAATGCTGCGCCCTGGCGGTAACGTGTGACGTCACCTTATATTCGCCTGCGGCATCAAACGTATATTCCGCAGTGTAGGTACCGCCTTCCTGACGTTCCCCTTCCACTTCTATGGAATCCGCTGTGCCGTCCGGTCCCGTAATTTCGAACGTCACTTCTTTTGCATCATCAACCGGCTCTTCTTTCTGAGTAACCAACGCCTGAAGCCGCACGGTTTCATTAACCTTTGCAGCAGCGGGCTCCAAGCTTAGCTCCACTTTGATCGGGTCCATGGAGAGGTCCGCCATATGTTCATGCGCAGCCTGGGAGTTTTTTCCGGAGCACCCGGCAACAGTGAGTGCTGCGCCGAGAAACAGCGCAAGCGATCCTGCCTTCCATCGGTTCATATCATCCGTCTCCTTCGGTTCTATGTATCGACTCTTTGATTAGGGCAGCCTTTCATTTCTTCCATTATACATAGATTGCGTCCAAATTGACGAAAAAGCTTACGATTCATGTTATTAAATATGAAGAAAGTCATTGTCATAAGTCTTCATAACAAAAAAGCCCTGTCCTCCCAACAGGGAAAACAAGGCTTGCCCAGTTTGATCTACAGGTTTGACTGACGGACTTCCATCTGATCAAGCAAGGGCAGCAGCTCAGACAGACTCGCAATCCGGTAATGCGGTTTGATGCCGGAGTGTTCCGGACGGTTCGTCCGGTTAATCCAGACGGTGGTCATCCCTGCAGCAAGTCCGCCCCGGATATCTGTCGACAGCTTATCCCCGACCATAACCGCGTGTTCAGGCCGGGTATCCAGCAGCTGCAGCGCATGTTCAAAAATCGAGACATCCGGTTTCCCCTTCCCGAACGTGCCGGAAATCACAATTTGGTCGAAAAAAGGAGTCAGTTCAGGCACGCTGTCCAGCTTCTCCTGCTGCAGTACCGGGCAGCCATTGGTCAAGAGCAGCAGCTTCACTTTGCCATGCAGCTGTTCGAGCACCTGAATCGTTTCTTCATACATATAAGGCAGACCTCTGCGTTCCGCGGCAAAACGTTCAGCCAGCGTCTCGGCCAGCGCTTCATCTTCTACACCAACCGCTGCCAGTCCACGCCGCCAAGCTTCCTTGCGGTACAGCGGGGCTTGCTGCTCCATCTGCCGGAATTCGGGCTGGTTGCCTCCGGTAAAATGCCCCCACAGCGCTTCAAAGGGATTAATACCGATCATTTGGGTAAAGGGATAAAACTCATAGGTTTCATACAATGCGCGCGCTTCCCTGCGCACAGCAGCCTGCAGTTCTTCCGGATTCACTTCCGGACCGGCCGCCCGGCTTGCAGCGGCGAAAGCCTCCTCGACACTGCGTTCGTCCCACAGCAGCGTATCGTCCAAATCAAACAAAACGGCTTCAATCGTCATGTTCGGCAGCTCCTTCTCCCTAGGCGAAATTATTCTCTCTCAAACGTAATTTTGTTGGTCTTGGCGAACGATTCCAGTTTCTCCCCCATCGCTTCCGTATTAAAGCGGTTCGTCAAGCGGGAGAACACCCATTTCGAACGTTTGGCCTTGTGATGGATTACCACAGCACCCTTCGAGACAGAAATTTTCTCAATATCGCCAGTGTGCAAAATGCGTTCCCGGTTGAACTTGAAGGTGGACAGCCGGCTGCGTTCCACTTTCAGATAAGGCTTGCGGAAAAAAATCATCGCCGCCAGCGCAAAATACAGCACCACACCCAGCCAGTTCATCAGTGAACCGTTGCCGCGCTGCTGATCGACCGTTCCGATCAGCCAATACAACACGCCAAGACCAACCAGTGTTATGGGCAGGATAAAGTTACGGCCTTTAAAGATTTCGGTATCCTGACTCCCCCGAACAGCGTGAATGCCGTCTTTCCCCTGCTTTTTGCGCTGTTTGTTCAACTGCTGTGAGTTTTTTTGAACCATTCTTTCCCAAGAACGGGCCATCGCGTTTCCCCCTAATTCTTCTTCATGATCTCCTGACATATGGCCAGCAGCCGGTCATCCCGGGAGCCGGCGGGCAAAAAAAGAAAACAAGCGTCAGTGTTGAGGCCGCTTGTCGTCTCCGGAGTTCCCATCCACAATTTCGATCGAATCCAGCTGGGCGCGGAAATTGCGCCGGATGTTGCCCAAATAAATCTCGCGGAGCTTCGCCCGCTCGGCAAGCTCTTCTTCATTCAGGCCGACGGATTTCTGCTTGCGGGCCAATTCGTTGATGCGGTCGACCACTTCATCTATATTCATGCGTTCACCCTTCCCTTATCAGTCAGTTTAACTTTGCCATGAGAAAAAGAGCTTGTCAAGGTGTGCCCCTTACAAGCTCTTATCCGAAATAAACCACTTTAGTTCTTATTTAATCATAGACGGGCAGTGTTAAAATATCCCCCGTCCGAATCTCGCTGCCGTTTAAGCCATTTGCCCGCTTAATTCCTTCTATATATACTGCAGTCCGCATATTGTCCGGTTTATGTACACTGGCAATTTCCCAAAGCGTATCCCCGCTCGACACGACAACCCGCTTGCCTTCCTTCGCCATCGATACCGGTCCGGCGAACACATTGCCCACCAGCGACAATCCGGCAAGAACAAGGACAAACAGAAGCACAATCTTTAATCCCTTCTCGGTGAGCAGCGTTCTCGCGCTCTCCAGCCATTTCACCATGTTATAGGAGGAAGCGGGAGTCCCGATAGCCGCGGCGCTTTGGCCGCCGGAACGCACTTCATTCTGATTCTCATAAATGCTGCGATAAGTACTGTATTTTAACATCAAGATCACCCTCCAAACGTGTGTTCTCTCTTTCGAAAAATAATATAACACGAACATGTGTTTCGATCAATAGGTTTTTTCGAACAATTGTTCCCTTTATTTTTAAGCGGCGAAAACACCGCATTCTGCTTAGGTTTTCGGCTGCCTGTTTTTTCAAAACCTATTTTAGAACTTATGTTTGTACGAACGGAGGTTCTATGATATAATTTTCCCAAACATTACTATATGGGGTGTATTCCGATGTCAAAGATTTCGAGTCGTCAGCTGGCGATCCTGGAATTCATACGTAACGAAGTCCGCAGCAAGGGCTATCCTCCGTCTGTGCGCGAGATCGGCGAAGCTGTCGGACTGGCTTCCAGTTCTACGGTGCACGGCCATCTGGACCGGCTCGAGAAGAAAGGCCTGATCCGCCGTGATCCGACCAAACCTCGCGCCATCGAGCTTCTTGGCCAGGAAGAATCGGAGAATGTGCATCACTTTGCCAGCACGGTATCCCGTGTACCTGTCGTCGGCAAAGTTACAGCGGGTGTGCCGATTACGGCCACCGAGAACATTGAAGATTATTTCCCTCTTCCTACCCATTTCGTCAACGACAACAAAGTATTTATGCTGTCGGTATCCGGCGACAGTATGATCGAAGCCGGAATTATGAATGGAGATTACGTTATTGTCCGTCAACAGCAAACTGCCGATAATGGCGATATCGTTGTAGCTATGACGGAAGACGACGAAGCAACGGTCAAGACCTTCTACAAGGAACGCGACCACATCCGCCTGCAGCCGGAGAATCCATCGTACGAGCCTCTCCGTTTGAACCGGGTCAGCATTCTCGGCAAGGTCATCGGGCTGTTCCGTGACATTCACTGAGTTTTATATAAGGGAAGAACCGGGCGTTTCGCACATTAATTGCGGAACGCCCGGTTCTTTGTGTTTAGGGGGATTTAAGACTGCGATTAGGAGGATCATTACCGAAGAACGGGGAAGCATCTGATACCAGGATAACAGGATAGCAGGATAGCAATTTAGACCCCGGCTCCCATAAGATTTGGGTACATCCCAAGGAGGTACCCTGCATAATATGAAGCATTAGAAACATGTTCATAATCTATGCCGAGGAGTGATATGAGACCATGCCGAATTACCGGATTATCGTCGACTTATCCGACCGGATGCTGTATCTGCTGGATCATAATACCGTTGTGCGGGGATTTCCTATCGGAATCGGCAAGATGTTAAGCCGGACCCCGGAAGGCGAATATACGATTATTAACAAGCTGGACAATCCCGGTGGCCCTTACGGGGCGTTTTGGATGGGCTTATCCAAACCTCATTATGGCATTCACGGAACCAATGATCCCTCATCGATAGGCAAAGAGGTTTCCAGAGGCTGCATCCGGATGTACAACGAAGATGTGCTTCAACTGAAGGATCTGGTTCCGCTCCAAACGAGAGTAACGATCCGGCAGTGATTCAAAAAAAGCCGTGAAGCAATTCCCACGGCTTTTATTATGGCTTTTTTTGCTATCATGCTGAAATGCTGACTATTTTCCCACTCCGCTTGAAGACTAAAGCATGATAAATGTTTGTTATAGGCATTTTGTGGGCATGTAAAAAGCACCGCCCTGATTCAATGCCCGCGCCCACAAACAAAAAACCCCCGGAGCCTTACGGCCCCAAGGGTTCTCCATCTTAGTACAAGGTCAGATATTGATCGCGTTCCCATTGGTGAACCTGGGTGCGGTAAATATCCCACTCGATTTCTTTCAGTTCGTAGAAGTGTGCAAGGGCGTGGTCGCCGAGCGCTTCCGTAATCACCTGGCTGCGGATCATTTCATTCAGCGCTTCCTTCAGGTCGGACGGCAGGCTAGGGATACCTTCCTCAATCCGCTCTTCTTCGGACATGATGTAAATGTTGCGGTCGATCGGAGCCGGCAGATCCAACTGACGTTTAATGCCGTCGAGACCTGCTTTCAGCATTACCGCTAGAGCCAGGTACGGGTTAGCTGCCGGATCGGGGTTGCGCACTTCAACCCGGGTGCTCAGTCCGCGGGATGCCGGAATCCGGATCATCGGGCTGCGGTTGCTGGCTGACCAAGCCACATAACATGGCGCTTCATAACCGGGAACAAGGCGTTTGTAAGAGTTAACGGTCGGGTTCGTGATTGCCGCAAAAGCGCGGGCATGCTTCAGAATACCGGCCATGTAGTATCTTGCTGTATCGCTGAGTCCAAGGGTATCGTTTTCATCATAAAATGCGTTCACATTACCTTTGAACAAGGATTGGTGCGCGTGCATACCGGAGCCGTTAATCCCGAACAGCGGTTTCGGCATAAAGGAAGCATGCAATCCGTGCTGGCGCGCTACCGTCTTAACCACCAGCTTGAACGTCTGGATCTGGTCGGCCGCAGTAATGGCATCCGCATATTTAAAGTCAATTTCGTGTTGACCGGAAGCTACCTCATGGTGGGAGGCTTCAATTTCAAAGCCCATTTTCTCCAATGTCAAAACGATCTCACGGCGGCAGTTCTCTCCCAGGTCCGTCGGAGCCAGGTCAAAATATCCGCCTTGGTCGTTCAGCTCGGTAGTCGGGTTGCCTTTCTCGTCCGTCTTGAAAAGGAAAAATTCCGGCTCCGGACCTACATTCATGGCCGTAAAGCCCATTTCTTCCGCTTCTTGCAGGCAGCGCTTCAGAATGCCGCGCGGATCGCCGGCAAACGGAGTGCCGTCAGGCATATAGACGTCGCAGATCAAGCGGGCGACTTTATCTTCTGCAAACCAAGGGAAAATGACCCAGGTGCTGAGATCAGGATAAAGATACATATCGGATTCCTCGATGCGCACGTAACCTTCAATCGAAGAGCCGTCAAACATCATTTTGTTATCAAGCGCTTTCTCCAGCTGGCTGATCGGAATTTCCACATTCTTGATCGTGCCAAGCAGGTCAGTAAACTGCAAACGGATAAAACGCACATTCTCTTCTTTGGCAATCCGCAAAATATCGTCTTTAGTATAGCTCACAATACCCTCTCCCTTTCACGCTATCGGTATAATTATTATTTATTAAAAAACCGGGATAATTCACCTTGAATCAATGAGACTTGTCCCGGTCTTTTTCCGGAAACCAGTTCCTGCTTCAGCAAACGGTGAAGCTGGGTTTCGGATAGCTCTCTGCGTCTGACTTCCGTATCCGGCGTGATGACGGTCGCTTCCTCCGATTCTTTGGATACCGGATTCATGACCTGCTTGATTCCGGCAATGTTGACGCCTTTTTCAATTAAAGCCTTGATCTCCAGCAGCCGTTCGACATCGTTGAAGGAAAACAAACGCTGATTACCCGATGTCCGTGCGGGAACGATCAGACTGTGCTGTTCATAGTAACGAATCTGACGCGCCGAAAGATCGGTCAGCTTCATTACAATCCCTATCGGGAACAGCGCCATATTTCTGCGGATTTCATCTCCCATGACTCATCCAACCTTCCAATGATCTTTTTCTACCCTCATTGTACATTTGGTGTATGCAGCGTGTCAATGGTATGTAAGATATACTCACAAGTTTATTTTACCTTCTGCCAGTTTATGCACTTTCAGGCGTAAGCTACGTGGAATTTCGTCTCTCGCAGTATATCATATCCCGAATGAGACAATCAAAGCAGGCAGGAAAATTCCCACTCATCTGAGAGTCGCCTCAATAAAGGGTTACACCGTGTGTACAGCAAGTTACGAAATGAGCTGCAAGTTCCGAATAGGCGCAGCATGTTACGAAATGAACTGCAAGTTCCCAATTTGCGCAGCATGTTACGAAATTCGCAGCAAATTACGAAATGTGCGGCAAATTCCAAACGATTGTTTAAATGAGAACACCGGCACCAGCCATGTCAAATTCACACAATAAGTCAAAAAGAAGAACCCTGCATACGCAGGGTTCCCCTTCAAAAATAGGTTGATGCTCCATTCAATCTCCAGTGTCCGCGGACCAGACATGAACCGGCATCAAAAAACATTACTGGCCGGCTTGAGCAAGGCCGTTAAAGTTGACCGGACCCACAATCGTGATGGGAGCCGCTGCAGTGCTTGTGTCCGCAACAAACATCGTATAACGAAGCTGGCCGATGTTAGCTCCTGTAGTCGGAACCGGCGGATGGAAGTCGGCAGCGGAGAACCCAATCAGATTGTTCCCGGTGGCGCCAAAGTCAACCACAGCCGTGTAAATCACGGTACCTGTACCTGGTGTGCCCGTGCCGTTACGTTCGATTGTGATGGTGACCTGGTTCGCAGGAGTGCCGGTAAGATTTACCGAACCCATCAGTTCGACCCGGACGTCACCTTCATTAGGAGTTCCGAGGACTTCATTGACTTGAAGTCCGATGTCGCCAAGCAAAAAGGGAGCAGTGGTGAGAGCTGTAGTCCCCGTCGAGCTTGCGAGAGCGGTCGACACTCTGGAATCCAAAAATACGATTGGCATGAAAGACGCACCTCTTTTTCAAATATATTATCTTCCGGAAGATAATACATTCTATGAGACTGCTCCAAGGGGTGCCTGTACGAATGCGGGTGGAGAAAAACACAAATGATGGTTCAGTATGCCTATAGCAGGTTCCGTTCCTTCATACACTGCAGCGCCATCAATACGCCGTATTTTACATGCGAATAGGTTAATCCGCCCTGCATATATCCGATATAAGGCGCTCTAACCGGCGCATCGGCCGACAGCTCCAGGCTTCCGCCCTGAATGAAGGTGCCTGCCGCCATAATGACCGGATGTTCATAACCAGGCATATCCCACGGCTCCGGCACAACATGGCTGTCCACCGCGGCCGCCCGCTGGATACCCTGTACAAAAGCAATCAAAGACTCCGATCCGTCGAACGCGACCGCCTGAATCAAATCGGTACGCGGCTCGTTCCATGCCGGCTTCGTCTGAAATCCGCAGCGCGCGAACACGGAAGCGGCAAACATGCTGCCTTTCAGCGCTTGTCCAACCGTATGCGGCGCCAGAAACAGGCCTTGATACAGGCCGCGTGTTGTGCCCAGCATGGCCCCCACTTCGCCTCCGATGCCTGGGGCGGTTAAGCGGTACGCGGCAAGCTCAACCAAATCCGCCCGTCCGCAGATATATCCTCCCGTCTCGGCGATACCGCCGCCGGGGTTTTTGATCAGCGATCCGGCGATCAGATCGGCGCCGGCCTGCGTCGGCTCCTTGTCTTCCGTAAATTCGCCGTAGCAGTTATCGACGAAGACGATCACATCCGGTTTAATCGCTTTGACCCGCTGCACCATTTCGCCGATCTCCGCTACAGTAAATGAAGCACGCCAATCATAACCGCGTGACCGTTGAATCCCAATCACCTTGGTTGCGTCCGTGATGGCCTGGGCGATCAGATCCCAATCTGGCTGTCCAGACTCAGTGAGCGGCGTTTCGCGGTATCCGATTCCGTAGTCCCTCAGCGAACCTGTGCCGTCTCCCTCCTTACCTATCACTTTATGCAGCGTGTCATAGGGGCGGCCGGTAATATAAAGCAACTCATCCCCCGGACGCAGCACTCCAAACAGCGCAGTCGCAATCGTATGTGTGCCGGACGCGAAATGAGGCCGCACCAGCGCGGCCTCCGCTCCAAACACCTCGGCGTAAACGAGGTCTAGCACTTCCCTGCCCCGGTCATTATAGGCATAACCCGTTGAACCGGCAAAATGAAAGTCGCTGACCTGGTGTTTTTGAAACGCCTCAATCACTTTCCATTGGTTTCGGTCCACCAGCCGGTCAAGCGCCCGGACCGCCTCCGTGATTTCCTGCTCCGCGGCTTCCGCCGCTTGTAAAATTTCCTCCGCAAAAACCGCCATAACTTCCCCGTCTCTCCTTACGTTGCTGATTCCTTGCCTCGTTGCTGACTTCTTGCCATGTTACTGATTCCTTGTTTCGGTTACTGATCCCCTGCTTCATTCTGATTCAGCTGATCCGGCGAATTTGGATCGACAAAATCGCGCAGCATGTATTCCCATTTGGCATAATCGTCACGGTTCAGCCGGACATCAAACAGCATATCGTTGCCTTCAAAATTTTGCTCCAGCACTTCCCCCACCCGGTACAAGAGGGAAGACAAATCGCCGCGTTCGGCCGGTATGCGGAACAAAAGCGTATCGCCAACAAGCTGCTCCTGAATCGCATTTTTGATCCGCTCCAAATCCTCCGGACGGAAGGCACTGATCTTTAAGTACCCCTCCCCGGCAGGCAGCATCTCCAATTGTTCCGGCGGACACAAATCGGTTTTGTTGAACAACACGATCTGCGGTTTGCCTCCGGCGCCAAGCTCCTCCAGTATTTTTTGCACAACCTGCATCTGCTCGTCACGCATCTCTGAAGAAGCGTCCACCACATGCAATACAAGATTGGCTTCATTAACCTCCTCCAGCGTTGCACGGAATGCCGCAACGAGATCATGCGGCAGGTTCTGGATAAATCCTACCGTATCAGTCAGCACAACCTCCTTGCCCCCGGGCAGCTCCAGAACACGCGAAGTCGGGTCCAGAGTAGCGAACAGCTGATTCTGAATATAGACATCCGCATCGGTCAGCTGCTTGAGCAAAGTCGATTTGCCCGCGTTGGTATAGCCGACGAGAGCAACCTGAATGGTGCCGCTTTTGCGTCTGCGTTCACGGTGCAGATTGCGTGTCTTGACCACCTCGTCGAGCTGCCGTTTCAGCTCGCTGATCCGGTCGCGGATATGACGGCGGTCGGTCTCCAGTTTGCTTTCCCCCGGGCCCCTGGTGCCAATCCCGCCGCCGAGCCGGGACAAGTTTTTGCCGTGCCCGGACAAACGGGGCAGCAAATAGCTCAGCTGCGCCAGCTCTACCTGGATAATCCCTTCTCTTGTTTTGGCCCGGCCCGCAAAAATATCAAGGATCAGCTGTGTCCGGTCAATTATTTTCAGGTCAAGCGCTTCCTCCAGATTACGAACCTGGGCGCCCGACAGCTCCTGGTCAAAAATGGCGGTGTTCGCTCCCAGCCCGTCCGCCGCCATACGCAGCTCTTCCACTTTGCCTTTGCCGATAAACCATTTGGAATCGGGGGTTTCCCGGTTTTGCCGGATGACATCCAGCACTTCAACATCAGCGGTTTCGGCAAGCAGCACCAGCTCCTGCAGCGAATGCTCGGGATCAACTCCCGTCCGTTTTACCGCATCCGTCACCAGACTGACCAGAATCGCACGGTCCCTGAGCTCGGTTGTTGTATCATAGGTCGTATTGCTCATCGTTTGTTTGCTCCTTCCACCGGCCGCAGCAGATCCCTTCAGTCTCGGCGCTTCACTTCCATGATTATATTCCGAAGTCCTCCGTACGCAGGGTCATCAGCTCCAGCTTGCCCGGATTCCCGTGCTCGTACTGGTTCAGCAGACGGACCGCCTGGCTGCGGATGGACTTCTCGATGGCGTTGCGCACATAACGCGCGTTGCTGAACGCGTACAGACTTTCGTTTTTTTCCTGCAGCAGCCTTTGCTTTAGTTTGAGTATCGCCTGGGGCATCAAAATATAATCCCGCTCCTTGGCCATCAGCTCCGCGATCTGCAGCAGCTGATCCACCGTATAGTCCGGAAATTCCACCTGGATCGGGAACCGGGAAGGCAAACCGGGATTGCTCATCAAAAAATCGTCGATTTCCCCGGAGTACCCCGCCAAAATCAGCACAAACTGATTCCGGTGATCCTCCATCGATTTGACCAGCGTGTCGATCGCTTCCTTGCCGAAGTCCTTTTCTCCCCCGCGCGCGAGACTGTAGGCTTCGTCGATAAAAAGAATGCCCCCTATTGCTTTTTTAACCAGATCACGTGTCTTCTGCGCGGTATGCCCGATATATTCCCCAACGAGATCGGCACGTTCTACCTCAATTAGATGCCCTTTGGTCAACACGCCCATCCGCTGAAACAGCTTGGCGACAATCCGCGCTACCGTCGTCTTGCCAGTTCCCGGATTGCCTTTGAACACCATATGATAGACCTGCCCGCCGCTGGACAGGCCGGCTTCGCTGCGCATTTTTGCCACCTGCAGAAGCGCGTAAATCTCGTAGACCAGCTCTTTGACGGCGTCAAGCCCGACCAGAGCGTCCAGCTCTTTGCCGATTTCCTGAAACAAGCCGGCCCCTCCCTGGGGCTTCTGGGCTGCCGGATCACCGGCTGGAGCCGGCTTGCTGACGGCAGGCGGCTCCTGATTGCGCAAAATGACATTAATTTGCCGGGACGGGCGCCCTTCTTCCCGGCCACCCGCAGCCGCAATGCGTCCGTTCATCATTTCACCTCTTATTTAGGCTGACTGCTCTATTTCAGTCTATTCCTTCCAAAGAGGCGTTATTAGCAGATTCCGGTTTTAAAAGCCAAGCCGGAGCATGAGCTGCTCGGCTTTCCATTTCGTGTAGGCCAGCACTTCACGGCTTTTGTGTTTGGCCATCGACATCACCTTGGATTCCGTCACAGCCAGTTCGGGCTCGGCATAGTCCAAAGTTTCCGCAATTTCCAGCGCCCGCCGTCCATGATAGGTATGCGTAACGATGATGGCCGACGACCAGTTCTCGCGCCGCATGATGTCCTGGCTGAACCGCAGATTCTCCACCGTGCTTGTCGCTTCATTTTCTATCAAAATATCCGTTTCCGGGACGCCCTGTGCCACCAAATACCGCTGCATTCCTTCCGCTTCTGTATATTTGTAGTCCGGACGGTCAAGCCCTCCCGAGACGATCAGCTTGGGTACCTTGCCTTCCTTGTACATCTCCAGCGCGCGATCCAGCCGTTCTTTCAGCCCCGGACTCGGGTTGTCCCCCCACATGGACATGCCAAGCACAATGCCGACATCCGCCTTGCGTACCGGCGGTTCATTTCCCACGCTGTTGATCATGAGCAGACAATAGCCAAGCCAGATGACCAGCAGTGCAGCGCATGCAAGGAAAAGGGCCGACAGCTTGCGCCGCCGGCTCCAGCCTCTCTTGCTGGCTTTGCGGATCAGGTCCGTACCCGTCCGCTCCTCAAACTTCTGCATTACGGCTTCCTCCTGAAATCTCCGTGATGAAACCACTCGCCCCGGTGTTTAAGCGACAGAGAGAAAAAGGGAAAGGTATGGGCATCGATGCTTTTCATAATGCTTCTTGCTGTCGACCAGGCAAGCCGGTAGTCGTTCTCGTCGATATCTCCCCGCTCCAGCGCTTCCTCCAGCTCATCTTCATCAAGCAAAAACACCTCTCCGTTCCACAAGACGACGACATCAAGATACAGATCGTCGAACCAGGGAACCCCTTGGTCGGTTACTCCCTGCGTCTTGCAGGTGTCGATATACCACTGGACAATATTCTGGCGTTCATCGAACATCGCGGTCACGATGAAATGGCTGTCCTTCGGAAAATACTGCAGCCAAGAATAACCTTTGTCCGCAATACGGTAGGTATGCCTTCCGTAGCTCTTCCACAGCGGTTCCTTTAATCCGTAAATTGTATAAAGGGTAATATAGCCGCTGAAATCACGGGTCTCCACATAGCGGCAGGCGAACTGGCGGCGCGTGATCCGGCGCCAGTTGGCACGATCTCCAAATTTACGTTTCATAGGAATGACCTCTTTAGTAATGGTGTATTCAGCTTACCATATTTACCCGCGACACTCAAAAGAATGCGTGAACTGCCTGTTCATACGTTGTTTTTTTCCGGCTGAAGCGTTGCTTTCTATCGAAACAACGGAAAAAAGCGGAACGCCCTGAATGGACGTCCCGCTGTCATAAATCTATGTTCTGTTATACCTGCCAATCCGGCGGGCATAAGCCGAAGCCGGTCACCCGCCAATGCTGGAAGTGTTCGTCCGCAGTAAACAGCCGCAATTACGGCGACTGAACGGTTCCTTCCACAGTTCCGTTTACGTCTTGCGGCGCATTCAGCGCAGGATCAGACTGCCCGGAAACCGGGGCATCCGGCGGAACCGGGGACGGCGCCGAATCGGCCGGCACCTGGTCCGGTGTACTTACTGTTCCTCCACCGCTGCCTTGGCCTTGGCCGTTGCCATTGCCCCGGCCGTTCCCTCTGCCGTTGTTCCCGTTGCCCGGTTCATTGCCGGCATTCCCGTTTCCATTGCCGTTTACGCTGCCATTCCCATTGCCGTTCCCGTTGTTGCCTTCCATCCCTGAGCCTGAATTCGCTCCGCCCCCGCCGTTATCGGGTGACGGCAGTTCCTCCCAGCCGTCTTCGCCGCCGTTACCCGGTGTCTCTTCGCCAAACCCGCCGTCCATCGTAGGCGTCGGAGACGGTTCGGAAACAGTCGGAGAAGGAGAAGGGGAAGGCTCCGGACTTGGCTCCGCATCCTCAATCAGGATACTGACCATATTGGAAGGTCCGCTTTCAGCGCCCTCTTCCGGATAATAAGCCGTTACATAATAATCATACGTCAAGCCCGGCATGGCGCTGATATCCTCGGCCGCCGTCTCCTGCGTATCCAAGATCCGCGTAAACGCGTTCTCTGACGTTTCCTTCCGGTACACCCGGTACTGCGCGCCAGGCGTTGGCGCATCGTTCCAGCTGAGGCTTACCGTCATCGTCGCCGGATCGTAAGAGCCGCTCAAACCTGACACGCCTTCCACAACAAGCGGTTCTTCGCTTGGCGGAGCCGGTATTTCTTCTTTATCCGGTTCGGGAAACGATTTGGCCGGGAAATTCTTGAGCGCTTGCTCCATTACCTTGCCCCAGAAAGCCGCGGCCAGCGGACTGCTGTGCTTCAGCAGGTGCTCCCGGTCGGGATCGTCATATCCCATCCAAACCGCAGCCGTCAGCTCCGGCGTATACCCGACAAACCAGACGTCGCGGTTAGAGCTGACGCCCTTGAATCCGCTTTGCGTCGTCCCCGTTTTGCCGGCAACCGGCCGGTCGATTCTCGCCTTTTTACCGGTACCGCTCTGAACAACGTTCTGCATCATCTGTGTCATTTGATACGCGGTGCTTTCTTTCATGACACGTTTCGGATCCGGGTTCGCTTTAAACCGCACCTCGCCCGAGCTGTCTTCAATCGACTTGATTACATACGCTTGATTCAGCGTCCCCCCGTTGGCAAAGGCGCTGAACGCCTGCGCCATTTCAAAGGTGTTGGTTCCTTTGGACATGCCGCCAAGCGCGATCGACAGGTTTTTGTCCTCGTCCGGAATGCTAAGTCCCAGTTTGCGGGCAAATTCCACTCCGGTGTTCACACCGATTTCGTTCAGCAGCCAAACCGCCGGGATGTTCTCCGATTTGGTTAACGCGCTGGCCATGTCAATTGTGCTGGAATAGCCATGCAGGTTGTTTGGACAATATTTGCCAAAACACTGCTTCTGGTTGCTGATGCGGGAATCCATCGAGAACTTCCCGCTCTCCAGCGCAGGCGCGTAAGCGACGAGCGGTTTGATGGAGGAACCCGGCGAGCGCCGGCTGTCCCGGATGCGGCTGTAGCCTTTTTTCTCGTAATTGCGTCCGCCGAGCATCGCCACAATACTTCCGTTCTCCTGGTTCATGATCACCATCGACCCTTGAACCGGCTTGTCGTCCACACTTTTTTCGAAATTGTCGGCGTCGGCAAACGCGTCCTCCACCGCGGACTGGGCATCCGCATCCATCGTCGTATAAATGTTGTATCCGCCGATGTTGAGATCGTCTTCCGTCAGCCCGTATTTCTCCTCGGCTTCGTCGATCGCATAATCGATAAACGCCTGGTACCGCTGTTTCTTCTCCGGCGGCTTATAGTTGTAATCAACCGCCTTCGCTTCATTCATCTCCTGTTCGGTGATGAGTCCCTGCTCATGCATGACCGAAAGCACGACGCCGCGGCGCTCCTTGGAATTGTTCGGATTGCGCAGCGGATTGTAACGGGAAGGCGCCTGCGGCATCCCCGCCAGCGTCGCGATTTCCCACAGCTTCAGCTGTTTCAGATCGCTTTTGCCAAAATAGCGGATTGAAGCCGCCTTGATGCCGTAAGTCGTTCCGCCGAAATTAATCCGGTTTAGATACATCGTGATGATTTCTTCTTTGGATTTCTGCCGTTCGAGCGCCATGGCGATCGACATTTCCGTCGCCTTGCGGAAGAAGGTTTTGTCCCGGGTTAAAAAAATGTTTTTCGCCAGCTGCTGGGTGATCGTACTGCCGCCTTCCACCAGACTGCGGGCCATAACGTCCTTCACTGCCGCACGCCCGATCGACCACAGGTCAACGCCGCTGTGCTCCCAGAACCGCCGGTCCTCCGTTGCGATAAACGCATCGACCAGCTGCTTGGGCAGCTCTTCATACTCCACCGGTTCGCTTTTCTCCAGCGACAGCTCGGCGATGAGATTGGCGTTCCGGTCGTAGATTTTGGTGGGCGGGTTAATGGTCAGCTTATCCTGGTTCGCCTGGAGCAGCTTCTCCCCGTTGATCATGATAAACAAGTAGCCGCCAAGCGCGCAGAATACCGCAACCGCCACTGTAAAAAACAGCGTCCACAGCACCCGCTTTTTGGTCACCCGTTTTTTCTTCTTTGGCTTCTTGGGCGGTTCCTTCCCCTTGTTCCGGTTCACCCTTGTCATCTCGTTACCTGACATGATGCCCTCCTGACTCCCTTTTAGGAAAATCTCTCTGTAGTGTATGCCTGAATGAAAAGAACAACCTTTGCAGGTTGCTCTCTCACTCTCTATTCAAACGAATGGTTCACAAAAAAGGTTTCATTTCGTTATTCCGTTACCCGTAAAAAACAGGCGATGGCTTGTCCCGCGGGGGCTTATTCGTCGCTTCCGTTCTCCTGCATCAGAGAGACGCTGCGCTGCGGAGTAAACGTGGAGATCGCATGCTTGTACACCATTTGTTGGCGCCCGTCGCTGTCAATCACGATCGTAAAGTTGTCAAACGCTTTGATCGTGCCGCGAATCTGGAAGCCGTTGGTCAAATATACGGTAGCAGGGATATTCTCTTTGCGCAGCTGATTCAGAAATGTATCCTGGATGTTAATGGACTTGTTCATAGCCGTACCCCCAATGGTTCAATTAGATTGTTAAGTATATTCAAGACCTGGAAGAAACTTTCCTGCTATTATATCACGGATTTTCGCAAAATTCTCAGAAAAGTTAGGGTGCCCGCCGACGTCCACCCACCGGATATCCTTCATGTGGCGAAACCAGGACAGCTGCCGCTTGGCGAATCGCCGCGTGTCCCGCTTGAGCAGCGTCACGGCTTCCTCGTAGGTCATCTCGCCTTCCAGATAAGCGGCGATTTCCTTGTAGCCAAGCCCCTGCATGGACACCAGTCCCCGGTGACACCCCCGGCGCAGCAGTTCTTCCACTTCGGCGACCAGGCCGGCCGCCAGCATGTCGTCGATTCGGTCTTCAATACGGTTATATAGCATTTGCCGGTCCATTGTCAAACCGATGAGCAGAAGATCATACGGGGACTGCTTTTCCTGGCTGGCCAGCGATTCGCTGAGGGTCGTCTTCGTCAGGTGCTGGATCTCCAGCGCCCGGATAATCCGCCTGCGGTCATTCGGGTGCAGCCGCCGCGCGCTGTCAGGATCCACCGCGGCTAGCCTGTCGTGCAGCGCCTGGGCGCCATGTGTCTCGGCATACGCTTCCTGTTCTGCACGAAACGCTTCGTCCGCCGGTGCGGCGGAGAACTGGAAGCCATAGCACAGCGATTCGATGTAAAGCCCCGTTCCGCCCACGATAAAAGGCAGCTTTCCCCGGCCGCCGATCTCCTGGATCAGCGCCCCGGCCTGTTCCTGAAACTCGGCCACGGAATACGGTTCTTCCGGCTCATGAATATCGATGAGATGATGCGGAATGCCCCGCATCTCCTCCGGCCGGATTTTCGCGGTGCCGATGTCCATGCCCCGGTACACCTGCATGGAATCGCCGGAGATAATCTCGGCGCCAAAATGCGAGGCGATTTCCAGGCTAAGCGCGGTTTTTCCGATGGCAGTTGGCCCCAGCAGCACCAGCAGCTTCGGCTTGTTGTCAGTCGTCAATTCGGATCACCCCGTACGAAGTTTTCGAGCCGGCCCGCGGAAGCTCGCGGAAGCCCAGACGCTCAAATTCCGGGCTGCCGTGTTTTTCTTTGAGAACGACGCTTTTGCGTGCTGCGCGAACCGCGTCCCGGATGCTGCCCGCCTGGAGTGCGTCCGCGTTCGCAAAGGACCTCAGCGGTGCAATCGCCGACGAGTCGAACAGCGGCTCGCGGAACATGGGGTCAAAATAGATGATATCGATGCTGTTGTCCGCAAGCCCGGCTAAATATTCGGCATGGCCTGACCGCACCACCCGGATACGGCGCAGTGCCTCGTCCACCTCGGGCAATCCGCTCACATAGCTGCGCATCCCCTCATGCAGCAGCGCGTAAAGCGGCAGCGAGCTTTCGAGCGCCGTGACGGCGGAGCGGCCGCCTCCGTAAGTAGCGAAGACGAGCGCGTCTGTGCCAAGTCCGGCCGTACAGTCCAGCACACTGTCCCCCGGCTTCATGTCGGCCGCTTCCAGCATCGGGTCCCGGTCTCCGGCCAAAATCCGCTTGGCGCGGATAAAGCCCATGCTCGGATGAAACGGCAGCGGCGGCATACCGGGCCGGATCAGCCGGACGCCTTCATGCAGTACGACGAGCACTGCGGCGCCGCCGGCGCGGGCGGACAGCTTCGCCACGGAATTGCCGGCCCGTTCTACATATGGACAGCCTGTCCGGCCGGCAAGGTTCCGCGCGCGCTCGGCCTCTTCAGGAGTCGGCCTGTCGCCAGTTGTAATAATCATAATTCCTCCAAAACTCGAATCTTGGTTCGACGAAGTATAGTATGCGTAATTGCGTAGTTTTTTCCAACCGTCACATCACCCGTTTAAACAACTTCTCCAGATCGTATGCGGAAAACGAAATCAAAATCGGGCGTCCATGCGGACAGGTATACGGCTGTTTGCAGGCGGCAAGCCGGCTCAGCAGCTTGTCGACCTCCTGCTCCGTCAGCTTCTGGTTTGCTTTGATCGAAGCTTTGCAGGAGCATAAAATCGAGGATTTTTCCCGCAGTTTGGCGAGATCGATCTGCCGTTCGCTGAGCACCCATTCGGCCATTTCCTCGATGATCTCTTTTTCGTCCCCCTTCGGGAACCAATAAGGATGCGAGCGCACCAGGAACGTCTGGCCGCCAAAATGCTCCAAATAAACGCCCGCCTGCTCAAACCAGTGCAGACGCTCCGTCAGCTGGCGGCTCTCCGAGGGCGTAAATTCCAGCGTAATCGGCAGCAGCAGCTCCTGCGAGACATCCGCCGGCTTGCCGAATTTCTCATAGTAATATTCGTAATTGATCCGTTCATGCGCGGCATGCTGGTCGATCAAATACAGGCCTTCATCATTCTGCGCAATAATGTAAGTGCCGTGATGCTGGCCGATGTAATTCAGCTCGGGAAAAGCGGGCAGCGACGGCTCCGCGCCTTCAGGCGGCGCCCACAGCCGTTCGCCGAGGCCCGGAGGCAGCGCTCGGGCCGGCGCATCCGGGCTGCGGTACGGCGCTGCGGATTCGCGCACGCCGTTCTCGCGGTAGCCGCCGGGCCGCTGGGCCGGAGCGCTGCTTCCGGCGCTGCCCCGCGCCCCGGCTGTGTCCTGCCCGCTGCCGGACGGCAGCGGTGCGGAGCCGGTAAATGCGGCGGCGGCTGCGCTCCAGCCTGCTTGCGCAGCCGCCTGGGGCACTTCCGGCGCCCGGCTGCCCGGCAGATCGCTGTCCTGCACGTGCGCGCCTGGCTGTCCGCTGCCGGATGACTCAGCTGCCGCTGGCTGGCTGTTTGACGGCTGCCCGGCTGGAATCTGCCGACTGTCCGGCAGCTGGCCTGCCGATGTCCGGCCTGCGGATGTCTGACCGGCTGGCAGCTGGCCGGCCGGCCGCTGCGCACCCGGGAACTGCTCGCCCGGAAACTGCTGGCCGGATGCCTCCCTGTACGGGCCGGCTTGTCCTCCGCTAACTCCGGCGGCTTGTCCCGCTTCGTCCGGCTGCGGACTTTTTGGAAAAGCAAACTGCTCCTGAATAAACGATCCGGCTTCCTTGCCGGCGATATACGCTTTGCCCGGCCGCGGAATCAGTGTCTCTCCCATCAGCGCACGGCGGATTTCACGCTCCACCAGCGCATACAGCTCGGGTTCCTTGCTGAAGCGCACCTCCATTTTGGACGGATGCACGTTCACATCGACCAGCGAAGGGTGCATCTGCAGGTTCAGCACAATCAGCGGGTAGCGGTTGATCGGCAGCAGTGTATGGTAAGCGCGCAAAATCGCCTGATTCAGCCCGTGGCTGCGGATATGCCGCCCGCTTACAATAGTAGTCACTGCGTTCCGGTTGGAGCGCGTCCACTCGGGACGGCTGATATAGCCGTCAATCCGGTAATCGGGATCTTCCGCAGAGACCGCCAGCATCGCTTTGGCCGCAGACGTGCCATAAACAGCGGCAATCACCTGCAGCAGGTCGCCGTTGCCCAGCGTACGCAGCAGCGGATTCCCGTTATGCTGCAGGGTGATGGCGATATCCGGATGAGCAAGCGCCGTACGGTACATGACGTCGGAGATGTGGCCCAGCTCGGTCTGGATGCTTTTCATATATTTCAGTCTCGCCGGAGTGTTGTAAAAAATTTCACCAACCGTTAAATCCGTTCCCTTCGGCGCAGGCGCATCCTCATTCTGAATCAGCCGCCCCCCTTCAATAATGAGACGGCGGCCTTTGCCATCATCACTGCAGGCGGTCAGCAGCGTCACTTTGGACACCGCCGCGATACTCGGCAGCGCTTCGCCGCGGAAACCGAGGCTGGTGATTTGGAACAAGTCCCGGCCGCTGGTGATTTTGCTGGTGGCATGGCGGTAAAAAGCGGTCTCGCAATCCTCCGGCTCAATCCCTGAGCCGTTGTCCTTGACGCGGATGCTCTGCAAGCCGCCTTCCTCAATGATCACCTCGATGCGGGTTGCACCCGCGTCAATGGCGTTCTCCACCAGCTCTTTGACTACGGAAGCGGGACGTTCCACCACCTCGCCCGCCGCGATCTGGTTCGCGATGTGCTCGTCCAAAACGTGGATTTTAGCCACGCGTCTCCCCCCTTGATTTGTTGCGCCATTTTAAAACCTGTGATATGCGGTAAACGTTACTTGCGAGGTAAAACGGATTAGTTCCGCCAACTTGCTTTAGCAGGAATACGGTTAAATTTTCGCTTAATTGCTTTAGCATAATTGCGGATTACTTCCAAGGTTATTTACAGATTGCTTCCCGTCTGTTTTCTGCAAAATGTTGGGTTGCTTGGGTTGCTTGGGTTGCTTGGGTTGCTTGGGTTCCTTGGATTTACAGGTTTACAGCCGGGCAGCTTTTTGTTTCAGGTCGTTCAGCAGCTGCATCGCCTGCAAAGGCGTCATGTTCATTAAGTCGGCGTCCCGCACCAGGGCGACAAGCTCGTCCGTCTGCCGCTGGGCTTTGGTCGGCTGAGCCGGTATCTTCGCCGGCTCCTCGTCGCCGAACATCGACAGCTGCACCACTTCTTCCCGCCGGTTCATTGCCGGTTCAGTCTCGGCCGCTGCCGCTGTTTCCGTCAAGACAGCTTGTGCCGATCGGACAGCAGGGTGCGGCTCCGGCTCGGAGAAGGCTGTTTCAGCCGATGCCGGGACTTGGGGTTTACCAGCCGGTACAACCGAATCCTGACCGTCCCGCCCAGCAGGCTGAACACCCTGACCTCCTCCAGGAATGGATGCCTGTTCAATGCTCTGGAGCAGGCCGTAGGCGCGCTCAATAATGCCCTCCGGCAGTCCGGCAAGCCTTGCGCAATAAATGCCATAGCTGCTGTCCGCCGCACCGGGAACCAGCTTGCGCAGAAAATGCACCGTATCCCCGCTCTCCTGCACCGCCATCGAGCAGTTGCTGAGGCCCCGCAGACTGCCCTCCAGATGTGCCAGCTCGTGAAAATGCGTCGAGACAAGCGCTTTACAGCCGATATGGTCATGCACATATTCGATCACCGCCTGAGCGATCGCCATCCCTTCGGAGGTCGAAGTGCCCCGTCCCAGCTCGTCGATAATGATCAGGCTGCGCGGTGTCGCTTTTTCCGTCATTACCTGGATGTCCGCCATTTCCACCATAAACGTACTTTGCCCGCCAATCAGGTCGTCCGCCGCCCCAATCCGGGTAAAAATCCGGTCGATCAGCGGCACCACCGCCTTGTCCGCCGGAACAAAACAACCGATCTGCGCCATAATGCAAATTAAGGCAACCTGGCGCATATAGGTGCTTTTGCCCGCCATATTGGGTCCGGTGATCAGCAAAATACTGCCGTCCTGCTCGCTAAGATTCGTGCCGTTTGCAATAAACGCAGCATCCTTCAGCACAGCCTCCACCACGGGATGCCGGCCGGCTTCAATTTTCAGATCGTAGCCGTCAGACAGCTCGGGCTTGACGAACCGCTGCTCAGCGCTGACAGCGGCCAGACTCTGGTAGACGTCAATCTCCGCCACCTTCTCCGCCAGACCCTGCAGGCGCGGGATTTCCTCGTTCAGCCGGTCCCGCAGCTCCGCAAACAGGCTGTATTCCAGATCGGTCATTTTATCCTGCGCTTCCAGAATGAGTGCTTCCTTCTCCTTCAGTTCAGGCGTAACAAAACGCTCCGCATTCGCCAGCGTCTGCTTCCGCTCATACCGCCCTTCCGGCAGTGAAGCCAAATTCGAGCGGGTTACCTCTATATAATAGCCGAAGACTTTGTTAAACCCGATCTTCAGCGATTTGATGCCGGTCACCTGGCGCTCCTTCGCTTCCAGCTCGGCAATCCACTGCTTGCCGCTGCTGCTCGCTTCCCGCAGCTCGTCCAGCCGCTCATGATATCCGGGACGTATGAGACCGCCGTCCCGCACCGATACCGGCGGTTCATCGACGATTGCCGCGGCAATCTGCTCTTTCAGATCCGCGCAGATGTCCATCGCTTCGCCCAGTTCACTTAAGGTCCGGGAGCCTGAAGCGAGACAGTGCTCTTTTAATGCGGGGATCTGCTCAAGCGAACGTTTCAGTGCGTTTAGGTCCCGGCCGTTTGCGCTGCCAAAAGCGATCCGGCCCACGAGCCGCTCCAAATCATAGATGTCGCGCAGCGCCAGCCGCAAATCCTCGCGGACAATAAACTGGCCGTACAGCCGTTCGACCGCTTCCAGCCGCCGCTCAATGGCGGAACGCTGCAGCAGCGGCTTGTCGATCCGCCGCCGGAGCAGCCGCGCGCCCATCGACGTTTCGGTCCGGTCGAGCAGCCAGAGGAGCGAGCCTTTTTTGGACCGTTCGCGGACCGTTTCGGTCAACTCCAGATTCCGCCGTGTAAACGGGTCGAGAATCATAAAATTGCCCGGCTCGTACGGCGAAATCTGGCTCAGCTGGCCCAAGGAACGTTTTTGCGTCTCCTGCAGATACGAGAGCAGCAGCGCCAGACACTGCCCGCGCTCCCGCTCCAGTCTCGCCCAGGCTGCTTCGCCGAACTGGCGCCGGACCAGCTCTTCGTCGCGCCGGTCCCAAGGCGTCAGCACCACCGGCTTCGCGGTGGCGGAAGCTTCGGCCTGCAGCTGTGCAAGCAGCGCCTCATCGCCGATGATCTCGGCCGGCTCATAGATGCCCGCCTCGTCGCGGAGCCAATCGGTCCCCGACGGCACCGACGTTACGTACAGCTCGCCGGTCGTCAAATCGCACGCCGCCAGCGCCGTCATGCCGTCCGCTTCGGTGACGCAGACGAGATAATTGTTATTTTTGTCGGCGATATTGCGGCCTTCCATCACAGTGCCTGGCGTAATCACCCGGACGATGTCCCGCCGGACCATACCTTTGGTGGTGGCCGGATCGTCGAGCTGTTCGCAGATGGCGACTTTGTAGCCTTTTTCAATCAGACGCTGAATATAGCCCTCCGCCGAGTGGTAAGGAACCCCGCACATCGGGATGCGTTCCTCGCCCCCGCCTTCACGTCCCGTGAGCGTAATCTCCAGTTCCTTGGATGCCAGCAGGGCGTCGTCAAAAAACATCTCATAAAAATCTCCCAGCCGGAAAAAAAGAAAGGCATCTTTCGCCTTTTCCTTCACAGTCAAATATTGTTCAATCATCGGCGTGTATTTAGCCATGGTTAACCTCCATGCGAGTTCATCCTTTCATTATAACAGAAACTTGGCTTTGCGGGAGACCGGGCACCCTGGAAGGCGGGGGCTGAACAAGAGTTAGAAAAGACTTGGCGTTCCTCTAATGGAAGAATCCGAAATGGGAGAATTAAAATCCGAAATAAGAGAAATCGAATCAGTATTAAGAGGAATTAAATCAGTTTTAAGAGAGGAACTATACTTGAATTAAAAGAAATCAAATTAGAATTACGAGAAATTAAATCTGAATTAAGAGAAATTAAACAGCTCTATGATGTGGAAAAAACAGGGGGATGTGGTCGTTAGTCCAAAGGAGTAATCTATTTTTAACGGGGTAATAACCTCTGTTGTTTACGAAATAAGGCAGAGAACATGTCCTTCTATTTCATCCTTACTCTTAATCTTCTATATAGCTGGAAAATCAAAAGAAAGTACTTAATAAACAATCTCGTATATACTATTCTTCATTGTTTCAACTACTTCTGTTTCTAGCTCTCCTTAGATAAGTTGCTACTTCTATTACTAAATCCGATAATAGGTTAGATATAATGTATGGAAAGGTGATAACTTGAAGCATCAAAGTAATAAATTCTCGCGGGCCAATATTATACTCCTTTAATTCATTAATAGAAGGTATTATCTGAGAAAAATCTTCAGTGGAGTATGCATACCAAATAAATCCAAATGTAAGACAGACTACAATAACATTATTGATTTTCAAAGATATTTTAAGCCTATCAAAAAAGCCTTCTAGCCTCCGGAAACTATAAACAAATACAACCGAAATAATTGGAATTGAAAGAAATATGAATTTACCATCCCCAACATTCAAGAGGAAGTCTGAAAAATATTCAAACAGAAAGACCCAAATAAATGTCGAAATGAATAATGGGCCGAAAAACAACCAAATAGAAATAAGAAGGAAATTTCCTGCGAAATTTCTAGCGACAACATAAAAAGAGTAAAGAAGTCCACAAAAAAATATAATTGCCCCAGCAAAATTATTAATCATTGCAACAGCTAATCCCAATAAAAAAAGTGAAATCACAATACTCTGTGGCGATCTAAGTATTCTCATAACTACCCTCATTTTTATATGTTAATAGAATCTTTACGAAATTAGACCGACGAATCGGTAATAAATATCAATGCGCTGTACACGCTTGCTGTCAACCTTCTCAGCATCATACACAACAACCTTATCAATCAGTTCATTCAATATTGCTTTCATTAATTCCTTCATATCCGTATACTCTCGCATCAGTTCTAAAAATCGAGTCGTATTCTCTCGCTTGCTCTGTGCTTTTTGAAGCTGCTCCTCCAGCAGCTTGAGCCTCTCCTTCAATTGCCCTCGTTCTACTGTAAAATCTCGTGACAACGCCACACATTGCTCGTCTGTGATTTTTCCTAAAGCATTGTCCTCATACAGCTTCCGTTGAATCGTTTGCAGCTCACTTCCCCACCTAACCAGCTTATCCCGCTCTTTAATTGCTGTTCCCCACTGCTTCTTCTGCTGGCTCTGACTCATGATCGCCACCATCTCCACAAAGGCGCTTTCCTGCTCCCTAGCAATCCAAGCATGACGCTGAATATCCGCCAAAACAATCTGGTAAATATCCACGTAGCTAATGTAATGAAAGCTGCAATAGGCTATGCCGCGCGTTCTCGACTGGTTGCATGCAAAGCTACCACGTCCTTCTTTACGGCCAACCGTTTTACTGCTGCCGCCACGAGCAAAGGATACCCTTGTCCGCAAGTCGAGCATTTCAGGAATCTCACAAAAATCTGGTACTCGCCTTCCTTCGTTGGACGCTTCTTTATGCGAATAACCTTTTTTGCTAGACCAAAGGTTTCTTCATCAGCGGCTCATGCGTATGCGGAACCTCAATCCATTCCTCCTCTGGCACAGTGACGGTTACTTTTCGCTTAAAAGAAGGCTTTGTCGTCTTATGGCTCACAATATGTCCTAGTTGCACCTTGTTCTGGAGAATAACCTTGACCGTTGTTGTGCCCCAATCATAAGGATACTTCGTATTAACCACCTTCAAATAACGCTGATGCTATTCGGAAAGGTAAGCGCGTGGCGTTAAAATACAGTCTGTCTTAACAGTCAGCCGATTTTGTAAGGACTGTGACCTTCCACTGCTAATCGAAAAATGCGTTGCACAATGTGAGCCGTGTTTTCATCTGGAATCAGCTTATGCTTGTTCTGCTCATCCTTCCGATAGCCATAGGGAGCAAAAGCACCTGTATAGTCGCCGTTTAAAACCCGCTGGCGGTAGCCGCTCTTAACCTTTCGACTCGTATCGCGAACAAACCATACATTGAACAGATTGCGCAGCTCCATGAAGTCGTCTTCACCTTTGGCGGTGTCATTGTTCTCACTGAACTTTTTTATCAGTGGGCTGAGCTTGCTAAGCTCAATCGGGATGCTTCTGCGTGGAAAGATCACTGTTGAAGCTTTTTTAGAGTGGTTATAAATGAATATGTAGCAAATATGAACAATATTGATTAGGCTGTTCCTTGCAAAATTATTGTGTTCTAACTAATGTCATTCTAAAGCATAAAAGGCTCCCAAATATGTGGGAGCCTTCAGTAAACATTTTTACTCTAAACAAACGACGGCTTTCTTGTATCAACGTTTCCTGTAAGAACTTTTACGTATTCTTTATCTACACCTTCAACTGAGGGACCAACGTAGATAACGCCAACTCCACCGTTTTTAGTAGCCAATAACACTTTTGATGCTTGATCAACATGATCTTTGCCCTGAGTGTCAATAATTATTGATTGAGATAGCAACTTTGACATTTTATAATCCGGAGTGACTCCATGTCGACGGTTACGTCTGCTATGCTTCATACAGAATCCCCTCCTATTAGAAGATTAATCGTTCGTAAAAGCTCATTATTATTTGTAACGATAGCACTCAACTGAGCATCATCAAGTGTATATCTGCCTGAAAAATGAATGGATAGAACATGCTCTTTACCTAAAGGATAGCATAAAATATATACCTGTTCAACTTCAATTCGATTATAAAAAGACCACTTTGAATTCAAATATGCATCTAAAACATATATAGGTTGTTTCCCCGACTCTGTTCGTTCTTGGTTTTCACTAAAAGCAAAAAAACGTCCTCTTCCAACATTGCCTCCAACTTGTCCAATTCCATCGTTTCCTTGTATCTTCCAAAGTGCCGCACCTGTAACAATACATTCCGTTGGTGGAATTATAGACGTTCTGATTGCCTCACTCAGGGAATTATAACGCTCTTTTTCATCAGGAATTGTAGCATTTTTGTTGTATGTCCAAAAGAAGTGTAAAATTCGTCGTTTACGTTCATTTTCCACTTCCAGTTTCTTCAATTCAATGCGAGGGTCTAAATAATAGCCTTCACGCTGAATTCTCTTTATCAGAAATTGACAAGCCACTGAAACTGCAGACTCGTAATTCTCATCAGTACGCACCTCATATTTGAGTAACGTCAAACCTTGAAGATCAGTCAGAATATGAAAATCACTAACCTTCTCTTCGTTTATGAGATCATCGCGTTCTTTTACTTGTTGAGGGACAATGGCAAACACACGTTGTCGTCGCAATCTTCCCCAAAATAAACCCATTTCAAATATTGTATTGTCTCGGGTGATGAAAACATACTTCCCCCGATGGAATGCAACATCATCTGGAGCAAAAACGAATACCCCAAAATCATTATTGTCTAATTGTTTTTCCAGGGACTCCATCGTATATTCATTTCCTTGAAAAGCACCACTATACCACGGAGTCACCTGAGCATGGTAACTCATTTGTGAATGAATAGCATTCGCTAAATCCATCGCTTCTCGTGAAGATCCTATAAAAACATTTGGCTTTGTCACATCCCACAACTCCCCCAAAAAAATAACAGTCAATGTTTCAAATTATACCATAATCACCTTGAGTTCAGTTGCTATATTAACAGTCGATATGATCATTTGATTGAAGTATGTAATAGATAGGGGTATCAGGGGCGTACCCCTGGGAGACCAAATTCAGTGCTTACTACAACACAAGACAGTTGTCACGTGTCGCTTGAACATCTACCAACCGAGAAAAAGAAAAGCGAACGAGCGGCATCTTGCCTTCCACGTTATCCCATTTGTGATCTAATGACTAAAGGCTACTGCTACATTCGCTTCCCCTATTCAACACATAGTTAACATTTCAATCAAATCCTGGACATCATCATTTCTCTGGCAATCGCCTGAGCATATAACTTGTCTTGAAAATGAAGTGTAAGCTGTTCCTCTAATTTATTTTGCTGCTTTAGATACTCTCTACTGTACTCCTTAGCAAATTGCTTCACATCGCCTTGAATGACTCAGCGAATGAGGGTTCATTTTCCTTCTTCCGTTTTAAACGGGAACGTGCAGCGAGATGCATATGTCGGTACCATCATCATAATGGCATGCTCGAATTTGCATCTGGAATCATCTCCTCCCGATTGCTCATGACCTCAATAAGCAGGTTCGCTCCAAGCCTGAAACCGTGGAGAAAGGCAGCTTCCACATGCATACTACTTGCGCTATCGCACAGGTCAAAATATTCCTCAAGTTCACGAAATACTTCCTCACCTAATCGTTCACGCCATTGCACCGTCTGAGCTGACACTTGTTGGCTTACAGAGCGGTATTCCGGCTGAGACGGAACAATGATCTCGTCGGGTTTAATTTGTCCGTGATACAGGGCTTCCAAAATGGTTTTCATGTTCATCCTCCCATTTATTATCATCGCATCGCTTGAATGAGACTCCTGCACATGGTAGGATATTTATGCAGTCTGCTTATTAAAGCGGTTGCGGGATAGGAAGTAGCGGTGTTCTTCGTCGGACTCACGCTGCTTCCTTCTTTATTTTTGGAGCTCGTCATACACCTTTTCAATCCCTTTGCGAATAACATCGGAACGGGTCGTTTGGAGCTTTTCGGTGCAAGCATCCAGCTTGCTCAAAATTTCCTGATCAGCACGTACTCGAATCAATTCACTTTTGGGATTATCAGACGGTGGACGCCCCATCTTTTTGGACGACATTGCTTCACCCCGCTTTTTGTGTCCACAATAAGTATATTAATGTAGCAACAAAAAATCAACGTAAATAACCTGCCGATAAATATTTTTCTTTCGGCAGGTTATTTTATTATAGAGGATGAATGTCTTGTGTTGAAGCAGCACTGAATTAGGGTATCTAAATTCACTTGTCAGGCCCCCACTAAGACCCATTTCCCAACTTGTACAATAGAATAGATATCTTCAGACTCAAATAACACAAGACTTTAGTTGCTTTCTCGCGTCACATTTAAAATTCACCTAAGATAAAGCCTATAAATTTAGTTCATTCCACTCATGATATTGGAGGAATTTGGTTTTTATTGACGAAAATATAATCTAACCATAAAATTTGGAGGGGATTATGAGTGCAGTTATATAAATTGAAAATTGAAGGATATCGAAGACACATGGATTCTGAAGTATTGTTTTCTGATGCTACTTTTCTCATCGGTGAGAATAATGTAGGCAAAAGTTCTATACTTTCAGCACTTAACCTCTTATTAAATGATGTCAAGAAACTTTCAGATGAAGAGTTCTACTCCTACATGGATGGAGACATAATGAGACGTGGAGCCAATAAGGTGATTTTGACTGCTGAATTCAGAAGGGTTCCTGAGGAAGCTAAACAATGGAAGGGTTTCAAAGGGAGAGTACTAAAATGTATTAATGATGATGGAGATGCTGAACTAAGAGTAATTTATAGAAAAACTTTTACACCAGGCTCGGATTGCATTGTAGAACTTCGTCAGCAAATAAAGACGGTAAAGACACAATTTTCAGAATGCAGTACTATTAATCAATACATAGAGGCTGGTCTTGACTTTACTTCTGTAGAAACGAAAACTTCAAAGATTGATCGTGATAAAAAGTTAACCAAAGTAGAAAAAGCAATTATTGAGGAAGTTGATGAATTGTATGATTATGATGAAGAGGCAGAGGAATGGTTTAAGAACCCAGGTGGAATCCCGGCAAATGTTTTAAGTAGGCTACCGAAATTTTTATTGATTCCCGCCCAAGACAAAACTGAAGAATTATCAGGTACTTCAGGTACATTAGCTTCTACTTTAGTTGAGTTATTTAATGATGTGAGAGACTCTTCAGAGAATTATAAGCAAGCCCAACAATATTTAAATCAGCTTGCTGAGGAACTTGATCCAGCAAACGCTCAAAGTGAATTCGGGCAAATGATGACCGAACTAAATTTAGTTATGAAGGATGTTTTTCCAAACACTGGATTAAAGGCAGTTACAAGTCTTTCAGACGCAGACAAAGTTATTAAGCCACAGTTTACAATTTCAATGTTCAGTAATATCACTACTTCAGTAAATTTACAAGGTACTGGAATAATTCGTTCGGCTGTTTTTGCATTACTCCGATATAGAAATCTACGTAATAATAGGAAGTTAATTGGGCAAGAACAGAGACCTCTAATAATTGGTTTTGAGGAACCTGAAATATACTTACATCCAAATGCTGCAAAGCAGATGAGAGATACTATTTACGATTTAGCCGGGACTAACAATAATCAAATCGTATGCACAACCCACTCCCCATATATGATTGATTTGAGTAAAAAGCCTCTGCAAGTGTTGAACTGTCTATCAAGAATGGATGACGAGTATGTAATTGATGAGCGTCAAATTAAAGTTGAAAAATTATGTTGTAGTGCATTTAATACCAGTGAAGAGTTCTTAAAACTCCAAGGCGATGATAAGACTTATGTAAAAATGTTATTGAAACTAGATGACCATATATCCAGAGTCTTTTTTTCAAAGTATGTATTAATAGTTGAGGGAGATACTGAAGATCTTGTTCTTAGAGAAACTATAAATAGGCTTCCTGAAATAGTAAGAAAAGATATAGAAAGCAATTGGCAAATCGTTAAAGCAAGGGGAAAAGCAACAATAATTGCTTTAGTCAAATATTTGAGGTCTATGGGAATAAACCCCATTGTCATTCATGATAAAGATGAAGGTAATGAACGTGCAGAAGTGTTTAACGCTCCAATTTTGGAAGCTGTGGGTGACGAGAATAGAAGGATAATGCTAACAAACTGCATAGAGGATGTCCTGGGATATAAAGCTTCTGCTAATGAAAAACCGTATAGGTCTTTCAAGTATATAAATACTAACTGGACTAGCGGATGGGACTCTGTCTCTCCTTTGTGGAAGTTAATAGTAACTGATATATTTAGAAGTTCGTTTAATTTAGATATAGAATATCAAGAAGCAGAGAATGCCAAGGCGGCCGCATCAATATCAGAAGTTTAAAATACTCCATTAATTAATTTCATACAATGAATATGCCACCTTCGGATTTAAAAATAAAGGTGGCATTTTATGCCGATTTATTGCTGATTCCCATGTTTTTAAATTCACCTCGTAAAAAACAAACCACCGGGTGCGTAGACACAGAGGATGGATTTGCTGGATTGTTAGGGGGAGATTTTTGGTGGTTTATTGTGAATTTCTCATATATTGAAATTATCATTAATTAGCATCGGGCTGTTGTCGGGCCGTTTGCTTAGATGATTTTTGTCATGTCCGTAATAAAATACAATCCCCTAACCTATACGTAAAAAAACCGGCACCCGGCCGGTTTGCATCGGAGCGTATTCAGTTCACGAGTCCCCAGGCAGTGCGGATATCCCGTGTTTCATCCCAGGTCCGTCCCGCCTCGATGTGGGCGAACAGCGGGTCAATGTACCGGGCCAAAGGCGCATACCCGTCCAGCGCCCGCAGCTGCGCGGCGAGCGCTGGAAACGCCGCGCGCAGCGGTTCCCGGCCGCCGCCGTAAAAGGCGGCGTGAACGGGTTCGTCGTCGAGCGGCCGGTGCGTCAGCTCTTCATACCGGCTCACGATCAAGTGAGCCAGGGCAACCGCTCCGCGGGCGACGGCCGGAGATACCAGGAAGCTCGGCAGGGTCCGGTACTCGAAGCCGCCGTGCGGCTGGAGCCGGAAATCGCCGAGCGAGCCGTAGCGGGGACGGCGCGCCCTGGCGCGCTCGTCCTCGAGCAGGGCCACGGGCAGCGCGAGATAGTTGTC
The DNA here is from genome assembly GCF_046543445.1 of Paenibacillus nanchangensis. Taxonomy (NCBI): domain Bacteria; kingdom Bacillati; phylum Bacillota; class Bacilli; order Caryophanales; family Paenibacillaceae; genus Paenibacillus; species Paenibacillus nanchangensis. The sequence continues at coordinate 39,020 of NZ_JBHOFD010000001.1, forward strand.
GAGCGCGCGCAGCAGCGGCGCCGTCAGCGTCACGCCGCTGAAGTGCAGATGGCCGCCGAGCGACCAGCCCCGCAGCGGCATGCCCCCCGACCGCCAGCTCAGCGAGCGGTCGGATACCCCGTTGTCCGCCGCACGCAGGGCGGACATCAGCTGCGCCAGCAGCGCGCGCGGCTCCGCACGCGGCGGCGGGCGCAGCTCGGCCACCGGGAACAGCCCGCGTGTTCCCGGCGGGCCGCCGTCGCACCCGGCGATTCCATCCGCCGGGAAAAACCGCGATGCCGGCACCACCCGCTGCGCTTCGGCATCAAACAGCACGAACTCCGGGTCCATGCCCATCAGGAGACCCGGCCGTCCCGGCAGCTCCGAGCGGCGCTGCTCCCGCAGCATCCGTTCGGCGGTCCGGCAGGGCTCCGGCAGCTCCCCGGATGCGTCCCGGCGGATGGGGCGGACACCGGTCACGGCGAACTGGCGGTCGCCAAGCGACGTGAGTGTCACCTCACCCGCCTCCAGGCCAAGCGTGTACAGCGTCTTCACCGCAAGGCGTTCCAGCCGCCGGAAAATACGGGACTCAGGCGTCCGGCTCGATCTTAGGCGGGGGAGTGCGTCCGGAAGATATGCACCTGCTCCCCCACCGGTGCCAGCTTCTGCATCCTCAACCTCCGCTCTGCGGCCAGCACGCTCACCGGCCCGGCTGAGGGTCATACGGCTGGGGATCTGCGTCCCGGCGGAATCTGCCCACACTTCATCCCACTCCGCCGAAATATCAGGCGCCACCAGCCCCGTTTCGGCCGCGGCAAAAGGCCTCCTGACCGCTCGCATCCCTTTCCCCGCCCCTTGTTCCGCCAAGGAAAACGCCGATAACCCAAAAACGCACACATTATACGCCTGACGCTCCGGTCGCATGTTCGGCACGCGGACTTTCGTCTGGCTGTACTTACCGCGGACAGCACCGTCCCGCTTACCGCCGGTCAAGTCCGCCTCCAGTCCGCTTCGGATCAAGCGCCGTTCCCGCTCCTCCTCGGATAGCTTGTCGTAAACCGCCAACTCCGTTTCCATCCGAACTCCCCTATCTACATCCGCGTCAGCTTTCTGCGGTCGGAGGGCATCTTTGGCACATGGGCTGAAGGAGATCCCTTTCTGGCCCCCTTACCCGACCATCAGTCTGAAGTGTACCTTTTGCCCATTTTGCTCTTCAACCCGTAGACACTCCCTTAACAGCAGCCCATGGACACTCTCTGCCCGGCGGCCTGTATACTCCTTTTGATCGGCGCCCTATGGGCACACCCGCCCGTTCCAATCTCCATCCCCTGCTCAGCAGCCTACAGACACTCCGTCACCTGCCGCCCGTAGAATCTTATACCCAGCACTCCTGCTTATCCCTGCTCAGGCCCCATGATCGTCCCCTTCTTGCCGCCTGCAGAATCTCCACTCCGGAACCCAGCGGCCCTCTCCTGCTCAGCAGCCTACGGACACTCCTGTGCCCGCAGCCAGTACTCATCCCGCGCCAGCGGACCAGCCTCCCGCAAACATAAAAAATAACCCCAAATCCCCATCCGGACACAGCAAAAGCTTCGCCTGCGTTCAGGATGAATCGAAATGGGGGCCGATCCGCGGGGCCGAAGGAATGCGCCTCCTTGGCGGCGCTGCGGCCGCGCTGCAAAATAAATCGGAGCCCTCCGGGCATCCGCCCGCTTCGCCGCCGTGCCGGCGTCATAATATAGACTATGGCACAGCGGCAACCGGCGGCGCCGCTTCCTTACAGGTCATCGTCCAGCGCGTCGGGATCGAGATCTTCATAATCGAAGCTCTCTCCTTCGTAATCATAGTCCTTGTCTTCGTAATCGTCGGCCTGATCGCTGACATACACGCGGACCTTGGTTTCGGCCACCAGCTCCGCTTCAAATTCACGTTCCACCCGGATCGTAACACCGCCTCCGCCGGATGAGATGCCGGCTTCCACACAATTGGGCTCCTGTGTCGCCTCCGCAGAAACCTCGACCGTGGATGCCCGGTGTCTCGGGTCCAGATAGGACAGCGGAACAAGCTCGACATAGGAGACCGTCTCTTTGGCAACCTCGGTCTGCTTGTTCTTGTCGTACGAGTACCAGATGTTAATATCGTAAGTACCGATCACTTCGATTCCGTTTCCGGCGGCAACCGCTTCGTACTGGTGGTTGATGATCCATGCCCCCAATATACTTGTCGGATGATGTGGCGGAGTCACGGTATGCGTGACGGTGGAGAACTTACGACCTTTACCGCAGATCGCTTTTGTAATGATCTCCCTTGTCTGACGCTTAGCTAATGACATGCTTTGAACCTCCTCCATACAATCATTCACTTAAGTGTATGCAGGACATGGGCGAATGTTGATACCACGTTGTGAAGGAATTGGGCGAAAAAAAATACATGCCAAAATCCCCTTGTGCCGGGAACCGTTTTCCCCGTGGAATGGGTTGTTTCCCAAGAGCCTTTTTGGCGGTTTTTCAATGGGTTGTTCCGCATAAGCCTTTAGGCGGTTTTTCATTTGGAAAAATATCAAAAAGACGGTCTTCCGCAAAGGAAGCCGTCTCTTTTTCTACCTATATGGCTGGATGTCACGCCATTTTTTTCGGTGTACGCGCCGTATTTGCCTGATAAACCGGACCCTTATTTTCCTTGGCAATCTTCAAATATAGCGCCAGCTCCCGGCACAGCTGCAAAATCGCGGAACGGACTTCAAATTCCTCCCGGGTTGCCGGAAGTTCCATTCCCCGGAATTCATCCTCCAGACCGGTCAGCAGTTTCTCGGTCCGGCCTGTGTAGGTCTCGTCCATTACATCGCGGCTGAGCTGCTCGAACAGCTCGGACACCATTTCACCGTGGGGCAGATGCGTATAGACCTGGGACAACAGCTGGAGCATATTCTGGATCGATTCCAGCTGCTCCTTTCGCATGTAAAAATATACGTTCCACGCCTCATCCGGATGAATCACATGGTTCTCCATTTCCCGCTCCGCGGCGGTTACGCCGCGCCGGACCGCTTCCCCCGCCTGGATCAGCTCTTTGCCGTCCCACATATACTCCGGCTCGCGCAGCGTCCTCGCCATCTGGGCAAAGATGACCGAAAAAACACCGTCCACCTCCCTGCGGATCTGTGAAATCGTCGCATCCGCCTTGGGCATATAAGCCAAATTGACCAGACCGGCCGATCCAAGGCCAATGATCAGCAGCTCGATCTGCTGCAGCAGGACAAAAATGTTCAGCTCAGCTTGTCCAAACACACGGAAAACCACAACTGAGCTTGTTACAATCCCCTCCTTGAAGCCCGCCCGGACGATAAGCGGAAACCCAAACAGGACGAACAAGCCCAGTACCCAATAATGAAAGCCTAACAGCGCAAACAGCGCGCATCCAAACAGGAGTCCCACAAGCGAAGCGAAAAACCGGGCCGAAATCGTCCGCAGACTCCTTTTCCGGGTCACCTCCACGCCCAAAATCGCCAGCAGCCCCGCGCTCTGGGCGTTCGGTATCCCTGCGGCAGCAGCCAATACAATGGACAGCAGCGTAGCAGCAGCCGTCTTGATGATGCGAAATCCCATGCCATCCCTCTTTATTCCGTAAATAATGTCGTGTACCGTCCCCTACATGGTACTTGATTTTGCCAACCGGCACAATGTGACACGGGGTCTGCATAAATACCGCCCTGGTAACAGGGGAGGTACACCTGAGTGTTGGCAAGGGCCGCTTTTGGACAGGGGCTGGCGCCTTTCATGTGTGCAGCGATTCTGCCAGATGTTTACCCGCCAGATGTTTATCAGCCAGGTGCTTACCTGCCCGACAGCATCTTCCGCTCGGCCCACACCACCAGCTGATACATGAGCGTAGCGACCACCGCAATGATAAGCAGACTGGACATCACCAGCGTGAAATTGAACACCTGAAATCCGTAGATAATTAAATATCCGAGACCTGCTTTGGCCACAAGGAACTCGCCGACAATTACGCCTACCCAGGACATCCCCACATTAACTTTCAAAGTGGACACAATGGCGGGATAAGACGCAGGCAAAATCACTTTGGCAAACAGCTGATTGCGCGTAGCTCCAAACGATTGGGCGACCTTGAGCAGGTTAGGATCAACGCTGGAAAAACTGTTGTAGACGACCAGCGTGGTTACAATCACAGTAATCGACAGGGTAGTTACAACAATGGAAGTAAAGCCCGCACCAAACATCACGATAAAAATCGGCCCAAGCGCCACCTTTGGCATACTATTGAACACGACCATATAGGGATCCAGCACTTCGGATAAAAACGGCGACCACCAAATCAGCACCGCAAGCAGTGTGCCGACTAGTGTGCCAAGCAAAAATCCAGCCGCTGTCTCGCCGACAGTAATAAACAGATGCGGCCACAAGCTGCCGTCCGCCGCAGTTGAAGCGATCTGAGCAAACACTTTGCTTGGAGAGCTGAACAGCAGAGGATCCACCCATTTCAGCCGGGCAGCCATTTCCCATAACGCAAACAACAGCACGAGCAGCCCGCCCTGTACGGCGAACACTGAAGCACGCCGTTTTCTCCTTGCCGCCAAAAATGTCCGGTGCAGCTCACGCAGCCAGTGTTCCCTGCCAGGTGTCCGGCCGGTTAGGCCGGTTGCGGTTTCGTGTTCAACCATCATGGCGCTTCCTCCCCTCCCCGGTTCGCTCCTTAGCGTTTTGTTCCTTTGAAGTTGTCTCCTCTTTGCTTCGTTTCCCTTGGGCAGATTCGATTCGCCCCTCTTCGCTTCGGTTTCCTATGGCTGGTTCGATTCGCTCATCTGTGCTTCGATTCCCTCTGGCTGGTTCGATCCATTCTTCTTCGTTTCTTTCTGCCTCTGTTCGTTCCTCCTCCGCCTGCTCCATCTCTTTCCAAATTTCCCGGAACAACTCGCCAAATCCCGGCTGCTCCCTGGCATATAAAGGAGGCACCTCCCGGATTGCCGGCGGGACGTCAAAAATTTTGCGGATCCGCCCGGGATTCCGGCCAAGCAGAACAACCCGGCTGCTGACCGCCACCGCTTCAGAAAGATCATGTGTGACCAATACGGCTGTCGTCCCCCGCCGGCGCAGGGTTTCAGCGACCAGATCCTCCAGCTGCAGCTTGATTTGATAATCCAGTGCGGAAAACGGTTCGTCCAGCAGCAGCAGGCCGGGGTCCGTGGCCAGCGTCCGAACGAGGGCGACGCGCTGGCGCATGCCTCCCGACAATTCGTGCGGATATTTTCGCTCCGTGCCTTCCAGCCCCATATCCCGCAATAATTCAAGAGTCCGGGAGCGGGAGGCTTCATCCATCCGTCCGGTAATTTCGAGGCCAAGTAAGGCGTTGTCCAGAATGGTCCGCCATGGATACAGATAGTCCTGCTGCAGCATATAGCCTACATCCGGACTGGGTCCGGCTACCGGCCGGCCATAGACCTTAACCTCCCCTTTCGTGGGAGCAAACAGGCCTGAAATGATCGAGAGCAGCGTTGTTTTGCCGCAGCCGCTGGGACCCACCAGACTAATGAACTCGCCAGGCATGACGTCCAGGTTAAAATCCTCAATCGCCAGGGATGCCCGCCCGGTTCCCAGATACACATGCGTTACCGCTTGAAGCTGTACTGCCGGCAGCATAGAATCCCCCCTCAAATCATCCTGAATGTCGCAGGAGGCGGCAGGATCAGCCGCCCTCTGCATAACGTTTCTACTTTTTATGACCGTGAGCCTGAAAGGCCGCTTCGGCAAAACGGTTATCCACAATCGCATCCAGCGGAATCCGCTGTTTGAGCTCCCCGGCCGATTCCATCACATTTTGCAGATTCGTCCATTCCCCTTCGTCAATCCTTAGATCGGATGCGTAAGTTTCCTGCTCCTTATACCTTTTTACCGCCGAAATAACGATTTCCCTGTCGGTGTTTTCAAAGTAAGGAAGAATGGCGTCGGCCACTTTTTCCGGACTTTGTTCCATCACCCAGGTTTGGGCACGCTGGAGGGCATTGGTGAATTTTTGCGCGGTTTCCGAATGCTCCTTCAGATAGCTGCCTTTGGCCATAAAGGCCGTATACGGCAGGCGCCCGCCTTCAACACCAAAGGAAGCAACCACTTTGCCCCGGCCTTCCCGCTCAAAGATCGAAGCCTGGGGCTCAAACAACTGTACATAATCCCCTGTTCCCGAAACGAATGCCCCGGCGATATTGGCAAAATCGATGTTTTGGATTAATTCCAGGTCGGTTTCCGGCTGAATTCCCTTTTGCTGAAGCACATAGGCGCCGGCCATCTGGGGCATGCCCCCTTTTCTCTGTCCAAGGAAGGTGCTGCCCCGCAGCATCTCCCAGTCAAAACTTCCCTCCGGCTGTCTGGCGAACAAAAATGTGCCGTCCTTCTGGGTGAGCTGGGCGAAATTGATAACCGGATCCTCGGCTCCCTGCTGATACACATATATGGAAGTCTCCGAACCGACCAGCGCGACGTCAATCGAGCCTGCGAGCAGCGCCGTCATCGTTTTGTCTCCGCCCGGGATTGTCTGAAGCTCCACCTTTAACCCTTCCTCTTCAAAAAATCCCTGCGACAGCGCCGCATACTGCGGAGCATAAAATATCGATCGCGTGACCTCACCGACTCGGACCGTAACGCCGGAGCCGCCGCTGCAGCCCGAGGCGAGCAGGAGCAGAACCAGTCCCAGCAGCAGCGACAGCCTCCATGGTTTCCTTTTCATTCCTACCGCTCCTTTTCCCGCTGGATTTTTCCCCATACATCGTATGCGAACAAAGATATTGGGGTTCGGCCCGCGCCCCCGCGCCGGGAAGCGGAATGATGAAAATAGGCGTCAGACAAGCCGGGCAGCCGGAAAGAAAGCGGAAACGGAACTGCTTGCGGTGCTTAGAGAATCATCCTGCGGACATCGCAGACAATCTGGCGGAGCGAGTTTTTTTGCAGTGTTACGGATGTAGAAGGTCAATCATGCGGGGGAATCCTATGGTTGACCTGCTGGAACAGCGTGCTTTGGCGAAGGAAATCTCGGCGTTTCGGTAAAATAGCATCCGGGGAGTAAAAGTGATAGATTTTCATCATGGGTTGATAGGGTGCAAGCTTAAATGATAGGTTTCATCATAATTAATAGATTTCATCTTGAATTGAACTTCTGTTAAGCTGGTGAAGTACACGCCTGAAGGTCCTTTCGATCGTCAGCCGCCCCGCTTGTCCGTGTGGGGAGGACATTGTGCGCCCAGGACAAGCTTCGTTCGGCGAAACCGCATGAAAAATGGAATCTTTATGTTATCATAAGCTAATTTTAAGGTAAAATTAATAATAGGCGGGTAAGATCAGTAGCAAGAGATAACTTTCACAGAGGTGATGTCAAATGAGAACACTCATTACGTTCCAGAACCGATCCGTACCTGTGTATATTACAGCGGAGAACAAACAACCTCCACAAAAAGTGCTTCGACTGCTGACCAGCACCTTGGATCTGAAAATCAGAAAAGGCAAGAGCGCGCTGCAAAAATGCCTGAATTCCCTTATAAGCATCGAAATCAAAGGCTCGGAAGCGATTCTTCACAGCTACAGCGAAAACGATTCCTTGGCTTTGTCCCTCTATTAATATAGAGGGTTTTTTATTTTTTCCGATAATGCAGAGGTTGTTTTGTCATCATGTGCGTTTACTTCCCGCCATGGCCCCGCTACACCAAAAGACCGGTCAATTACCCGGCGCACAAATAAGGCATAGTCCCGCAATCCGGGCTATGCCTGTTTAGGTCTCGGCTTGGATGCTGGATTATGCCTATTTAAGTCTCGGCTAGGATGCTGAATTATGCCTATTTAAGTCTCGGCTAGAATACTGGGCTATACCTATTTAAGTCTGAGCTAGGGTGCTGGAACTCGCTTAACCGATCCGAGGATAACGGGATTCCGCTTTCTCCGCTTTTTGTATCCGGAGCTTGAACAACCTCAACAAATTGATGCGGGTGCGCTCCTCGTGACAAGTGTCCAATTTTTTCAGAATAAATCGGTCAATGGACATGTCAATCGCTCCTTTATCACGTATCGTCAAGCAGGACGAAGTTGGATTCGTCCCCCTCGTATCCCATATATAACCTCCCAAAATCGAAATTAAACCTCTCCTCCGGCCGTCCGGCGGCGGGATTGCTCCCTCGTTTTTATTCACCGCAACCCATATATTGGGTGTCTTGTTCCCCTTCTCCCGCTCCTTGCTCAATTTCTAGTACAACAGCCTAAAGGACATTAAATATTTTTAGCAAAAAAATATTTTTTCGGCGTTGTTGACAAACCTGAAGAACCTAACTATACTTTGTATAGTAAATATAATTATTTTACATAATCACCGAAGGAGTGTTTCTAAATGTCCAATGTTTTGTTTATTAAAGCCAATAACCGCCCGGCCGAACAGGCTGTCAGTGTGCAATTGTATAACGCTTTTCTTGAGAGCTACAAGGCTTCGCATCCGGAAGACAGCGTAACGGAACTGGATTTGTTCGCGGTAAACCTGCCTTATTACGACAATACCATCATGACCGGTTTGTTCAAGCTTGGCCGCGGCCTGGAAGCTACAGCTGAGGAGCGGCAGGCGGCTGAAGCCGTAAACGCCTATTTCGACCAATTTGCTTCAGCAGATAAAATTGTGATCGCGTTCCCGCTTTGGAACATGACCGTTCCGGCTGTGCTGCATACCTATATCGATTACCTGAACCAAGCAGGCAAATCGTTTAAATATACGGCTGAAGGTCCAGTTGGCCTGCTGACCGGCAAAAAAGCCGCCGTGTTGAACGCACGCGGCGGCATTTACTCCGAAGGCCCGGCCGCAGCTGCGGAAATGGCCGTTAACTTTGTGGTGAAAAACCTGAACCAGTGGGGCATCACCGACATCACGCAGGTCATCGTGGAAGGACATAACCAGCTCCCTGAGCAGTCCGCCGACATCGTGGCCCGCGGTTTGGCCCTTGCCAAAGACACGGCTGCAACATTCTAATTATCGTTTCCTTGTTCCGCCCGGCGTCTCTTTTAAAGAGGCAGCCGGGCGGTTTTCTTGTTACCGCAAAATACGGTACCTGCATTAAGTTAACTTAGTTAACATTATGTTAACTAACACGCAACAAACCTTATTCATTAGTTTTCCAATCTCCTGTAATAGGTTATTGGAAAGATAAAAACGGAGGAGATCGCCGGCAGTTTAACTACTGCTGCGATCCCCTCCGTTTTTTTGCCGGGATGGCCCGGAGTGCATCCAATTAGACACTTTCCTATTGTCTGTTGTTTTGGCCCGATATCCCTGCGTAGCCGCTTAGGCGATTAAACGCCGTACATAAGCAGTTATTGAATAGGGGCAGGGAAAGACAATTTTTTATTCCAGGTCAAACCGCCGTCCTCTGTCGAATATACTGCGGGAATACTGCTGGATCCCGCCACAATCGCAAACCCTTTTTTCTCGGCCGGGAATGAAATCACTCCTTCATACCCCGGCAGGGTTGCTTTCAGATTGCTCCAGGTTTTGCCGTTATTCAGCGACCGGGCAAATGAAACCTTCTCCGTGGCCGGTCCGCCCGCTACGAGGTACGCCGCATCTCCGCTGATCTCCAAATTTCCAGGGAAGCCTTCCGGGCCGCCGTAACGTTTGGTTCCGGTCGGATCGCCAGGCGCGGGTCCGCCGCCAGACGAAGAGATCGAAGTAAGCTTCACCCAGTTTTTCCCGCCTTCGGCGGAATGGTAGAGTGAATAGGAGATCTGGGACATGCCTGAGTCGCCGTACAGCAGCGCGTAGATGCTTTTCCCGTCCTTGCTGTACAGCTTGCCGGCCGGATTCGAGCCTTTCGTATCGACCACCAGCGTTTTATGCCAGGTCTTGCCGCCGTTTTCCGTCTTCATTATGTTGTATCCGCCTGTGCGAACCTGTACAGTCCAGCCATGATCGGCATCGGTGAACAGCGCGCCTCGGGAATTAGCCGGTGTCGGGATACGCGTCCACGTTGTCCCGCCGTCCGAAGTCCGGTACACCAACGCATAAGTGTACAAGAAACCGTTTTTTTGATCCGAAAAATCAATATCCAGCGTACCATACGGCGCATTTTTCAGCGGTTGGTACGTGCTGCCGCCATCCGTTGTTTTCAGCAGAATCGGCACCGGACTGTCCGGTTTCGTCCCGATAACGTATCCAACGCTGTTGGTCACGAACTCCAGCTTATGAAAGTTGTATTCGCCCGTGTAAATCGTCTGCCAGCTGCAGCCCCCGTCGGACGTGCCGATCATGAAACCATTGCCGGCCACCCGGCCGATGTTGCCGCTGAGGAACTGGATGGTATCAAAATACGGTCCCTCCTCAAAATGCTTACGGGATGGGTGGGTTTCCATCTTCTTCACCAGCTCGGCGCCATTGTTCTGGCACGCCGCTTTGGGTGCGGCGGCTGCTGCTGCTCGCGCCGCGGAAGCCTGGGGACCGATGCCGGCCAGCGGCACGGCGAGCGCAAGGGCTGCGGCGAAGGCTGTGAAGCGGTTCAACCGCCGTTTGGTTTGGTTTGTACTCATTTGTCTCACCTCTCCTTTTTACTTACCCTTTTGTAGACGCTCGTGAGCAGCAAAAAGTTCCGGATTTTCCCTACTCAAGCTCTGACTTCCAATCCCGGGCGCGCGGCTTCGGCGGTTTCGCCTGCTTGCCGCGCTGGACTGTCCGTTTTGCTTTATCTTCTTTTGCGCTGTAGTACGCCAGCTCCCGCTGCGTCTTCCGGTAATTCAGCAGCCGTTTCTCCTCCAGGCCGCCGGTCGCCACCGCCTCCAGCACAGCGCAGCCCGCTTCGCGTTCATGCCTGCAATCGGCGAACCGGCAGCCGGCTGCAAGCTGCTCTATATCGGCGAACGCAAGGCTTAGACCGCCGCCGTCTTCCCATAGCTGAAGTTCTCGCATTCCGGGCGTGTCGATGATAACCCCGCCCGATGGCAGCTCGAACAGCTCACGGTGCGTCGTGGTATGCCGGCCTTTACTGTCGTCCAGCCGGATTTCCTGAACCCGCTGCAGCGGCCGGCCGCACAGCCAGTTAACCAGCGTGGATTTGCCGCAGCCTGAGGATCCCGTCAGCGCAATCGTCCGTCCCGGGCCCAAATACGGCTGAAGGGCTTCGCCGCCTATATTTTCATGCGCGCTGACAGCAAGCACCGGCACGCCGGGCGCCACGGCCTCCATTTCGGCGATTTGCAGCGCCGCGTCCGGACATAAATCCGATTTGGTCAGCAGCACCACCGGTGAAGCGCCGCTGTTCCAGGCCATAATCAAATAACGTTCCATCCGCCGCACATTAAAATCGTCATTCAGCGCGCTCACAAGGAACAGGATATCGACGTTTGCGGCCACTACCTGCTCCGCCGGAACACTGCCGGCAGCCCGTCTGGAGATAACACTGGAGCGCGGCAAAATCTGCACGATTACTGCATGCCCCTCCTCCAGCCGCCGGACCGCCACCCAATCGCCAACCGCTGGCTGAAGCCCTTCGCCAGTCTCAACAGCATGCCTCAGCCTGCCAGAAGGTTCTGCCCAGCATTCGCCATCCTCTAAAACCACCCTGCAGCGGCTGCCGTGGTCGCTGGCAATCCGGGCCGGTTCCAGTCCGTCGTGCTGTTCACTCAATTCGTCCCATATTGTCTGCCACCGGGAGTTCCAACCTTTTGATACTAACTTCATTCAATTCCTCCTCTGATTAAAAAACGCCAAAAAGCCGCTGGACACGTGGTCCGGCGGCAAAATTGCGCCTCCCCGGATAGCTCCCCTTGCAGGGTAGCCATGGGTAAAAAAGCGCACAAAAAAGCCGCCGAACCCGATACGGTTCCGCGGCGTTAAGGCATTAGCAAATTGCAAGCCGGGCTAATCTTATTGGATCAGCACAGCAGCAGCCCTATCCGGAAGACGCGTATCGGTCACAACCGTCATTACATCAAACTTGCCAGTACGGTAGGCTCTCATTATTCATCGTCTCCTTTCAGGGATAATCTGGTAGTAATCATAACGGGACGCTACCCGTCTGTCAAGCAGGAGCGCAAAAAAATTAAATAATCCCCTTCAGTTCTTGCAGGCTGTCCACCGTTTGCCAAGGCAGCACATCCAGCTCTGGGTCCCACGGATGCTGCCTGCGCAGCCAGATGCCGCGGATCCCCGCTTTGCCGGCCCCCCAGATGTCGTTCACCGGATGGTCGCCGATAAACAGCGTCTCTTCGGGCTGGGCTCCAATCCGTTCCAAGGCCAGCCGGTAAATGTCCGGCGCGGGTTTGCGCAAGGAAACCTCACCGGAAATCACAATATCGTCAAAATGGCCGCGCAGACCCAGCAAATCGATTTTAGTGTTCTGAATACTGCTGGCGCCATTCGTGATCATCCCGAGTCGATATCCTTTGTCCCGGCAGTAAGCAAGGAGCTCCTCCGCCCCGTCCATCGCGGCTCCATGTCCCATATAACTCCGGTCGTAATATTCCCGGATCTCCGCTGCCGTGAGCCGTGTTCGCCACGGCAGCACCTCCGACAGCTCGGCGAAAAAACCGTCTTTATCCCGGTATCCGTCGGCGTCTCTCACAATCATCTCCTCAACTACAGCCGACTGCCCGGCAGGTTCAAGATGCGCCAGGTGGTCGCGGACGAAAGTCTCGCTGAAGCTGCGGAAGGTCCGGTCGCGGTCCATCAGCGTATTGTCCAAATCAAACAGCAGTGTCGTAAACGGTTTCGTCATATTCGGTGTTCCCCCTAACCCGAGCTCTCTCAAGGGCTCGTCACAGACCTATATTGTACTACGCGACAGGTAGGAAGAACATCCGCAAATCCCGAAACTTTCGATTTAACTCGCAGTGCAGCACAAACAGACCGCACGGCCAGGAGCGTTTCCGCTTCATCCGTACGGTCTTCATAAACAAATGCCATTCATTGGTTTCATGCCTTTCCGGTTATTCAAATCTCTCCGCACGGTGGGTCAACATCATTTCCTCTTCCGTGATGTATAGCGGAAAAGGCGGCGTCTCCTTCAAATACCGCTGGGTAGACAGCAGACGATAGTGCACTTCAGGCAGTATCGCGTCTTCCAGCACCGGCAGTTGGCCCGTGTCGCTGATATAGCTGTCGACAGCCGACTGTACCAGATCCAGATAATACGGGATCAGCTTGTCTTCTTCCTCGAATACCTCATAGGTTTCGCGGGACATATAGAACTTCTGGTCGGATACACCGCCGAGATACCGGCTCAGCCTGGACAGATCCAGACTCCGGTCTTCATTGAGCAGCGCCGTGCGGTTAATCGGGGCGGGCATGTCGGACTCGAACTGACGGATTGCCTGCTTCACTTCACCAAGCGTGACAGTCACCCGGGGAAGGTTCTTTTTGGTTCTTTTGAACAGCATACGGACCGGCTCCTTTCCAGTGAGGATTAGGATAACGCTTACAATTCCATTTTATGCGTTTTTCCGGCAGTGCAACCGCGATTTCGCCATTTGTCACAAAAACGTACGATTTTCCGCCCGATTAAATCTCTTCCCACTTCCTCCACATCTCCGGCGGGTTCAATTCGTATTTTTCCGCTTCGCGAAACATGAAGTGATGCATGATGAATTCTCTGCGAATGGTGGCGTAGTCGTCGTGAAACTTTAAAATATAGTCGTTGATCTCTTTTTCGCTGTACACCCTGCCCGGCTCCAATTGGCGGACCAAATGCTCCAGCACGATCAGTTTTTTCTTGTATTGCGCGGGTAAATGGCGCAGCCTGCCGTCCTTGGAGAAAAAGTTGCGGATCACCGCATCGAAAATTTGCTGTTTCCCGTCAAGCCGGACTTCTTCGTGACCTTCACCCGAAAAAATAAACCGCAGCGATTCCTCGCCGCCCACCCGAATGTATTCGGAGTTCAGCTTGAAGTACACCGTGTTTTTGTCCCTGCGTTCCTTGAGCAGGCCGGCTTCCCGCAGTTTGGAGGCGTGATGCGTCACCGTGGGCTGGGATAAACCCAGCTTTTCGGCCAGTCCTTGTCCGTGAAGCTCTCCCCCGGAGAGGAGCAGCAGGATCCGCAGCCGGGTCGGGTCGGCCAGCGCTTTATGATAAGCTACAATTTTGTCGAGCTGCATCTTCAATCATCCTTTGATTTGGGTTTACGTGAATGAGGTTATATGCTAAGGATTTACGTAAATAGGATCTATGTGCATAGGTTTACGTACGACACTTCTAATTAGACAACAATCAAAGTATACAGGAAACGTCTGCGGCAAGGCAATTGGCAAAACCCGCGTTTTTGCGGTAGGATTGAAATTACGGATTCGGAGCCGTTTGGCCCCGAAACAAGCAACCAGGGAGGAACTAGCATGAAAGATGTCATTATTATCGGCGCAGGGCCGTGCGGCCTGTCCGCTGCCATCGAATGCGGCCGGCAAGGCCTGTCCGCTGAAATTATCGAAAAGCATTGCATCGTCCATTCGATTTTTTTGTATCCCACCAACATGCAGTTTTTCAGCACCCCGGAGCTGCTGGAAATCGGCGGGCTTCCGTTCACCACGCCAAACGACAAGCCGTACCGGCATGAAGCGCTCGTCTATTACCGCAAAGCGGCTGCTCAGTATAACCTCGACATCACTTCGTACGAGGAGGCGGTGCGGATCGAGAAACAGCCGGACGGCTCGTTTGCCGTCCACACTGTGAACCGGCGCGGCGAACAGCTGGTCCGGCTTGGCCGGAATGTGGTGATTTCGACCGGCTATTTTGATCACCCGAACTTAATCGGCATTCCGGGAGAAGAGCTGCCAAAGGTTACCCACTATTTCCGGGAAGCCCATCCTTACGCGGGTACCCGGGTGACTGTGATCGGGGGCAGCAACTCGGCCGTCGATGCCGCGCTGGAGCTGATCCGGGTCGGCGCCTCCGTCGATATGGTGTACCGCGGGGCCAGCATTTCGGACAATATCAAGCCTTGGGTCCGCCCCATTTTTGAAAGTATGGTTCAGAAGGGCAGCATTAACCTGTATCTGGAATCCCGGGTTGTAGAAATCACACCGGACAGCGTGCGCATCGAAGCAGCGGGGCCTTCCGGCATCAACGATACGCTGGTGAACGATTTTGTCCTGGCCATGACCGGCTTCCGCCCGGACCGGGCCCTGCTCGGCTCGGCCGGTGTGGAAATGGATGACTCCATGGATAAACCCCGGTTCGATCCGGCCTCCATGGAGACGAATATTGAAGGTCTATATGTGGCGGGCGTCATCGCTTCGGGCCGGAACGCAAACGAAATCTTCATTGAGACGGGCCGACGCCACGGCGGGCTGATCGCCCGCCATATCGCGGAAAAGCGGCTCGTGCACGAAGGGGAGCTGAACGGGTAAAATGGACTCGATTTCGCTCGTTCTGCTTGCCCTGGCGGGACTCGGCATCGTCAGCAGCAATTCTCCGGTAACGATCGCCATGCTGGTGCTGCTCCTCCTTCGGGTATTGGGCCTGCATCAGACGTTTCCATGGCTGGAGAAATACGGCCTTACGGTCGGCATTATTATTTTGACTATCGGAGTCATGACCCCGCTCGCCAGCGGCAAAATCTCCCTGCAGACGATCGGAGAGTCGTTTCTGCACTGGAAGTCGCTCAGCGCCATCGCTGTCGGGATTTTGGTCGCTTATCTGGGCGGCCGGGGAGCTCTGCTCATGGGCGCCCAGCCGACAGTTGTCGCCGGGCTGCTCATCGGCACCGTTATCGGCGTTGCGTTCTTCAAGGGTGTGCCTGTTGGACCGCTTATCGCTGCGGGCATCCTGTCGCTGCTTCTGGGCAAGTCTTAAATACACACAAGGCCGGTCAAGGAATCTCCTCCTTGACCGGCCTTTTTTTGTAGCGGTATGGCCGAATGATCTGTTCATCCGGATCGTTAAATCCCTTGTCTTTTACTGCACCATACCCGAAACCGGCGCAGCCGCAAGCGAATAAAATTTGCCTTGTTTGTTGATCTTGCCGGTAACGGTCGGTTTGCCTTTTTTGGTGAATGTGTATTCGTTCGCCTTCACTTTAACCGAATATCCGGTCAAATTAACGCCAAACAGCGAGCTGACCGCAGGCTTTGCGGCTTTGATCGCTTGGGCAGCACTGTATTTGGGTTTGGCAAACGACTTCGCGAAATCGTCGTCATCCTTCCAGTCCTTCAGCAGATCATTTTCCGCCAACCAGACCTTGCTTGTGTTGACTCCAAACTCGACGCGCTGCAAATCCGACCGGTCGTTCAGCTGCCATACAAGCCGGCTTGAACCTTCCTGCACCTTGGTGGCATACTGCACCGGATTTCCTCCCCAGCCCAGCGTCTTCAGCACTCTTGCATACTTGTTAATCATCGCAGGAGGCATGGATTTCAGGGAATAGGCCATACTCGCCGTCAGATGGTTGTTTTTGTCCAGATCCACATACAGATTCTGATCATTACCGAAGAATACCCAATAATTCCGCGGCTCGTTGAGCTGGTACGGAGAGTGAACCCGCCACAGGGCATCCGGCTGGAATTTGCCGTGCGGATCAAAGGATTTCAAAAACGTGGTGATCCGAGCGTCCAGTTCAGGACTCAATACGCGGCTGCGGTCTTTGGCGTTATAGATAATGGTGGTCTGAGACACGCGCTTCTTCAGTGTGTCGTAGGTCTGATCAAAGCGTCCTTTGATGTCGCCAAGCAGCGTTCCCGACACGTCAAGCCGCTTATCCGTGCTGGAAATGTCGGTACGGACTACATCTGCGATCTGTCCTTTACGTCCGCCGGACACATCGGACAACGCCTTGTCGAGTGCAGCCTTTGTCTCCTGGTCCACCTGTTTGAGTTCGACCGCTTCCGCATGGACGATGGTCGTTTGTGCGGGAACCGAAGTGAACAGCAGTCCCGCCGCGGCTGCCGCCGCAAGCCATTTGGATCGTTTCATAGCTGCGTCTCCTTTTTCTGTTAATCAGCATTTTCCTATATACAAGACGGAAAGTGCTGGAAAAAGTTGCGGCCTATCCCTTATTTCTTATTCCTCCGCACCGCCGAGCCTTTGTACGTTAAACAGCCGCGCATAGCTGCCGTCCAGCTGCATCAGCTCTTCATGCGTCCCCCGTTCGGTGACGATGCCGTGCTCCAGCACGACAATCTGATCCGCATGGGTAATCGTGGACAACCGGTGGGCGACAACAAGCGTGGTACGCTCGGAGGTAAGCGAAGCCAGGGACTGCTGAATCAGATGCTCCGATTCCAGGTCCAGCGCCGATGTTGCTTCGTCGAGAATAAGAATTTTGGGGTCTTTCAAAAAGACACGTGCGATCGCCACCCGCTGCTTTTGCCCGCCTGACAGCTTGACTCCCCGCTCGCCGACCTCGGTGTCATAGCCCTGCGGCAGCTGCATGATAAAATCGTGTGCATTTGCAGCCCGGGCGGCTGCCATCACCTGCTCCTCTGTTGCTTCCGGATTGCCGAACAAAATATTGTCCCGCACGCTTCCGCTGAACAAATAGTTGTCCTGAAGCACCATGCCGATGTTCCGCCGCAGGCTTTCCTGTGTAATTTCACGCACCTCCTGGCCGTCCACCTTGAGGCTGCCCTTGGTAATGTCATAGAATCTTGGAATCAGACTGACGAGGGAAGATTTACCGCCTCCGCTCATGCCGACAAAGGCCACGGTCTGTCCCGGCTTAATCTCCAGGTCGATTCCCCGCAGCACATATCCATCCTCCCCCGCGCCGTAGCTGAACCAGACGTCATGGAATTCAATTTTTCCTTGGGGATGGTCCAATGTTCGGGCATTTGGCGCGTCTTCAATATCATACGGCTCGTCCAGCAGCTCCAGCACCCGCTCCAAAGAGGCCGAAGCCTGGGTCAGCACCGTCGAAGAGTTGATCAGCCTTCTAAGCGGGGCATACATCCGGTCAAGATATCCGAAAAAAGCAATAAATGTACCCAGCGTCAAATCGCCCTGAATGACCCGGTATCCCCCATAAGCGATGATCAGCAGCGGCGCGATATCCGTCAGCGTATTGATAATGGAAAAAGTAAGTGCGTTCCAGCGGGTCTGGTCCATCGCTTTGTCCAGAAAACGCCCGTTGATGCCGCGGAACCGTTCCCGGTCCACCCGCTCCATCGTAAAGCTGCGAATGACCGCAATGCCCTGAATTCGTTCGTGCAAATAACCCTGGATCCCGGCCAAGGCCTGTGAACGGTCTTTGGTCAACCGTTTAAGCCGCTTGTGCAGCTTGCTTACAGCGTAAGCGTAAAATGGAAGTACAATAATGGATACAAGGGCCAAAGCAGGATTCAAATAAAACATGAACCCAAGCGCAATCAAAAGCGTGAACATATCCAGCCAGACGTTCATCATGCCGACTTCGACGAGATTTTTGGTCTGCTCCACATCGTTAATGAACCTGGAGATGGCTTCGCCCACTTTGGTGTTTTGGTAGTATCGGAGCGACAGCCGCTGCAGATGGGCGTACAGCCGGTTGCGCATATCGAATAATATTTTGCTGGTGATGAACTGGGCAAAATACTGGCGGTAATACTCCACCGGACCGCGCACCACCACAAACAGCACAAAGGCCCCCGCAATGACGGCCAGCAGCCTGGAAATTTTGGCGGAGGCGTCCAGTGTGCTGTCCAGCAGCAGATCGTCGACTACGTATTTTTGGATCATCGGCAGCGCCAGCGGAATGCTGAATTTGATCATTCCCACGACCAGTGTGAGCGCAATCCATTTACGGTAAGGTTTTACGAATTGATAAAAAGCTTTCCATGACTTCACTTGTAGTTCCTTTCCGGCCGGAAGTCCAGATCCGGCTCCTCCGTATGCGGCTGGCCGGTTGTCCGGTTGACTTTTACCGCGTACAGTGTTTTTATATTTTTAAGTCCCTTTTGGACGAAGGAAGTTCGTCAACAGTAATGGAGGATAACGATGTCTAGACAATTTGTAACGGAAGCGGTCATGATGGCGATATACGGACAGCTTCTCGTGCCTCAGCGGCCTGTAGAATATATAGTGCCTTATACCACCGTACTGGAGCTGTACGAACTGCGGGAACAGGACGAACCGCTGATGAACCGTCCGGACGACGACAAACATGTCAAAGCCAAGATCAGCGAGCTGATCGCATATTTCGAAGAGCCGCTGAACAAAAAGAAAATTAACCGCTGTCTGCAGATTCCGTGGTCCAAAAGCCCGGCGATTCTGCTGGGCGGCATGGCGCAGATCACCGTACTCAACAGTGTGGATACGGCGCCCTACGGGGAGCTGTTTGATCCGATCGAAAGCGAGCTCCTGCTTGCTTCGCAGCGGGAGAATGCGCCGATTTTGACCGACCAGTTCGAACTGATTCAGCGCATTATCGAAGGCGGCGTTCCCGTCCAGGTTTATGATATCGACGATTTCGACTATGCCATGGAGGAAGAATCCTTCCGGAGTTCGCCTTAACTTAGGTGTGACAAGCGGGTTACGGCCGCGGCTGCGATGGGTTACGGCCGCGGCTGCGATAGTGTTTCCATAAGCACAAAAGGATGCAGAACGGTCCCTCTATCATAACAGGCTTGGCATAACAGGCTTGGCTGCATAACAGGCTTGGCTGACTTCGTCTGCTGTCCAAGTTGCCCAAGCCCGTTTTGCGTAAAATTTCCGCCCACATCTGTAGGTTCTCGAACAAAAGGGCACATTGTCACGCGGGGTGTCCAATCGGCATTTTTGTGCTATTTTACGTACAAAACAGGTCCCTCGAGGCGCCAGACCGGCATTTTTGTACGTTTTTTCGTACAACCGGAAACCAAGCGGGAACGGGAGCTCCCTTTTTATCTTACTTATTCAATAAACCGTCTATGTCCACAGAAACAGCCGAACCTGGTGAGGGTCTTCCCTTTTCAATTCGGTTTTTCTGTATTTGATCGGTTACTTACCTTCTGTGCCTGATACCCAAGTTCTGTATCAGTTCCCCGCGTTCTGTCCGGTTACCCACGTTTTGTATCGGTTCCCCGCGTTCTGTACCGGATACCCAAGGTTTGTTTAGTTTCCCTGAGTGTTGAAGGCTGTCTCACTAAGTTTCCCCTCTTAGTGGACAGCCTCTTTGTTTGCCTGCTTAATGTTTTTATATGCTTCAGGTTTGTCCTGCTTCAGGTTTGTCTGCTCCAGGTTTGTCTGCTTCAGGTTTCGCTGTCCCCGCCCTGACTGCATGCGCCCTGCATCCGGCCGGCATTCGTCGCTTCCCCGCAGCGTCTGCTTTAGGTGGACGCGGTCTCCGCTTCGTACCGGTATTCTATATCGTCTTCGTCCGCCGAATACAGCACCGACAGCCGATATCCCTCCAAATACCACAAATCATGTTCTTCCATATAGAACGCAAGACCGCCGCTTTCGATGCGGAGTCCCGGTCTGCCCGGCTGTTCCGCCGATACGCCCAGCGAGAACCCCGGATGCAGGCCTCCGCCCGAGCTGTAACGCGGATAGAGACGGACGGCTTCGCCTGCCTTCAAATCCAGCTCCCGCCGGAACCACTCCGCAGCTTCTTGTTGTACCTCAAGCTTCATGTGCTCCCCCTCCTTCTTCATGCTGTGAATATACTCTATCATACTGAAAAACCGCATGTAATCCAAATGCTTGCCCTCTTGCCGTCCGGTTTGATTTCGAAATATTTACAATTTTTCATTTGACAATGCCTGAAACACGGTGATACACTCTTGACAGAGCGAAGGGGATTTCAAAAAATTAACAAGAAAGGGGTACGCTTCGATGTTTGTAAATCTCATTACCATTCAAATGGACCGGTTCGGCGGTAATTTACAACATCATATCGAAGCAGCCCTGCTGGATCACCTTTCTTGAACCGGATTTGCAATCATTCCGGTTGCAGAGAGGCTTCCTTGACCGCACGCGGCTGCTCCAAGCCGTGCGCATGATAAGTCGTAGATATTCTAAGGCATATCGTCCGTTGTCGGATGATATGCCTTTTTTGGTCTAAATCCGGCATATCCTACTTCATTCCCAGCACTGCCGACGTTATTATTTTCCGAAAGGAAGGGATGCAACTTGTTTTCTGTACTCAAAAATCTGGGCTGGTTCTTCAGCCGCGAACGGAAACGCTATCTCATCGGCATGACCATGCTGATCGTGGTTGGCGTCCTTGAACTGGGCCCGCCGCGGCTCTTGGGCAACGCGATTGATGAAATCGTGCGCGGTTCGGTCACTTCGGCTTCACTGATCCGCTATATTTTGCTGATTATTCTGCTGCTTGCCGTTATCTACTGGATCACTTACATATGGATGCATAAGCTGTTCGGCGGATCGAACCTGGTGGAACGGCTGCTGCGTTCCCGCTTCATGAATCACCTGATGGTGATGACGCCGTCGTTCTTCGAGCGCAACCGCACCGGTGACCTGATGGCCCGGGCGACCAATGACATCCGGTCCGTTGCCGCAACCGTCGGATTCGGCATGCTGACGCTGGTCGATTCGACCGCCTACCTGACCGTGGTGCTGCTGGCAATGGGCGTCTTGGTCAGCTGGAAGCTGACGCTTGCCGCCGTGCTTCCGCTGCCGCTTATCGCTATCGCGATGGCGTTTTACGGCAAAGCCATTCACGACCGGTACACACTGGCGCAGGATGCGTTCGGCGACATGAACGACCAGGTGCTGGAGTCGGTCTCAGGTGTCCGGGTTATCCGGGCGTATGTCCAGGAGCGGCACGACGAGCAGCGGTTTGCCGATGTCACCGAAGACGTCTACCGCAAAAATCTCGCCGTCGCCAAGGTCGACGCCTTTTTCGAACCCACCATCCGCTTCTGCGTCGGGCTTAGCTATATTATCGGCCTGACCTACGGGATTTTTCTTGTGTTCCGGAATCAGATCACACTTGGCGATCTTGTCTCGTTTAATATGTATCTCGGCATGATGATCTGGCCGATGTTCGCGATCGGCGAGCTGATCAATATTATGCAGCGCGGCGGCGCGTCGCTGGAACGGATCGACGAAACGCTGAACGTCAACCCGGATGTGGCCGACGTGGCCCAGCCTGCCGATGTAAAGACACCAGAAACGATCGAATTCCGCGACGTCACGTTCCGCTACCCCTCCTCCACGGTGGATAATTTGACGGGTGTTAACCTGACACTGAAACGCGGGGAAACGCTTGGCGTCGTCGGACGGACCGGCAGCGGCAAATCCACCTTGCTGAAGCAGCTCCTGCACGAATACCCGATGGGCACCGGCGAGACTCTCATTTCCGGGGTACCGATCCCGAATATCGCTTTGGACCGGCTGCACTCGTGGATGGGTTACGTGCCGCAGGAACAAATTTTGTTCTCCAAAACCGTCCGCGAAAACATCCAGTTTGGCCGCGCGGGTGCGGATGATGAGACCATATTGGACGCCATCGACGCCGCAGCATTCAAAGAAGACCTGACGACACTTTCAGACGGACTCGATACGCTGGTCGGTGAACGCGGCGTCTCGCTTTCGGGCGGGCAGAAACAGCGCGTGTCCCTGGCCCGAGCTTTTATCTCCGATCCGGAGATTCTGATCCTCGACGATGCCTTGTCGGCGGTTGATGCGCGGACGGAAACCCGGATTATTGAGAACATCCGCGCCCGCCGCTCCGGCAAAACGACCTTGATCGCCACCCACCGGCTGTCCGCCGTGGAGCATGCGGACCAAATTGTCGTTCTGGATGACGGCCGCATCACCGAACGCGGCACGCATCAGGAGCTTTTAGCCCAAGGCGGATGGTACAAAGAGCAGTATGAACGCCAACAGGTAGAAAACAATTTGACCGGTGAATAAATTCCGTCTATAGATCCAGCCGGACTGCATTTATATTGATATCATCAACTTGACATCATTTTGTATATATGATGGGACTTTCCCGTTATCCTTCAAAGCGGTTCAGAATCAAGGAGGTGTCCATTTTGACACAAAGTACAGGCAAACGCCTGCTGCAATATGCATTAACCGCCAAAAAAACGTTTATTCTGGCGCTGCTGCTGCTGTCCATCGGGGTAGCGGCGGAGCTGGCCGGACCGTTTATCGCCCGGAGCATGATCGACGATCATATGCTGGCGATCGAACGGCCGTATTATCAGACCGCAAGCGCCGATCAGGCGGCCGAATATCAAGGAACCTATTACAAACGCGCCGACCGGTTTACCCCGGACGAAACCAAAGGCGGCGAGATCCGCATCCTTCAGGCGGGACGGAGCTTCTATTTTATTGGTGAACCTGTTGCCTCGACCGAAGGCGAACGTACGTATGCGGACGGACAGCTGACAATAGCAGGATCTTCCGGTACAGCCGTCTACCCTGCTGCCAAATTGTCTGCGGATGAGCTGTTTGCTTTTTATAAACCGGAGCTGCCCGGAATTTATGAGCTGGTGGGGCTGTATGCGCTGTTCCTGGTCATCTCGATCATCGCGGAATTCGGCAAAACCTATTGGCTCCAGTCTTCCGCGAATCAGGTCATCCGCAAGCTGAGAATGGACGTATACGGCCAAATCCAGCGGCTTCCGGTGCATTTTTTCGATAACCTGCCGGCGGGCAAAGTCGTCTCCCGTGTCACCAACGACACGGAAGCGATCAAAGATTTGTTTATCGCAGTGCTGGCCAACTTCAGTTCAGGGATCATCAACATTGTTGGCGTATATATCGCTTTGTTCCTGCTGGATTTCCGGCTGGGACTTGTCAGCCTGTTTATTCTGCCGGTGCTCGTGCTGTGGATTGTTTTGTACCGCAAAATCGCCACCAAATACAATACGATTATCCGCTCCCGGCTCAGTGAGCTGAATGCCATCATCAATGAGTCGATTCAGGGGATGTCGATCATCCGGATTTTCCGGAAGCAGAAGCAGCGTTCGGAGGAGTTCGAGCGGCTGAACGAAGATTATCTGACCTATCAGAACAAAATGCTTAACCTGAACTCGTTCACCTCCCACAACCTGGTTAACGTGCTGCGGAATGCAGCTTTTGTCCTTGTGCTGTGGTATTTCGGGTTCGGTACACTTGGCGGCTCCACCGCGATCTCCCTCGGCGTGCTGTACGCATTTGTCGATGTGCTCGGCCGGATGTTCCAGCCGATTACCGGCATGGTGAACCAGCTGGCCAACCTTGATACGTCGATGGTTTCCGCTTCCCGCGTCTTCAAGCTGATGGACGAAACGGGTGAAGACGTAACCGATGGATCGATGGAACGCTATAAAGGGGAAGTTGTTTTCCGCGACGTCACGTTTGCATACAAAAAAGACCCGGTGCTGCGCAATATTTCGTTTGAAGCCCGTCAGGGCCAGACGGTCGCGCTGGTCGGCCACACCGGTTCAGGCAAAAGCTCCATCATCAACCTGCTGTTCCGTTTCTACGACCCGCAGTCGGGTTCGATTACGATCGACGGCCGTGAAGTGACCAGCATTCCGAAGCAGTGGATCCGCAGCCACATGGGGATTGTGCTTCAGGACCCTTATCTGTTCACAGGCACGATTTTGTCCAATGTAACCCTTGGAGACAAACGGATTTCCAGAGAACGGGCCGAACGGGCACTGCGCGAGGTCGGAGCCGACCGCCTGCTGGCGAATCTGCCCCAAGGCTTTGACGAGCCGGTCATCGAAAAAGGCAGCACGCTGTCGGCGGGCCAGCGGCAGCTGATTTCTTTTGCCAGGGCGCTGGCGTTTGATCCCGCCATTCTGATTCTGGACGAAGCCACCTCCAATATTGATACGGAGACCGAAAGCCTGATTCAAAATGCGCTGGAGGTGCTCAAAAAGGGGCGGACCACGTTCATTATCGCCCACCGTCTGTCCACCATCCGCAGCGCGGATCAGATTCTGGTTCTCCACCGCGGCGAAATCGTCGAACGCGGCTCCCACGACGAACTGATGGCGCTCGGCGGACGGTATTTCCGGATGTACCAGCTGCAGACAGGCGCCGCTTCCCCGGGAAGCTCGCAGACACAGCCCGCACAGGCCCATACCGCCGGCGGACTCCAGCCGGTACTGGACAAAGAGTAGACGTGCCGCGCCACTTCCTGTTTGTTCGCAAAAAAAACCATGAAGCTTCGGCTTCATGGTTTTTTATTTTTGCTGCCTGCAGATTTTTTGTTGGACACAGGTCCTGTAAAAGCTGCCGGACGGAACGCCTCTTCCATAGAAGACAAGCTGCCTTCCGCGCCCGGCCAACCCTGGCCTAATCCGAGGGATGGTGCGGCCACAAGCGGAGACCGGCTGCCCTCCTCCGACCCAAGCTGCAGGTACAGGTCGTTGCAGTACCGCTGCAGCTTGGCTTCCATTGCGGCCGCTTTGTTTTTGAAACGCTTGAGTTCGCGGATCATTGCCGCCCGCCCGGCCGGAGTAAATGTGTCATAAATCCGTTCCTTAAAATAGTCATGTACGATGTGATTACGCTGCTTCCAGAGCCGCTGCAGCTCACGCCCCTCGTCTTCCGACAGCGGGTAATAATGCTCCAGTTCTTTGACCAGCTGGCCAAAGGAGTTGCCGAGCTTCCGCTGATACAGTTCCTCAATTTCGGATTCGTCCGGCAAATCTCCATCCGACAGACGGGCAAGCACCAGCAGATTGGTCAGCTGCTGCTCCAGCGCCTGGGAATAATAGACGGCAAGGCCGAAGTAGGCGAATAGTTCTTTGGATTGTTCATTATCAGGCATCGCTTTCTCCTTCCTGTGTTCCCTGCCGCCCCGGCGGTTTTATCTTCTTGCAATGTCTCTTTTCCCGGCAGCCCATAGATAGACTGTGATCAAAACACCGGAGTAAAAAAGAGTATAGCCAAACACCCCGGCAGCCTTTGCCGTGCCTGGCATGTCATCGCGCATAAATAATTCCATCACGCTTGCTGCGGGCGGCAGCAGCAGACGGAGGCCGCGAATGGACTCTGGCAGCTTATCGGCGATACCTGAGCCTCCAACGGACAGCACTACAACAATCAGGAACAGCCCCGTCGAATAACTGGTTTCCGGGATCCAGGCCGACTGCAGGTACAGCGACACAGCGATGCCAAGCAGTCCAAGCAGAAAATGCGCCGTCAGCGCAAAGCCGATTCGCGGCCAGCCTGCCGGTTCGCCGAAACTGCCGGTAACCAGCGGGTAGGCGACAATGCATAGGGCAAGTACGGCGGCGTACAGCACCAGCACAAACAATTCACCGGTATAATAACGTTTTGCGCTTCGCAGGTGTACGATGGTAATTTGCTTATGTACAGGATGACGGTGATTCAGGAAGCTAAGCCCGAGTGCCGCACAGCAGATGAACTGGATGACCGAAGTTGCACCATAACTGTTCATCACCGGATTCGGCTTATATGAGTAAAACAGCGCCATGGCAATCATTAACCCGGCCAGCGGACCAAAATAACGGCGGGACCGGGAATAGCTCTGCAGCAGATACTTGATCAGGGGGACGCTCACTCTTTCCGCTCCTCCTTTCTTCCGGCGAATGCAGTTTGCAGGTCCGGCTTCGGGAATGCTGCTTCGCCCCCAACGCGGACGAGCGACTCCACCGATCCGCCGCCTGCCAGAATGCGCCGCAAAACCTCATCGGACCGGTCAGCCGCGGCGTGGAGGGTGATCAGCCCGGCTTCCGTCTCATTTCCAGGCGGCTCGGCGGTCCGGACACCTTCCAGCTCCAGCACCTGTTCCAGCGTCTGACCCGTTAAATTGGAGCAGCGGATTACCGCATCCTGTTTGGCGGCCGTCTGACGCTCTATGCTGAATGAAGCGGCCGGGGTTCCTGGGGTTCCTGGGGTTCCTGGGGTTCCTGGGGTTCCTGGGGTTCCTGGGGTTCCTGGGGCTCCTGGGGTTCCCGAGGGTCCCGGCGGGGTTACCGGGGTTACCCGGAGCTGCCCAGCCTGCAAGCTCAGCACTTGATCCGCCAAAGGCTGAATCCACTGCGGATCATGAATGATGTATACCATCGCCGTCCCTTGTTTTTTTCTCTCTTGAAGCAGAACCAGCAGTGTATCTTTGGCAGCGGGGTCCAGTCCGGACATCGGTTCATCCAGCAGCAGCAGCTCCGGCTCAGACAACAGGCACTGAATCAGATTGATTTTTTGCAGCTGGCCTTTGGAAAAGCTCTTCATCGGGCGCGTGCGAAGCGTCTCCATTTGAAAAACGGCGTACAACCGGTCAAGCGATGCGGCAAACGTATTGCCGGAGTGACCGTGAAGCTTCCCGAGTCCGGTCAAATATTCATCCGGAGTCAGCCGGGAAGCGGGAAAACGGTCCGGAGCATAACCGATACGTAGTCCGGGTTGCAGCAGCCTCCGCTGTCCGCTTGTCGGACGGGACAAGCCCGCTAGCAGAGTCAGCAGCGTGCTTTTGCCGGAGCCGTTGGGTCCCAGAAGGGCAAGCGCCTGACCTGCCTCCAGCTTCAAAGTAATTCCGGTCAACACCTCGCGGCGCTGATACACTTTACCGGCTTGAATCAGTTCAAGCAGACCATGCTGCTCGTTTGCGTTTGCGTTAGCGTTGTTCATAATATACGTGTCATAAAAATGCTGTAAGGGTCCTCTGCATAATCGCCAAAAGGCCCGCATTCTTCAAATCCGTGCGCGGCGTACAGCTTTCTTGCCGGAGCGAAAGCTTCCATAGAGCCTGTCTCCAAACTAAGCCGCCGGTATCCCCGGTTTGCCGCTTCTTCAAGGATATGGGACATCAGGCGTACAGCCACTCCTTTGCGCAGATGGGCGCTTGCCGTCCGCATCGATTTGATTTCACCGTGCCCGGGATCAAGCTCCTTAAGTGCCCCGCAGCCCAGCAGCTCTTCACCGTCCCATACGCTCCAGAACGTCACATCGGGCTGCTTTAGTCGCTCCAATCCTAGGGCATGTACACTCTCAGGCGGCGAATGCTCGGCCATTCCCTGCAGATGTTCCCCGATCAGCCGGGCCACCTGGGGGCCGCTTAAGTCGTCGATTCGAATCTCCATATCCATCACTCGCATTCTCTCTATAGTTTATTTCAAGTATACGAGGATTCCAGGCCCCGCTCAATATACTTTCACAGGGCAGCTGCCTTCAGAGTATGTTAGGTTAAGAAAGTCGAGGTTGATTTTATCGATTGCCGAACGATTGAGCGAAATACGAGTTCATGTTCGGGATTACACCAACTTCTACAACTAAGAAGATACCAGTAGATATTAAAGAAGATGACCCCCGATGAATCAGAGGTCACCTACTTGCCAGTTGAGCCTAGGATTCTTTGTTTAATCGTCTGCAATCCGAGTCACTGTTCTGGTTCAGTCGGTTACACTACAGCTCTCTAAATTCATTGGCCGTGTCTTCTTGCATATTTGGACAAGCATTCACGTGCTCTCTCCCCCAATATATCCCTGAATAAACGGAGTCAAAATGAACGCACAAAAAAAGAGCCCAGTTTATAACCGGACTCCCTTACGGTCGCTTCGATCCAAATGCCGCTCAATATCTGAAAAGGCTTACTGCAAAGCCACTGTGTCATGATTTTCTCTCATGCGCTTTTTTCCGTCTCTCATGATCGATCCAATATCGTGCTGAGACAACGCTGAAGGCTGAACAATTAAACCTTCCAAGGGGTGACTGCTTCTTACTCCTAGCGACAGCCTAACGCCATGGGGATTGTTCCAGCTTTTACGCATTGTGATCATCTCCTTGTATATGCCCCTCCATCATTCCCCATCAATTCGCAATCTTACTACCATTCTACACCTAACACCTCAATGATCATAGAAGATAAGGAGTAACCGCAAAAGACGCAAAAAAAACCGGCGGAGCTGGTGCCATCCGCCGGTTTATTTTTGTTCAGATAAGGATCAGGCGTAAACCGCAACCGCTTCGTACACGGCCCGGCAGGCTTCTGCTGCCCGCCGGCAGGCGCTCACGCAATCCTGGCAGTGGGTATGTACATGCTTGCCGCATTCTTCCGCACAGGCTTCACAAATTTTGGCGCACAGCTTGCAAATTTCGGCTACAAACGGACTGTGGCGGGTCATGGCTTGCACGGCAAACGCGCAGATGTCCGCGCACTCGCGGTCGAGTTGAATGCACTCGCGCAGCGATTCAATCTCATACTGCTTCAGATTGCTGACGTAGCTATAGTTACATGCGTTCATGCACTCCACGCAAGCTTCGATACAGTCTTGATATAACATCCGGTTCATGGGTATAACCTCCTAGTTGGTAATGGGTTATGCCTATGTATTAACCTGGCTGTTTGCCGCCGAACCATTTCCCGCACAGATGTTTAACTCCATGAAATGATGGGTAAATAGTACGCATTTACGTCTGTTAGAGGAGAGGAACCGGGGCGGAGAGGCGGCAAACAGGGTGGCCTGTTTCCCTTTTTCTCCTTTCACCCGCTGCCTTGCGCAGCAGGCTTCTCCTCATGCAAAACTCCTGATTCAGACAGGCCTGCCGGGAGAACCGCTGCAGGGTTTATGTTCCAGCCCTTTGCCAAGACACACAAATTCACAGCCCTCTGCGTACCTTGCCCGGGAGCGCGCTTGCTCCTTTTTCCAGGCGAAGAAGCTGTGTCCGCAGCTTTTCCCTGGAGAACTGTTCGCCGATAAACACCGCTACGTCAGGGACGTCGCCCTGCGGCGTAATTTTCATAAAATCCGTTTCCCGGTACGCATATTGGAACAGAAACCGTCCTGTCGTATCGCTGAAGCTGACAATTCCTTTTGCACGGTAAACGTCTCTCGGGAGATCTTTGATCAAGGCTTCAAAGCTTTCGCTATTCACCGGCCCGCTAAAATAATGGGTGTAAGCCATCACATGGTCATGGAGAGGGTTCGCGTCCGTCTCTCCTTCACCATCGGCGGCCTGGTCATGCGGCTCGGCTGTCTGCTCCCAGTCCGCTCCGCCGCCTTCGGACAGGCTCAGCACTTCCGCCGGATCGGCGGCGCAGTACTCCGTAAACCGTACGGGCGCGGCGCCATTCCATTTTTCCAAAATCGACCGCACTTCCTCCGCTTCCTCCGGACTGATGCGGTCGGTTTTGTTCATCAGCAGCACCGATGCGCAGCGGATTTGCTCCTGCATCAGCCGGTAGGTTGCCCCTTTCTGCGCGCGGTGCAGCTCCAGAAGATGGGCTGCATCCACAACGGTAATCAGCCCTTTCAGCTCTACCTTGAGATACAGCGAAACTTCCGTTACGCCGTCAACGACCTCCAGCGGATTGGCGGCTCCCGTCGCCTCGATAATGACGACATCAGGCTGCTCCTGTTTGATCAGGGTCGCAAGCTCTGTGCTGAGATCGCCGCGGATCGAGCAGCAGATGCAGCCGCCCAGCAGTTCCGCCATCGGAACGGTGGACCCGACGATCTGGCCGTCCAAATTCACTTCACCCAGTTCGTTCATCACTACCGCTGGTTTTTTGCCTTCCTGCTTAAAATGCTCCAGCAGCTGCCCCAGCAGCGTCGTTTTGCCGCTGCCGAGGAATCCGGATAAGATGTATACGGGCACGGCTTCTTTCATGTTCGTTGCACACTCCTTGTCCTGCAAGTAATGTGACGAGTGTACTACAGCGGCGCGGTGTTGGCAACTTGGGACCCGTGTGGCGGATCAGAGGCAGCGGAAGGTTTGAAAACAGAGGCAGCGGTGCGCTCGGAAACAGAAGCAGCCGCGCGCTCGGAAACAGGCAGCGGCGCGACCAGAGGCGGCCGGTTTTTTTTACAGGTACAAATAGATCATTTTTACGGCAAAACCGTCCCGGACCGCGATCTTCTTTGCTCCCCGCAAGCATCAGCGCTATACTTGTCCTAAGATATGTGCGGTTGCTGAAACATCATATGGAGTTACCAACCCACCCCTGCGGGTTCAGAGCAACCCTTTTTACTAAGAAGTAAGGAGCTGATAGTTATGAAATCCGTCGATCAACACCGGAGTGAAGCGCCCGCTTCCGTCTCCTGCTATATCATCACTGTTTCGGATACCCGTACACCAGACACGGACAAAGGCGGAGCGCTGATCCGCGAGCTGCTGGAGCAAGCAGGCCATACTGTTTCCGGCTATTCAATCGTCAAAGATCATTTCGAACAGATCCGTGAGCTCGTCTACCACTGTGCGGCCCAGGCGGAAACCGATGTTATTCTTCTCACCGGAGGCACGGGAATCTCGCCGAGAGATACAACGTTTGAAGCGGTCTCGTCCCTCCTTGACAAAACTTTGCCTGGCTTCGGCGAGCTGTTCCGCTATCTCAGCTACACGGAAGATATCGGACCTGCCGCCATGCTCAGCCGGGCAATTGCGGGTACGGTCAGCGGCACCGCTGTGTTTTCCATGCCCGGGTCGGCCGGTGCCGTCCGTTTGGCGATGGAGCGTCTCATTGTGCCCGAGCTTGGCCATGTCATGCGGGAAATCCGCAAAAAAGAATAAATGGAGCATCCGTCTCGACCAGTCAACAACCGTCCTATAACCGTCCTGAATCCCGGGACGGTTATTTGTTTTTCCCGCTTGACAGGATCATTACCCTGCTCTATAATTTTGAACACTTTTCGCGAAAGTGGTTTTTGATTAACTATTTGGTTAATCGGAAAGGAACGATATGAGCTCAGTCAAACCTTTATCCCAGCGCATCCACACTGTGGTCAGCCCGTTTCACGAGCTTCTCTGCAGCGTACACGTACTGAACCAGCCCGACCATCATCCCCGCCGTATAAACTGGTCGCGGGCGCTCCGCCCCGAGCTGCCGGGCAGCCTGCTGGATGCCATTTTTGATATCGGCAAACTTGCCG
Source organism: Paenibacillus nanchangensis (assembly GCF_046543445.1). Lineage (NCBI taxonomy): Bacteria > Bacillati > Bacillota > Bacilli > Caryophanales > Paenibacillaceae > Paenibacillus > Paenibacillus nanchangensis. Next base: position 70,706 of record NZ_JBHOFD010000001.1, read on the forward strand.
ACGGATGGACGACGCTGCTGGATCTTCCCCGGGAGCATCCCGGTCCGCAGACCTGCGAGGCTGGCATCCGCGGGCTGCGGCGCCTGCCCGACGCCGAGCTGGTCTGGCTGCTCACAGGCAAAATCCATCCGCTTGATCAAGTCATCGGCTGGCTGCAGGGCAAGGACCCGGACGGGATGAAGCTGGCCTTCGCCGCTGCGGGCGGCAGCTGGCTCCACCGGATTGGAGCCGTGCGGAAGCAGCTTACGGACGTGCTTGAGGCGTGCTGCACCTTTTATTTTTCAAGAGAGTGGGACTATTTGGAGCCCTGGATGAACAAAGCAGCCGCCGAATATGAGGAGCTTGCGGCCAAGGGAGCTGAACAGGCGCTGCGGACGCTTCATCCCCGGCTGGTGGTCGAAAACGGCGTGATCACGGCGCACAAAGCGGTCAGCTACAACTTTCCGCTGGACCAGCTTCAGGCCATTTACGTCTACCCTTCTGCGTTCATTTATCCCCATCTGCTGATCGACTGGAGTCCGGGCGCAATCAAACTGCCGCTGGACGTAAACGTGCCGGGCTGGGTGCCGGATGAAGAACCGCCGCGCGACCTGATGCTCCGCCTCAAGGCGATGTCGGACCCGACGCGGCTTAAGCTGATCAAGCTGCTGTGGAAGGAGCCGCACTGCACAAAACAGCTGGCGCCCGCTCTGGGAATTTCGGAAGCCGCGGTTTCCAAACATCTGAAGCTGCTGACGGAAGCGGGGCTGGCGGCGCCTGTCCGGCGGGGCAACTATTTATTTTACGCGGTCAATAAAAAAGAAGTGGACATGACGACGGTCCTGCAGCGGCAGTTTCTCGAGCAATAATCCGCTTAAACCGCGGCGGAACGTCAGATCACGGCCACAGGAAAGAAGGGTTTGTTATGTGGCAGACAGCCGTCGCTACGGCCGTCCGCAATCAAAAAGCTAATATGCGGGCCTATCCTTGGACATTTACATTTGGCCATATTATTGACGGCGTATATCTTGTGCTTGTGTCTTATTTTTCTTACGTGTATCTGATCCGGGGCGAGCTCGCAGGGAGCTTCCCGGCCTACGCCGGAACGGACGATTATCTGTCCTTTTCCATTGTCGGCGGCATGCTTCATCTATTGTCGGTCAGTATGATCATGAACGTCTCGCGTGCGGTGATCACCGAGTGGCGCGAAGGAACGCTGGAGAGCCTTCTGCTGACCCCTTCGGGCAGGGCCGGTTATTTTGCGGGTACGGCGCTTCAGCAGCTTTACCGCTGTGGTCTGGAGCTGATGGCAGTGCTGGCGGTTGGCCTTTGGGCCGGACTGCGTCTGAATGAAGCGGACTGGGGAGCGGCCGCGCTTGGGGCGCTGCTGTATTTGTGCTCCTGCTTTGCAATGGGGGTTGTGTTAGGCTGTATCATGCTGTATACACGAGATACGTTTTATGTGCAAAATACACTGTTCACGCTCACCTCCCTGCTGTGCGGATTCCAGTTTCCGCGTCAATATTTGCCCGAGCCTCTGCAGTGGGCAGCCGAAGTGCTGCCGATCACGGATTCGCTGCAGTTGCTCCGGTCCGGGCTGCTTACGGGCGCTCCCGTCCAGCCGGGACGGGCGGCCGCCATTATTGCCTTATGCGTGGTGTACGTGCTTGCCGGGCTGTTCCTGCACCGCCGAATCGAGCGGACCGTGTTTGAACGGTTTTGAAAAAAGAGAAGCTGCAGCCAAATAATGAAGTAAGGGACGGATGATCCGTATGATTTTAATGAACGAGGTTAGCAAAATTTACGAAACAAAAGAGCGCGCCGGCTGGCTGCGCCGCCAGACCAAGCAGGTTCAGGCCGTAACCGGACTGACGATGACCATTGAACCGGGTGAAATTGTTGGACTGCTGGGGCTAAACGGCGCGGGAAAAACCACCACCATCCGTATGCTGTCCACCCTGCTTGATCCGACCTTAGGCACCATCGAGGTGGACGGTCTGGCGATGAACCGTCACAGAAAAGAAATTCAGCGCAAAATCAACATGATTGCCGGGGGCGAACGAATGCTGTATTGGCGGCTGACCGGCCGCGAGAATCTGGAGTATTTCGGGAAGCTGTACGGACTCGATGCCCGCATCCTTAAGGACATCTCCAGCCGGCTTCTTACGGAAGTTGGACTTGGTGACGCCGCGGACCGTCCGGTCGAGCAGTATTCCAAAGGCATGAAGCAGCGGCTGCAGATTGCCCGGGGGCTGATTAACGATCCGGACTATCTGTTTTTGGATGAACCGACGCTAGGGCTTGATGCGCCGATTGCAAGGCAGCTCCGGTCCACGGTCGCTTCGCTGGCAAAGGAACAGGGCAAAGGCATTTTGCTGACCAGCCACTATTTACAGGAAGTGGAGGAGCTCTGCGACCGCGTTTACATCCTGGATCAAGGCCGGCTGCTGCTGCAGGACCGGCCGGAGCGGATCGTCAGCCGGATCGCGGGGGCGGAAACCGCTCACCTGGAGCTGGAAGGCTGGAATGAACTGCTGCGTCCTGAGCTGTTCCTGCTGTCCGGGCTGCGCGAAGACACGACGGAAATCCGCCGCGACGAAAACAGCAAGTCCGGGACGGCCTGCCGAATTTCAGTCCGCACGCCTTCCGCGGAACGGGTGATTTCCGAGCTGCTGCCTTGGGCGGACCGGCATGGCATGCGGATCGTTGGTTTTACGGCTGAAAAGCCGTCGCTGGAGGATGCCATCATTTTGCTCTCCGAAGGAAAAGCGTCATGAAGCCGGGAGCTTGGCTGACTTCACTCGGCGCGGAAATTCTGAAGCAGCACAGATCCAGAACCGCAGGTAAAGCCGTTTTCTTTTCGCTGCTGCTTTGGCCGGAGCTGGGTTTTGTAACCGCCTATTTCTCCATGCGTCCGTACCGGACTGGCGAAGGTTCGGTGCTGTCCAGGGTGATTCCGGACGGGAATATTCCGCTGTTCCTCCTGAGCGGTTATCTGGTGTTTCAGCTGTTCTGGACGGTCGTCCAGTCCGCCTGGCTGTTCGAGCGGGAACGCCGGGAAGGCACGCTGGAGCTTGTTTTTATGACGCCTTCATCCAAAACGGCGTTTCTGTTTGGAAGGTCGCTGTATTCGCTTCTGCATGGAATTTGGATGTTTGCGGTTTTTGCCGTGCTGACGTTTCTGTTTGTTGCGGACGTTACCCGGGTCCACTGGCTTGCACTGATTGGGGCGCTACTGCTCATTGTGGCGTCGGCTGCAGTCTGGGGCGCTCTGCTGAGCGCGCTCGCCTTGTTCTCGCGGGACGCCGGATTTCTGTATTACATTTTTCAAGCGCCAATGGAGCTGTTCGGCGGCGTCCGCGTGCCGCCGCAGGTATTTCCCGGCTGGGCCGCCGGATTGTCGCTGCTGTTTCCAGTGACGTACAGCTTGATCCTCGTGCGGGGCGCCCTCTACGGCTCTCTCGGAACCGGGTGGCGAAACGCCTGTCTGACGCTGCTGGTCTTCGACCTCGCGGTACTCGGCTTATCCTTTCTGCTGCTGCGCTATGCGGAACGCTACGCCCGGCGAAAAGGCAGCTGGACGATGTTCTAAGCGGAAACGGCGTGCGGCTTACGGGTGAAAATCAAAAACAACGCCTGCTTGCGGCGTTTCCGGTCCATCCGGAACGCTCGAAGCAGGCGTTGTTTTGCTTAACTCCAGCAATCAGTTAATCCATAGTGCCACTACATTCCTTATTCATTGAAGTTACATAATTTCAATCACAAATCGATCCCTGCGCAGTTCTAACGATTGTAAGAATAGCTTATACACTTCATCACCAGCATTCCCAAGCCAGCTACTCAAGTCAAAGTAATGATGACTACCCGTAAATAATTCAACTGTTGATCTGATCAACCCTCGATATGCATTAGAAAGTTGCCCGACGATTTCAGATTCAGGGTGATAACCATTTTCGTCGTAATCATCCTCTCCGATCCACTCGCCCCAGCACCATCCTATCGGCGTTTCAGACTCACTCCAATTTACTCTGTTATAAATTTCAGGGTGGGAAACAACGTAACAAGCAGCCGCATATTTTGGGTTTTTGTAAGCATTAAATCTATCTATTAGTTGAATGTAGTTTTCTCCGTGTTCCTTAGAAGCAAACCAAACGTTTCCCAACGTCATGCCCTTTTTTGTAGGTTGTCCAGTTTGTTCTTTTTCCGTTTTCATTTGATCTCCCATATCCATTCCTAACAATCTCCTATTTTAAGCTATCGTCAATTCGTTTGGACTATCGATGGTAGCTGGCGACAAGGTCAAAGATGGGAGCCAAAAAAGAAGGTCTTTTTGTGGCCTTTGTGACGTAAATGCAAATACGAACATTTACCTAGTCGGACGGGCTGCCCCCAAGCTTAACCGCTGTGCTAGTTAGACGGGCTACGCCTCGCTGAACCGCTGAGCTAGTCAGGCGGGCTGAAGACCGTCTGCTCAGCCCAGCTTCACAACATACCGTCCGACGGCTCCGCCCGCCAAAATCCGATCAAGCGCGGGGCGAAGCCCGTCCAGTCCAATCTCCTGAATGCCCGAAGACAACGCCTTTTCAGGCTTCCATTCCCCGGCCAGCTTGCTCCATACGCCAAGCCGCTTATCCATCGGACAATAAACCGAGTCGATCCCGATCAGCTGAACACCGCGCAGAATATAAGGGTAGACCGTCCCCTCGAATCCGCCGCCGCCGGTTAAGCCCGACAAAGCAATGGCTCTTCCGTATTTTACATATTTGGCCGTGTCCGCCGTACCCTGACCGCCAACCGGATCGATGACCGTGCTCCAGGTTTCCGCAGCAAGCGCTCCTCTTGCCGCCGGAGCAGCCTCCTCCCGGCCGATGACCTCGGCTGCGCCAAGCGATTTCAGCCACTCGCCCTGCTCGTCCTTTTTCCCGCTGCTGGCCGTCACGTGGAAGCCGAGCCGGCTTAGGATAGCGACCGCCATGCTGCCGACGCCTCCCGCCGCGCCGCGGACAAGGACCGGCCCATCCGCCGGCTCCGCACCAGCGTGCAGAACCGCCTGGACGGACAGCGCCGCGGTAAAACCGGCGGTACCAATCGCCATGGCGTCTCTGGCGTCAAGCCCGTCCGGCAGCGGCACCAGCCAATCGCCGTTCAGCCGGGCCAATCCGCTGTATCCGCCAAAATGCGATACACCCGTCTCGTAGCCGGTGCACAGCACCTTGTCCCCCGGCTGAAAGCGCGGGTGCGAGGAGTCGGCCACCGTTCCCGCTAAATCGATGCCCGGCACAAACGGGTAGCTGCGGACGATTTTTCCATTCTCCGTACTGGCCAATGCATCTTTATAGTTAATGCCGGAATACTCCACCCGAACGGTCACATCGCCGTCCATCAGCTGCTCCGTTGTCCACTGCTCTATGCCTGTACGGAACCCTTCGTCATCCTTCCGCACCACAAACGCTTCAAAAGTCTGTTCCATCCTTATCCGCTCTCCTTTATCACTGTTGTGTCGTACCCATTATAACGCTGCAGCAGGGGCATGTCCCGCGCATACCGCACAGCCGGCTCCAGGCACGCAAAACAGCGGCCCGGGAAAAGTCCGGAACCGCTGTGTTAAAACAGTTGCTGCCGATCATTGTGACTTACAGATCGTTGTGACTTACAGATCATTGTGATTTACAGATCGTTGCTAGTTTACAGCTCGGGGTGCTCGTGCTTTGCTTTCAGTCTGCTCCAGCGGCGTTCCACTTCATCCTTGAAGCTCTGCAGCGCGCCTTCGTTCTCCGGCTTCAAGAGATGGCGTGTTTTGCCCATCTGCTTCAGCCATTCGGCCAATTCCACCCGCTTGCCTTTGTCCTCGGGGTTGTACGTGATATTGGTGATGCCCTGCTCCACTTCATACAGCGGGAAAAAACAGGATTCAACCGCAGCCGAAACGACACTTGTGCCGGCTTTGTCTTCGGTCATCCAGTTCAGCGGACAGTTGATCAAAATTTTGCCGTATACAAGCCCTTCGTTTTGGGCGTACCACTGAGCTTTGGCGGCTTTTTTCACCAGGTCCTGCGGATAAGCCTCGCAGCCCGTAAACACGTAAGGGATGTTGGTGGCGGCCATAATTTGCGCCGTATCCTTATGCTGCGTTCCTTTGCCCTGCTGGGTTTTGCCGATGCTGGACGTGGAGGTCCGGTGCCCGATTGGCGTCGAATACGACTGCTGGGCGCCCGTGTTCATGTAACCTTCGTTATCATACTCCACAATAATCATTTTGTGGCCGCGCAGCGCCGCGCCGATGGCCGGTCCCATACCGATGTCCATTCCGCCGTCGCCGGTCACCATCACGAACGTAAAATCTTCTTTTAATCCAAGGCCGTCCAGCTCCCCGCGCCGTTTGCGTTCCCAGAACATTTCCACTACGCCGGACAGCGTTGCCGCACCGTTTTGGAACAGGTTGTGAATAAACGTCGATTTATGCGACGAATAAGGATACCCGGTTGTGGTAACCATGGCGCAGCCAGTGTGATACAAGGCAACAATATCGCCTTCGATTCCTTTAAAAAAGGTCTCCAATCCTGAAAAAATCCCGCAGCCCGGACACGCGCCATGGCCCGGAGCCAGCCGCTTCGGCTTCTTCGTCAGAGAGCGCAGCGGCGGAATCCGCACGCTCAGCTTGCCTGTGGCTTCATCCTGCTTCACGGTAATCAGGCCGGTCTTCAAATCCTCAAACTTCATCGGCTTCAGCAGCCGCTTCGGCGCTTTGTCCGGCGTCCCCGGGTTATGGCCGTAATAATCGAACGGCACTGCCACTTTGCCCGCAGCCGCGGCGTCGATAGCCAGCCGGAACAATTCGTGTCCGTCCTCCGCGTAAAAATCTTTGCCGCCCAGCCCGTAAATCCGGCTGATCACCTGTGTTGACGTGTTGCCGTGCGTAAACAGGGCCGCCTTGATTTCATTAACCATGTTGCCGCCGTGTCCGCCAACCGAATCGGCGCGGTCGCCAACCGTTACCGCTTTAACATGCTTCAGCGCTTCCGCGATTTGAGCCTGCGGGAACGGCCGGATCATGTTTGGCGAAATCGAACCGGCTTTGATGCCCTGCGCGCGCAGCTGATCCACCACATCCTTGATGATCTCCGCGGCGGAGTTCACCAGGAACACCGCTACTTCGGCGTCCTCCATCCGGTACAGGTCAAGCATCGGGTAATAACGTCCGGTCAGCTCGCCGTATTCCTTGGCGATTTCCTCAAACACCTCGCCGGCATTATACATGGCGACCGACTGCTGGTACCGGTTGTTGATGTAGTCCGGTTCATTCATGTACGGGCCAACCGTTACCGGGTTCTCCCGGTCCAGTGTATCGGTAAAGCCTACCGGCGGCTGCTCGCCTACAAAAGCGCGCACATCTTCGCTGCGGGCGAAGGTCTGCACCAGGCGTTTTTGGTGGGAAGTAAAATAGCCGTCGGAGGCCACCAGCACCGGCAGGCGCACTTTGGCGTGCTCGGCCAGCTTCAGCGCCATGATGTTCATGTCATATACCGCCTGCGGGTCCCGGCAAAGCAGGATCGGCCAGCCGGTATTCAGCGCAAAATAGAGGTCGGAATGATCGCCGTGAATATTCAGCGGGCCCGAAATCGAGCGGCAGATCAGGTTCATGACCATCGGCATCCGCGTACCGGCTTGTACCGGCAGCTGCTCCAGCATATACAGGTAGCCCTGCGCACTTGTCGCGTTAAAGACACGTCCGCCTGCCGTGCTGGCGCCGTAACAGATCCCCGCCGAGCTGTGCTCGCCGTCGGAAGGGACCAGCTTGATGTCATGCTGCCCGCCCGCTTTGGTCAGGTCGAGGAACTGTGCGATTTCCGTCGAAGGTGAAATCGGAAAATAACCCATGACATGATAGTTGATCTGCTGCGCCGCAAATGCGGCCATTTCGTTGCCGGATTCGTAGACGGATTTTTGCTCCGCCCGGGTGGAGCCGGTTTCTTTTTCATAATCGATTGCCATATGTGTACCGCCTTTCCTTGCGAACTTTAAGCTTGGCCGATCAAATCAAAACGGTGAGGCACCGTATGCGCCTCTGCATAGCCGTCTTCCTCGCGCAGTACGGACAGCGCCGTCGTCGGACAGGCCTCCACGCATTTCAGACAGCCTTTGCAGTATTGGTAGTCAATGCCGGTCAGGAACATTTGCGGACGCCCTTTTTTATCCGGCTGTTCCTCCCACACAAAACACAAATCGGGACATACCGTATCGCACTGCGCGCAGTGAATGCACTCGTCCAGCGCAAACGCGGGCAGGTGACCCGAACGGGAAATGCTGAGGTTCTTCAGAATGCTGTTGCCCGGGTTCACCACGCTGCCGCCCATCGGCTGGGTTTCGTAACCCAGCGCCGAAATATCCGAGCGCATAAACACCGGCATGGATTCGCCTTCAGGCAGCGCAAAATGCATGAATTTCACTTCTTCGTAGCCGCGTTCAAACGTGCGGATCGCCGATTGGACGGCCTGCGGGTATTTTTTGCCCAGCGATTTCTCGATGACGTCCTTCATAATCTCCGGATCGAGGAACGTGCACAGCCGGAACAGCGCGCCAAGCATCGCCATATTCACCCGGTTGGTCTCCTCCAGCGCGATCGTAGTTGCGTCGACCACGGCAAGCGTTCCAGCTTTCATGCCAAGCGCCGCTTTGAGTTCCTCCGGCGATTTGGCGGAATTGACGAGGACCGTGCTGTCTTCGCGAATGCCGCTGGTAACGTTCACGGTTTTGGCCAGCGCTTCATGAAACACGCCGACGACATGCGGGCGTTCAACCGGCGACGTATCGCGGATCGGCGTCTTCATATCGCAGAACCGGATATGCGCTTTGACGGGCGAACCTTTTTTCTCCGATCCATAAGATGAAAAACTGACGCTGTTCAGCCCTGCTCCGACGACTCCGGCTTCCGCCAGCATTTTGCCCGCCAGATTGGCGCCCAGCCCCCCGATCGACTCCAGACGAATCTCGAAAAAGCCGAGTTCGTTCACTATTGGCAACTGTACCACCGACATAGCCCCTTTCTAAAACTCGAATTGAATAATATCCTTTTGACTGTTTCAAAGATTGTAACGTGATTCGGCAGGACGCGAAGTGATCTATTTTGCATTCACGGCCGGTTGGACATCACAATCCTTTATTAGTAGCCGCGGCATTGCTTATACGTAGCGGCGCAGCGTCAGCTGGAAAGCAGCAAACCTTCCATTCACGCGCCGATTGTTGTCCAATTTGTGTCATTCGAGTACGGCGGCCTGCTCCGTCCGGTTTCTCGTTACTTCTTTATTTAGCCGTAAAATTAAAAATTAAGATGTTAAATTCATCACATTCTACATGATAAAAGTCACAATCGGGCCATAAACCGATTAAGAAGAAAACATAAAACCTTCCAGTTCTGTGCTAACTCTATGCTAAAATGAAAGAAAACGCACGGAGGCGAGTGATGATGAACCACTTGAAGCAGCTGTCCGCCAATACCTTGAAGAAGCTGTGCGCCGAGTACTTGGTCATTCCCCGTCCCTTCCGCTTATTAATGCTGTGGGGATGGATTGTTTTATTTTTTGCTGCCGGATATAAATTCGGGTGGTTTTATTGGTAACCCCGCTTAAAAAATCGGGGATTATGATGGTATTTTTCTAAAGACTTGATTTGTTGTGATTTCTTAGTACAATGGTTTTATGACTACTCAAACAACAATAACAGATGAGCTCAGAATCAAAGTATTTAAGGCGTTAGCTGATGAAACAAGATTGGACATCATACGAGCACTATACGCCACCAAAAAGGAGATGAATTGTGGAGAAGTAGGACTCATTCGTGATACTACGAAATCGAATACTTCGTATCACCTGCGTACTTTAAAGGAGGCGAAATTGATCAAGGTACGAAAAGAAGCTCAAGCGAAGTATATGAGCATCGATTTAGAGACATTTCAAACTTACTTACCCGGATTTCTGGATACGTTGTAGAAAGAAATCCCTTTTTTTCTTCTATTGTTCAATAATCATTGAACTATAGAACTAATCAACAGAAAAGGGTGAATAGAATGATCAAATTAACAGCTTTATTTTTTCTCATCATGTTTGTAATCGGTACAGATACGTTTTTAATTTCTCCGCTTATCCCCACTCTTCAGCGTTTGTTTCATATTCCAACCGAATATTCCGGTTGGATGGTGGGGGCATATGCTTTAGGTTATGCCATATTTGCACTGATAGCCGGACCGCTTTCGGATGGATGGGACCGCAAAAAAGTAATGTTTTCCGGCATGGTCTGCTTCTCGGTTTCAACGATCGCTTGCGGCTTTGCCACTGGTTTTTGGTCGATGTTCTTCTTCCGTTTTTTAGCCGGCGTCAGCGCAGCATTTACGGCACCTCAAGTCTGGGCCTCGATCCCTGCTCTGGTTCCAACGTCAAAAATCGCCAAAGTATCAGGAATCGTCATGGCAGGCCTGGCTGCTTCCCAAGCGTTTGGCATCCCTATTGGAAGTCTGCTTGCCTCAACCCATTGGTATTATCCTTTTTTTACAATCGGTGCATGTGCATTATTGGTAGCGGTATTCATCTTCTATGCTTTGCCCGAAATGAAACCGAATCAAGACCAAACCGCCAAAACTCCAATCTTCAGCAGATATCTTCCCCTATTGAATAGCCAAATGGCGAGAAAAGCTTTCCTAGCTCATTTCTTATTTCAATGCGGATTTTTTGCTGCCTTCTCTTTCATTGGAAAATGGGTGACGGATCGCTTTCACCTTTCAATTGATCAAGCGGGGTACGTGATGTTTTATCTAGGCCTTGGAAATATAATCGGGAGCTTCGGCGGTGCCTATGTGATCAAAACGTTAAACCGTTCCAATACGCTGATTGCGGGCTTTCTTGTCTCTATCGCATGTTTTATTATTTTGCCTCACTTGCCGTCGGTAGCGGCTTTCGAAAGTGTTTACTTTTTCATATTCGTTAATATGGGGATAGCTTTTCCGCTAATATTAGGAATGCTAAACTCTTTAAATCCAACCATCCGCGGCACAATCTCCAGCTTGGCTAATTCAATCATGTACACTGCGACAGCGCTTGGTTCTTGGATTGCAGGCCTGCTTTACGCGGCTTTTAATGGTTTTTTCGCCGTAGGCATCTTTGCGGCTATATGCTTTGCCGGTTCGTTGATCACTTTTCTATTCAGCGGTATTTTGAGCAGTGATACGAACACAAAAAAGGAACTTGCACCATAAATGCATAGAGGAATTCATAGGGACTGAGAAAGGGACAGCTAAGAGCACTTTTCCTGCATAAAATCCGAATGGCTCAGTCTTTATAGCTCGCAAAAAAGCCCCGCAGCTGATGCTGCGAGGCTTGATTCATGGTTCTGCTTAACGTTGCGGTTTAATCGTGGTCGGTCATCATGTGCTCCGCGATCAGCTTTTGCTTGCGGTCCCAGACCGTTTCGCTCAGGTTGACGCGGTAGACTTCGGGATTCAGCTTACGCAGGTATTCCGGCCAAAACAAATCCAGCTGCTGGCGGTGATACGCGCGGACTTCCTCCAGCCCTGGAGGCTGATACACCTGCAGTCCGTTAACGAAAATCGGCTCCAGCATCGGAATCGCTTCATAGTGGCTGATGAACTTCTGGAGATAAGGATGCAGCGGATTAAACAGCCGCAGCTTCTGGCGTTTGCGCGGCGCTTCCTCCTCCGGAAAAGCGATATAATCGGCCATCGCTTTGCCCGATTTGCCGATAATCCGGTAAACCTCCTTTTTGCCCGGGGTGGAGACCTTTTCCGGGTTGGAGGAGATTTTGATCGTCGGCACCATTTCGCCGCTGGCCGATTCCATCTCCACCAGCTTGTAAACGCCGCCGAGCGACGGCTGGTCGGAAGCCGTAATCAGTTGGGTACCCACGCCCCATGTATCAATTGCCGCGCCTTGGGACTTCAGGTCCAGCATCGTGTTTTCGTCCAGATCGTTTGACGCAACGATTTTGACATAGGACAATCCGGCTTCGTCCAGCATCTTCCGGGCCTGAATGGACAGATAAGCCAAGTCGCCGCTGTCCAGGCGGATGGCGTTCATCCGTTTGCCCTGCGCCTCCAGCTTCTTGGCCGTCTCAATCGCATGAGGCACCCCGCTGCGCAGGGTATCAAACGTGTCGACCAGGAGTGTCACCTGATCGGGCAGCACCTTCGCATACGCATCAAACGCTTCCTGCTCACTGCCGAAGCTCTGTACCCACGAATGGGCGTGTGTGCCTTTTGTCGGAATGCCAAACACCTTGCCTGCCAGCATGTTGGAGGTCGCGTGAAAGCCGCCGACATAAGCGGCCCGGGCGCCCCATACCGCCGCATCGGCTTCCTGCGCGCGCCGGGTGCCGAACTCAAGCAAAATATCGTCGCCGGCTACCTGCTTGATCCGCGCCGCTTTGGTCGCGATCAGCGTCTGGTAGTTCATGAAATTCAGAATCGCCGTCTCGACCAGCTGGGCTTCCATAATGGTCCCTTCCACCCGTACCAGCGGTTCGTCCGGGAAGGCCAGCGCGCCTTCCTTCATGGCATGAATCGTGCCTTGGAAATGGAACTGCAGCAGCTCTTCAAGAAAAGCCGGATTGTAGTTCTCCTCCTGCTCCGACAGATAGCGGATATCCTCTTCGGTAAAACGCAGGTTCGCAATGTAGCCCACGATCCGCTCCAGGCCGGCGAATACCGCAAACCCGTTGCCGAACGGAAGCTTGCGGAAATAAGCTTCAAACACCGCCCGGCGTTTGTGGGTACCGTTCACCCAGTGGGCGTACATCATGTTGATTTGATATTTATCCGTATGCAGGGCCAGATCCCTTTTCACGTCCCATTCATCTCCTGTTCATTCGCCCTTGATGACTTTCGCTCCCAGGCTGCCCTGGAAATGCCCCAGCGCCCATACATGGCCGTCCGGATTAAAGCTTGCCACAGCATCCTCATAAACCGTGATGTCAAAACCGAGATTATATGCGTCAACCGCCGTATGCAGGACGCAAATATCCGTGCATACGCCGATCAAATGCACCTCACTGATGCCCCGTTCGCGCAGCTTCAGCGCCAGGTCGGTGCCGCAGTACGCGCTGTAACGCGTCTTATCCATCCAATACACCGCCTGCTGATTGCGGCTGTAAACCTCCGCCAGCTTGCCGTACAGGTCGCGTCCGGGCGTTCCCCGCAGGTTATGCGGCGGAAACAGCTTGCTCTCCGGATGATAAGAATCGTTTTTTTCATGCAGATCAACCGCCATCACCACAAAATCGCCGGCTTCGATAAACTGCTCCGTCAGTTCGCAAATCCGCGTTTCAATTGCAATGCCCGGTTCCCCGACCGGAAGATTGCCGTCCACAAAATCCTTCGTATAATCAATCACGATCAGCGCTCGCATCGTCATTCCTCCTCTGGATTATCGGGCGTTTGCCTGTAGTCTATACATCCTTGGCCGGCTTCCTAAGCAGGCTTCAGGTGTTCAGGTGTAAATCGAAAGCAGCGGTTCGTGGTCCGTGAACATATACAGCTGAGCCGGCCGCTGGGAATATTGGTTCGAGCTGACGGGGTTCCCCGCTTCGTCGCGCACTTCCTGCAGGATGCCTTGACGGCTGCGGGTAGAGGTGATTTTGCGGATAAAATTGGGTTCTTTAAATTCCGGCACCACCGTCTGAATGACCTGATAGAGTTCGCTGAGCGTAAAATGCCTGGGCAAAAACTGCCGCGCAATCGTCGTCTGCAGCATCTGTTGCTGAATGCGGAGGTAAGCGTCGTTGATGATATTATGATGGTCGAACGCCAGCTCCAGCTCCTGCAGCGCTTCCTGGACCGTAAACAAGCCAACTTCGCCGGCATCGTCCGACGCCTGGCGGTGCTCCAGCATCCACTCCTCAACCAGCGCAAAAAAAGCATGGCTGATAATCCAGCCCCGCGGGTCACGCCCCGGTGTACTGTACACGCCCAAATATTCGAGATGACCGCCATCGACCCCGGTCTCTTCCTTCAGTTCCCGTTTGGCCGCGTCATAAATCGACTCGTCTTCCTGACAGAATCCGCCCGGCAGTGCCCACATGCCTGCGTACGGCCAGGATTTCCGCTTGATCAGCATGACCTTGAGCTCACGGATCGGCAGCGTTTTGGTTACAGTCTTCCGTTCGCGTTTGGTTAAAGTAAACATGACGATGTCGGCCGGGACCCCGTCAGGCGTACGATATTTCTTCGGATTATAGTTTGGTTCCCCGTTCTCGCTCACATGAATCATCCTTTACGGCAGTTGAGATAGATTTTGTATCTATTTAATGTACCAAACCCCGGACGATGAACGCAACATATCCTGCCATATCCCGCGCTTTTTTCGCTTCTTTTGACAGCAAAAGGGCGGATAATCGCTATCCGCCCTCTTTTTAGTATTGCTTACGCGCCCTCTCCGCTTTCTTGTCATTTCAAGGCTCGGTCCAGCGGTATAACCCAGCTGGTAAGCGTGATACAGATACTCTCCGCCTTCCTGTCATTCCATAGCTCAGTCCAGCCGCTACTTTATTCGCCGCATTTGGCCGGAGGCGCATCCGTCCCGGCTTCCACACTGATCTTCTCCGATACCGTATCGCGGATCACTGAAACGACCAGCTGCAGCAAGTAATTAATGTCGCTTTGGCTCTGCTGGAATTCGTTGACAAGCGGTATCCCGTCAATTTCGTCCTGCAGTTCTTCGATTTCACGTTCAATTTTGGCTACCATCTCTTTGTTGCCGAAGCTTTCAAAAGCCACGATTTCCTTCTGCTTTTTCTTCATCATAGCGATCAGCTTCTGTACCCGTTCATGATTCTGGATTTTCTCTTCAGCTTTGCGGAAATGCTGCACTTCCTCGCTGGTGGAGATGAGCGCAGCCAGCTCTTTTGCCTTGTGCATAATGTCGTCCCGGACGATCAAATCCCGGGTATCGTAGGACATCATTCCGAATTGATTCAAACGGCCCTTCTCCTGCGTCAATGCCCATCGCTCCATTCGTTTACGGATTAGTTAACAGCAGCGGCCTCCGCCACCAGATCGCCTTTGATGTACCAGGTCTTCGTATCGGTAATGCGCACATGTACAAAGCTGCCGATCAGTTCCTTTGGTCCTTCAAAATGCACCAGCTTATTGGTGCGGGTCCGTCCGGACAGCACCTCGGCATTATTTTTGCTTTCGCCTTCCACCAATACTTCCACAACCGCGCCAAACAGCTTGTCGTTGCTCAACCGGCTGTGTTCGTTGATGGCGTCATTCAGGCGCTGCAGGCGGCGCGATTTTTCTTCCATCGGCACATTGTCTTCCATCGCGGCAGCCGGTGTGCCTTCACGCGGGGAATAAATGAAGGTATACGCTGAATCGTAACCGACTTCCCGTACCAGCGACAACGTCTCCTCGAACTGTTCTTCGGTCTCGCCGGGGAATCCGACGATAATGTCCGTCGTCAGCACGGCATCCGGAACAGCGGCGCGGATTTTACGTACCAGCTCCAGATAGCTTTCGCGGGTATATTTGCGGCTCATCCGCTTCAAAATGGCGCTGCTGCCCGACTGCACCGGCAGATGGATATGTTCCATCAGATTGCCGCCTTTGCCAAGCACCTCGATCAGCTTATCGTCAAAATCTCGCGGATGAGAGGTCATAAACCGGATACGCGGCACGTCAATTTTGCGCATATCGTCCATCAGGTCGCCAAAGGTATAATCCAGATCCTCAAAATCCTTGCCATAAGCGTTTACGTTCTGGCCAAGCAGCGTAATCTCCTTAAAGCCTTGACGCGCAAGCTCCCGCACCTCGGATATCACGTCCTCCGGACGGCGGCTGCGTTCTTTGCCCCGGGTAAACGGGACAATGCAGTACGTGCAGAACTTGTCGCATCCGTACATAATGTTGACCCAGGCGCGCATGCCTTCCCGCTTTTTGGGCAGGTTCTCGATGATGTCGCCTTCTTTGGACCACACCTCGACCACCAGCTCTTTGCTGAACAAGGCCTCTTTAATCAAATGCGGCAGACGGTGAATGTTATGGGTACCAAAAATCATATCGACAAAACCATGCTTCGACATAATCCGGTTGACAACGCCTTCTTCCTGGGACATGCAGCCGCAGACCCCAAGCAGCAGGCCCGGTTTCTCGGTTTTCAGCCGCTTCAGGTGTCCCAGCTCGCCAAACACCTTGTCTTCGGCATTTTCACGGATCGCGCACGTATTCAGCAAAATAATGTCCGCTTCGGCCCGCTCTTCCGTAGCCGTGTAGCCCATTTCTTCCAGCAGACCTTTCATCGTTTCGGTGTCATGCTCGTTCATCTGGCAGCCGTAGGTATAAATAAGATAACGTTTGCCGGCTCCCAGTCCTTTGAGTTCCTCAGGGACCGCGTCTTCGTACAGCACCTGGACGTCTTGTTTGCCCCGCTGCTTCTCCTGACGGTGATTGGGCTCCGATAAAATATGAATTTCCCGGCCCTTGATCCGGATCCGTTTGCCGCTTTCGTCTTCGCTCAGCACCTTGGCATCCGAGAAATCAAAATATTTGGAGTAGTCTTTCGAACCCTTGCCGGATTTTAAGTCCGGTGAGCTGTTCTCCTTCGTCATGTCAAATTCACTTCCTCTATGAATGTCGATCCTTAAGTTTGCGGGGATTAGCCAACTGAAATTATAACATAACTCCCACCCGGTAGCTATGTATGCGCATTAAAAGCCGCTGCGGCTCGTCTTCTCTCTTTACCTGCATGATGCAATAAAAAAACGGGAGCGCCCCGTTACCGGAGTCTCCCGCCTTTGGTGTTTCGTTAGAGAAAATAAAACTATTCCACGATTTCAGCCGTATCGCCAGTGGCTGCGCCTGCGGCATTGGCTTCGTCTGTATCGATATGCATATCAAGCTTAAAGTTGTCGGATACGCGGGCAATCACGTTCTCGAGCACGAGACCGCGTTCGCCGCCCAGACGCACCTTCAACAGCTGCTTGTCGGCGATTCCCCATTTCTCCGCATCGGAGGTATGGAAGTGAATGTGGCGGGCTGCCACGATAACGCCTTGCTCCAGTTGTACTTCGCCGGCCGGACCTTTAACCGTAATACCGGGTGTTCCTTCAATGTTGCCGGATTCGCGCACCGGAGCTTTTACCCCAATCGCGAAAGAATCGGTACGGGAGATTTCCAGCTGCGAAGCCGGACGGGCCGGACCGAGAATGCGGACTTTGTCAAACTGTCCTTTTGGACCGATGACCGCTACCGTTTCGTTAGCGGCGAATTGGCCGGGCTGGGACAGCGGTTTAAATTCAGTCAGTTGATAACCTGCGCCGAACAGCGCTTCAATGTGCTCCTGCGTAAGGTGAATATGCCGGGCCGACACACCTACGGGTACAGTCTTGCTCATTTGTAACACACTCCTTGTATTTTCTCTAGTATCTGTACAAGCCATTGATCATTATACCTCTAATTACCCGAAAATAAAAAGGAAGCCGGCCATTTTCGCGCCGGTTTTTCTCGTTTTGTGTCATTTTGGCAACGATTTGGCCGGAATGGGGGCATGATTGGGGCCCGAAATGGGGTCCGAATTTGATGGCGCAGGGCCTTTTGTATTGGCTTAGACCAGTCCTTAGTTTGCCTATTATTCAGGCTTTGCCGGCAGATGTTCAGCCAGAAAGAAAACAGCATTTCCAAACATCCAGCCCCGGACCAACGGTTCGGGATAATGCCGGAGCAGCAGCTCGGCAAAAGCGGGATAGGTGCCCGGATGCTCCAGGCCGCGGACCCACTCCTCGATGCCGTCGTAGTCCGAGCCAAACATCAGATGCCGCTCCCCGCCCAGACTGCAGACCTGCTCAATATGCGGCAGCATATCCTCCATGGATACGCTGCCCTCCTGCTCCCGCACAAACCAGGGCACGAAGGTGAGGCCGATCCGTCCATCCATAGTGATCAGCGCCCGGATCTGGTCGTCCGTCAGGTTCCGCGGATGACGGCAGACGGCCGCGCTGTTGGAATGGGACGCAAGAAGCGGTTTAGCCGCCCGTTCGGTCAGCTCCCAAAACCCAGCTTCGGACAAATGCGATACATCCAGCAGTATCCCGTGCTGGCCGCACCAATCGACAAGCTGGCGTCCCTGAACCGTCAGCCCTCCGCCTCTTGGCTCCAGCACACCGTCCGCCGCCCAGTTCGCATAATTCCAGGTGAGTCCCATTACCCGTACCCCAAGCTCATAGGCCAGTTCGGCGTAAAACAAATTCCCCTCCAGCCCGTCTACCCCTTCCAGAGATAACAACCCCCGGATATTAGAAGAGCTGGTCTCAGCCTCCCGCAGCAGATCCCCCGCTTCCTCTCTCCACAGCAGCGGCCGTACACCAGATGCTTCTGCCACTTTGCGCCGGAACTGTTCCAGCTGGGACAAAATCAGCTCCATTCTGGGACGCCCCCAGCGCTGCGACAGGTAGACTGCAAAACACTGCAGGGCTACGCCGCCTTCACGCAGCCGGTTCAGCGTCACATCCAGCCTGGCGTCATGCGTAAATGACGCTTCCGGGTATTCCAGCAGCTTGCTTAATGCGTCGCAGTGAAAATCAGCAAACGGTCCCTTCATTTTTCCCCGTCCTCCCGGTAATCCTATTTTGAAACTGCTAAACACAGCAAAATAAACCCCGCCTAGTGAACACCCGGCCGTCTCACTTACGCAGCCGCTTAGCGGGGTCTATCGTGCAACTCTATTCGCGCAGCCCTAAGATGCAAAAAAACCTGTCTACACACGGTAAACAGGTTGTCTTCAGCTGCGGTAGCCGTTATCTTGGTTCTACAATAAGTTTGATTGCGGTCCGGTCTTCTCCATCGATAACAATGTCTGTAAAGGCAGGGACACAGATCAGATCGACTCCGCTCGGTGCAACAAAACCCCGGGCGATGGCAACCGCTTTAATGGCCTGGTTCAGCGCTCCCGCTCCAATGGCTTGAAGCTCTGCCGCCCCACGCTCACGAAGAACACCTGCCAGTGCGCCGGCGACGGAATTTGGGTTTGATTTAGCTGATACTTTTAATACATCCATAGTAAGTACCTCCCCTGGGAAAAATAATGGTGTTCTTCCACTACTTTAGATGTTATTCGCGGCTGAAGATTTAATTCCTTCTTTTTACGAACGACACGGCAGAAAATGGTACAAAAGATACTGTTTTTCGATATACAAAAGATCACACTTCACACAAACTCCCAATTCCACGAACTTTCACCGACGGCCCGCGGTTGGAGCAGGCAGGATATTTCAGCTTATTTTCCAGCCCAATCCTGCCCTTCTCTAATCCCCGGAACTAGTTCATGACCCACTCATCCTCACGCATCCGGATTTTCTCCATGCGGAGGGCTTGCCCGGTGGTCTCGTCCAGTTCCGCAAACAGGCCGTGCAGATGCCATTTGCCTTCATCTACTGTAAAACGGGAAGGCAGCTGAGTAGTAAATTTATACAGAACTCCATCTTTCTCCATACCCAAAATTCCTTCGCGTGAACCAACCATGCCCGCATCTGTCAAATATGCCGTGCCTCCCGGCAGGATAACATCGTCATTGCTTTGCACATGAGTGTGCGTACCGACGACGATTGACGCGCTGCCGTCCATGAACCAGCCCATCGCAATTTTCTCCGAAGTGGCTTCGGCATGAAAGTCAACCAAAATGCATTTATGTTCCCGCCGCAGCTCCTGCACAATTTCTTCTCCAATCCGGAACGGGTCGTCAATCGCCGGCAAAAACGTGCGGCCCTGCAAATTGACGATCGCCAGCTGTTTGCCGTTTGCTTTGATGACGGTATAACCCCGTCCCGGTGTTCCGGGCGGAAAATTCGCCGGACGGATAATACGGGGTTCATCATCGATAAATTCAAAAATCGCCTTGTTGTCCCACGTATGGTTGCCCATCGTAATTCCGTGAACGCCCCAGTTAAAAAATTCATTGGCAATAGCCGGCGTGATGCCGCGGCCATGCGCCGCATTTTCCCCATTCACAATGATGATGTGGGGCTGGTATTTCTGCTTCAGCTGCGGCAGCGTCTCGCGCAGCGCTTTCCGCCCGGTATTCCCGACAATGTCGCCGATAAACAATACTTTGATAGGTCTTCTCCTCCTAGCTGATTCCCGCGTATGCGGGAGGTTCCTCTTATCTTGCAAGGAATGAAAGAAAAATGGCGCCCGAGCAGGCGCCATTCTCATTTAATCCTTTATTTCGCGTATTCAACAGCCCGCGTCTCACGAATGACGGTAACTTTAATATGCCCCGGATAGTCCAGTTCATTTTCGATCGTCTTCGTAATGTCGCGCGCCAGACGGAACGCTTCGGCATCGTCGATCTTCTCAGGCTGCACCATGACGCGAAGCTCGCGTCCGGCCTGGATGGCGTAGGATTTCTCCACGCCTTCGAACGATTCGGAGATGGCTTCCAGCTTCTCCAGCCGTTTGATGTACGTCTCCAGCGTTTCCCGGCGTGCGCCCGGTCTGGCTGCGGACAAAGCATCCGCCGCGCCGACAAGCATAGCAATAACCGATGTGGCTTCGCAGTCGCCGTGATGAGAGGCGATACTGTTGATAACCACCGGGTGCTCCTTGTACTTCTTCGCCAATTCGACGCCGATCTCCACATGCGAGCCTTCGACTTCATGATCCAGCGCTTTGCCGATGTCATGAAGCAGTCCGGCACGTTTGGCAAGCACGATGTCTTCCCCAAGTTCACCGGCCATCAGACCGGCCAAATAGGCGACTTCCATGGAGTGCTTCAGCACGTTCTGACCGTAGCTGGTACGGAATTTCAGGCGGCCCAGGATTTTGATCAAATCCGGATGCAGCCCGTGCACGCCTACCTCGAAGGTGGCCTGCTCGCCGTACTCGCGAATTCGTTCATCCACTTCTTTGCGCGATTTTTCGACCATTTCTTCAATCCGTGCCGGATGTATCCGTCCGTCGGCCACCAGTTTCTCCAGCGCCGTACGGGCCACTTCGCGGCGAATCGGATCGAAACCGGACAAGATCACCGCTTCCGGCGTATCATCAATAATAAGATCAATGCCGGTGAGCGTCTCAAGCGCACGGATGTTCCGGCCTTCGCGGCCGATAATCCGGCCTTTCATCTCTTCGTTCGGCAGGGTGACCACCGATACGGTCGTCTCCGCCACATGATCGGCCGCGCAGCGCTGAATGGCCAGTGTAATGATCTCGCGGGACTTCTTGTCCGCTTCTTCCTTGGCCTGCTGCTCGATATCCTTGATCATCTGAGCGGTTTCGTGGCGAACTTCTTGTTCCACATTGCTGAGAATGATGCTTCGGGCATCCTCCATCGTCAGATTGGAGATGCGCTCCAGCTCTGTGACTTGTTTTTTGTAGATTACATCGATTTGTTGTTGGGTTTCATCGATTCGTTTCTCTTTGTTAGCCACTTGTTCTTCTTTTCGTTCAAGCGATTCCATTTTTTTATCCAGCGATTCTTCCTTTTGCAGCAACCGTCTCTCCTGACGTTGGATTTCATTCCGACGTTCACGGGTCTCTTTCTCAGCCTCGGTACGGATTCTGTGCACCTCATCCTTGGCTTCCAGTACCGTCTCCTTCTTCAGCGCTTCCGCTTCTTTTTTCGCGTTGTCCACGATATTGGCTGCGGCTTGCTCTGCGCTGGAAATTTTAGCTTCTGCAAGGGATTTCCGAATAAAATAACCGAACCCAAAGAATAATGTCGCTACAACGAGAACGATAATGACCCAGATCCAAGTTTCCATCTGTTCACCTCCTCGTTGGTTCCTCCAAGGCATTCCCTGGGACTCATGCAGTTGTCACAATACCCGTTCATCACCATACAAAAAACCGGTAAACCTCACCGGTTGTTGCACTGCACATGTAACACATGTACATGTCCGCCGTTTCCGGCGATAACTTTCAGATGAAGTTGATACGTGAACCGCTATAAATACGGCCTTTTTGGGAAGGAAAAAGGATTTTTATTTATGCGGATTCATGATATATTTTATATTTTATAAAAAGATGTTGTCAAGAGAGTCGAAACGGGCAACAAAGTCAAGCGCGGCGCGACTCCATCAGAGCCTGCCCCATTAGCAATATCAGGAATGATTGATTTTGGCAGAACGCTAAGCCCAAGCAGACCAGCTGGCTTTAACCGCCACCACATTTAGCCCGGCTAAACTCAGCCGCCGCTACACTTAGCCGCTCCCATATTGAATTTGCATACTCGGCCGCTAGACGGCTACCACAACTCTTCCCATTCCTCGTCCTCTCCCGCATTTTCCTCCTCGGCCACTTTTCCCAGTACTCTTCTTACCATTTCACCCGGATACCCGCGCCGCATGAGAAAGGCGCCTGCTTTACGTTTCCGTTCAAACGGTTCGCCGCGGGTCGAACGCCATTTCTTCCGCGCAAGCTCAAGCGCACTTTGTTCTTCCTCTTCAGGGGATACCGCATCAAGTGCTTCGGAAATAACGGTTTTGTCAATTCCTTTCTCCCGCAGCTCCTGACGGATCCACATTTTGCCTTTGCGGTGGCTGCGTATCCGCTGCTCCGTCCACATCTTTGCATACAGCGGATCGTCGATCAGACGTTCCTCCATCAGACGCTGTATCACTTCGGACGCGATGGACTCCGCAATTTCCTTGTCCTTCAGCTTTCGGGCCATTTCTTTAGCCGTTCTCGGTTTCCGGCCGAGATAACGCAGTCCTTCCAGATACGCCCGCTGCCGCTCGTCCGCAACGACGATTTCCTCCAGTTCCGCCCGGGTAAAACAGCTCCCCCGGGTCATCCGGTATTTAATCATCACATCTTCATGGACACTTAACTGCAGCTCGCCGAAATAAATGATATACCGGTGATCATAACGTTTGGTCCGCTCTACCTTGGTAATCTCCAGCGCTTCGTTTTCCGGAAAAGCCGACAGCCCCCGGTCCACCTCCTGCTCCGCACCATTGTCATCCTGAAACATCGTTATCACCGCCAACTTTATGAAATCAATAAAAAGGCGCCCTGATATTAACTACAGGGCGCCGCATAATGCAAGCTGATTATTCGATTTCCAGCAGAGCCTGTTCTTCCTGTTTCTCCGCTTCGATCTCTGCTTCGCTAGGAGGCGCTACCAGTGTCGTCAAGTTGCTGGCTTCGCGGATCTTGTTCTCGATCACAAGCGAGATGTCTTGATGTTCTTTCAGGAACTGCTTTGCGTTCTCCCGGCCTTGGCCAAGACGCTCTCCCTCATAAGAATACCAGGCGCCGCTCTTGTTCACGATATCCATCTCCGTCGCGATATCGATGATGCTGCCTTCTCTCGAGATGCCTTCGCCGTACATAATGTCGATGTCGGCTTGTTTGAAAGGAGGAGCAACTTTGTTCTTCACGACCTTGACACGCGTACGGTTACCGACAATGTCGTTACCCATCTTAATGCTCTCTACACGGCGTACATCCAAACGTACCGTGGAGTAGAATTTCAGCGCGCGTCCGCCCGGTGTAGTCTCCGGGTTACCGAACATGACACCGATTTTCTCACGCAGCTGGTTGATAAAGATAGCAATCGTCTTCGATTTGTTGATCGAACCCGACAGCTTGCGCAGAGCCTGGGACATCAGACGAGCTTGAAGACCGACGTGGGAGTCGCCCATCTCGCCTTCGATTTCCGCTTTCGGCACCAATGCGGCTACCGAGTCGACAACAATAATATCGATTGCGCCGCTTCGTACAAGCGCTTCGGCGATTTCCAGCGCTTGTTCACCTGTGTCCGGCTGGGACAGCAGCAGCTCATCGATGTTGACTCCAAGCTTGCTGGCATAGCTCGGATCCAGCGCGTGCTCGGCATCGATGAAAGCAGCTTGTCCGCCGGCTTTCTGTACTTCGGCAATCGCGTGAAGCGCAACCGTTGTTTTACCGGAAGATTCCGGTCCGTATACTTCAATAATCCGTCCTTTAGGAAGTCCGCCCGTACCAAGGGCAATATCAAGAGCCAGCGAACCGCTGGGCACAACTTCAACCTGCATATGTGTAGATTCGCCCAATTTCATGATCGAACCTTTACCGAATTGCTTTTCGATTTGACGGAGCGCCATCTCCAGCGCTGCACGACGATCTGACAATCAGACCACATCCTTCACTGTTTATATATCTATCATACCGTGTTTTGGAACGTTTGCCAAGCTTTTTTTCGAACATACATTCGTTTTTTTTATCCGGCAAGGGACTTTTCCCTATTATTGTAAACCTCCTTTCCGCGCTCCCGTTCCCTCTCCCGAGTCTGTAAAAATCCCCCGCCGGCTGTTCAAAGAGGGCGATGATCAAACAAAAAACCGCGGCAAGGAGGTTATCATTGCCGCGGTTCTTCCGCTTCTCTCATTATACCTTCCTGCTGCGGGAGATTACAAGTCGGATCCGTTCAGCGGCGTCGGCACATCCTTGCGCTCGGCCAAACGGCGCCACAAGCGGTACAAAATCGATTTTACGGACCGGATGCGGATCGTCTCCCTGTTGCCGTGCAGATTCAGCTCGAATACTTCAGTTTTGCCGCCGCGCTCCGCAATGCCGATGTAGACCAGCCCCACCGGCTTGCGTTCGGAATAACCCGGCCCTGCCACGCCTGTAATGGAGAGGCCGTAATCGCTGTCTGTCACCATCCGGACCTGCTCGGCCAGCACTTCAGCCACCTCCCGGCTGACGGCTCCTGGCGCATCGGGACCTTCCAGGTAGTCGTGCGGCACGTTCAGCAGCTTTTCCTTCATTTGATTGGAGTAGCAGACGATACCGCCAAGGAACATGGAGGCACTGCCGGGCACGCTGGTAATGCTCCCCATCAGCAGACCGCCGGTGCAGCTCTCGGCTGCGCTAAGCGTCAACCCGGCATCAGCCATCCAGTCGACGATCGTCTTTTCGATCGGCATGTCTTCATCGGCGTACAGATGCTCCGGCAGACGGCTGCGAATCTCCGCTTCCAGCGCTTCAAGCTTTTTCATCGCTTCCGCTTCGCTTGGCGCTTTGGTCGAAATCCGGATTGTCACCTCGCCTTCTTTGGCGTAAGGCGCAATCGTCGGGTCGGTCTGGCCGGTGATGAGGTCGATCAGTTTGGTTTCGAGCAGCGACTCGCCGATCCCGGCGAACTTCAGCATTTTCGAGTAGATTGGCATTTCATCGGTCAAGGCATGCTGGAGCAGCCACGTTTTGGCCGGTCCCTCAAACATCGGCTTCATTTCACGCGGTACGCCCGGCAATACGATATAGAACTTGCCTTCCTCTGCAAGCGCGATGCCAACAGCAAGCCCCGTATCGTTCGGCAGCGGCGTGCTTCCTTCAATCACAATCGCCTGTTTACGGTTGTTCTCCGTCATAGTCACTCCACGCGAGTCAAAAAAACGCTGCACATGATCCATCGCCAGTCTGTCATGATGCAGCGAACGGCCCAGCACCGCGGCCAACGCGTCTTTGGTGAGATCATCTTCCGTTGGTCCAATGCCGCCGGTGAACAAAATCACATCCGCTCTGGACTGCGCAATCCGGATCGCATCCTGCAGCCGGCCCATGTTGTCTCCGACCACGGTTTGAAAATAGACATCAATTCCCAGAGCCGCAAGCTCCGCGGATAAATACTGCGCATTGGTATTCACAATCTGGCCTAGCAAAAGCTCGGTTCCTACAGCGATCAGTTCGGCTTTCATCTCGTTTTCTCCTCCATGATTAAGAATTAGCAGCTCGAATGGACTCCGCGCCAGCCCCGCTTTCCTGCTCCCTGGCGGCTCAGTCCGTAAAATTCATTGTAAAAAGGACAACAGGCGTACTCCCATTGTCCTTCTCCCGATTTAAGCGTTGTGCAGCTGAAGCAGATCTTTATTTTTGACAAAATAGTCGACCCCGGAAATAATCGTGATGATCGCCGCCAGCCAAATGGCGATGTCGTCAAACGGGATGCCGACAAACTGGAACGGGAAGTTGTTCAGCAGCAGCAGCGAAATGGCTACGATCTGGATGATCGTTTTCACTTTGCCCCATTTGCTTGCGGCGACGACTTTTCCTTCCAAAAGGGCGATTTGACGGAGACCGGTTACCGCGAACTCCCGGCTGATAATGACGATAGCGATCCAGGAATCGCAGCGTCCCAGTTCCACCAGCGAGATCAGAACCGCCGATACAAGCAGCTTGTCCGCCAGCGGATCCAGCAGCTTGCCCAAATTGGTGACGAGATTGTATTTGCGTGCGATGTAACCGTCGATTCCGTCGGTGCTGGCCGCAAGCAAAAAGATAACAGCCGCAATCAGATGATTGAAAGACAGCTGGAAGGAACCCCAGTGTAGCGGTTCGGGGTAGATGCTCAGGTTCACCAGCAAAAAGAACATCATGATCGGTATCAGACAGATGCGCGCCAGTGTAATTCGGTTAGGCAAGTTCACTGCAGTTCCTCCCCGGACAGGTCGTATTCAAAAGCATGGGTGATGCGCACCTTCGTAATTGTGCCAATGTCGGCGGTGCAGCCGGACACGAACACCTCACCGTCGATTTCCGGAGCGTCATATTGGGAGCGGCCGACGTAAACGTCGCTTCTGCCGTCGTAGCGCTCAAGCAGCACGTCCAGCACCTGGCCGACATGCCGGCTTCCGCTGTCTCTGGCCACAGATCGCTGGATTTCCATCAGCGTATTCGCGCGCCACTCTTTTACCTCGTCCGGCACATGATTAGGCAGCCTGGAGGCCGGGGTATCCTCTTCGTTTGAGTATGTAAAGACCCCCAGACGGTCGAAACGCATCTCCCGGACAAAGTCGCAGAGCCGCTCGAACTCCTCTTCGGTTTCGCCGGGGAAACCCACAATCAGCGAGGTGCGGATCGACACGTTTGGAATCGATGCGCGGATCTTCGCAATAAGCTCCCGGACGTCGCGTTGTCTGCCGGGACGCCGCATTCTTTTGAGGATGGTGTCTTCGCTGTGCTGCAGAGGCATGTCCACGTATTTGCACACCTTCGGATTCTCCGCCATCACACGAATCAGCTCGTCCGTAAAAAAGCCCGGATACGCATAATGCAGCCGAACCCACGATGCGCCCTCCACTCCACTGACCCGGTTCAGCAGTTCGGGCAGACGAAAGTCGCCGTACAAATCGGTGCCATAGTTGGTCGAATCCTGCGCAATCAGGCTGAATTCCTTGACGCCTTGGCTGGCTAGATCCGCCACTTCGGCAACAATCGACTCCATTGAACGGCTGCGGAACGCGCCGCGCATGATCGGGATGGAGCAAAACGTACAATTATTGTCACAGCCCTCCGCAACTTTAACAAACGCGGTATACCTTGGCGTCGAAACCTTGCGCGGCAGTGTCTGTTCATAATTAAACACAGGATTGCCGACCCAAACCGGACGGCGTCCCCGCACAGCCTCGTCCACAATCTGCACGATATTATGAAAATCACCGGTGCCTACAATTCCGTCAATTTCCGGCATTTCTTCCATCAACGCTTCCTTGTAGCGCTGAGTCAGGCACCCGGACACGATCAGCGCTTTGAGCCGGGCCGTTTCCTTCAGTTCAGCCAGGTCAAGAATGGTATTCACGGACTCTTCCTTGGCCGCGTCAATAAATCCGCAGGTATTCACAATGATGACTGTGGCGTCCTCCTTGTTGTCAACAAGCGTATAACCGCGCTCATGAACAAGACCGGACATAATTTCTGAGTCGACCAGATTTTTTTCGCAGCCGAGCGTCACAATTTTAATTTTCTCCGTCATCGGTCATCCCCCAAACCTTCTTAGGCCGTGTACCCTATGATCTCAACAAGTATAAACTATGCCTGAATCGGCTGTCAAAACGCAAAGCACCCCGCACCCCTTCCGTTAACAGGGTGGCGAGGCACATCGCGCTACTTGAGATTGGTGAACTGCAGGTCGAGCGGAAGATCCGCCTTACGCAGCAGCTGGATGATTTGCTGGAGATCGTCCCGGCTTTTGGCGGTTACGCGGATTTGGTCCCCCTGGATCTGGCTTTTCACCTTCAGCTTGGAGTCGCGGATGAGAATGTTAATCTTCTTGGCGTTCTCCTGGTCGATCCCCTGTTTGAGACCGAGCCGCTGGCGCACCGTTCCGGAGGAAGCCGGTTCGACTTTGCCAAAGTCCATGTTCTTCAGTGTAATTCCGCGTTTAACCATCTTGGACTGGAGGATGTCGATTACGGCGCCCAGCTTGTACTCATCGTCCGATACGATGATCAGGGCGTCCTTTTCCAGTTTGAGGCTGCTTTTGCTGCCTTTGAAGTCAAAGCGGTTCTCGATTTCCTTCTCCGTCTGGTGAACCGCATTCGTCAATTCCTGCATATCCATCTTGGATACAATATCGAACGAGCTTTCGGATGCCATGCCTTCACGTCCTTTTTCTGCAAATATACGCCTCCTATTATAAAAGAAACCGCTGCGCAAGTCTAATGGACCGCCCCGGCTGGACAAAAGCAAGCTTTCCCCGAATCTTCGCAGACCCTGTTCTGTATCGAAATCAACAAAAAACGCTCCCCGTCTGTATACGGGAAGCGTCACTTGTGTATGTCGGCCTACCGGCTGCGGGCCGGATTCCGGAACATATCCAGAATGCCGAGCACGACATGCGCGAGTCCGAAGCCAAGAATTCCATAGCCCCAAGCACTCGGCGTCAAATAATAGCCGAGCAGGCTGACGATGATACCAAGCACGGTTACAATCCAACTAGCGGTCATGGGATACACCTCACTTTGGCGCAAGACTTAAAATCATCCCTATCTTGTCCAAAGGAAGCTATTTCTATTCAGCAGCGTCCGTCTGTCCTTCGTCCGAGGAGGCGCCGCCCTCCGCTCCGGCCTGTTGTCCGGTTCCGCCGGCGTTATCCAGCTCAAGCCGGATCCGGGTGGTTGGCTTGCCGTCCGTCACTTCTTGCCCGTTGACCGTGATGGTCGTTGCGGAAGAGGCGCCCGATTTGATGTACATTCCTTCACCATCCAGCTGGAAGGTCAGGTGATCACCGCTTTCGGTATTGCCGTATTGCAGCTTTTCGCCTTTGGAATTTTCACCTTTGTAAACTTCCAGCCAGCTTTTGCCGGTGGCGTCGATTACAACGTTAACCGGTGAGCCTGCAGGTGCGCTCACTTTGAACACCGTCGTTTTGCCCGACTTGCGGTCTTGCGTAACTGCTACCGATGATTGAGGCGACGGAGACGGCGATGGGGATGGGGACGGCGAGACCTCCGGCGAAGCGGCAGGCGATGCTTCGCCGCCGGCGCCCGCGTCGGCCGAAGGAGCCGGCGTTGCTCCGCCTGCAGCAGGCGGAGCCGCGGATGCCGCCGGGTTGGTTACATTAGCGACGGCCGGCGGATTGGTTTCTTCATCCGGCTTGCTCCACTCGGTGGCATAGAGATAAATCACCGCTACGATCAGCACCGGAAAAATCCACATGAGCAGGGTCGGCAGCCATTTGGCGCTACGTTCCGTTTCAGGCCGGCGGCTGCGTTTGGTAATGACCGTTTCCATCGTCGCTTCGGGCTCCGGTTTCGGTACACTCGTATGCTCGTCCAACAGATCGTCCGGATTCATCCCTACCGCTTCCGCATAGGTTTTGATAAACGCCCGGACATAAAAATTACCGGGCAGCACTTTATAATCCCCAGCTTCAATGGCTTCCAGGTATTTTTTGCGTATTTTCGTCACTTCCTGGACATCATCGAGACTCATCCCCCGCTGAAGACGAGCCTCTTTTAGCTGCTGGCCCAGTTCAGACATACCATCATCCTCCTAATCATATAACGAAGCCTTGGCTCTGGCTTCAAGGTTATGTGCCGTCATGCTGTAATTGGTCTTGCGTTATCTTCACGTTACAGCTCGTCGCTGTAGCTTGTCGTGAAGGTGTCATACAAAATTTCTTCATTCGGGTTGTTCCGCAGTTCGATAATAATGTCGAAATCTTCATAATTGTATTCCGATTCCCGCACAAAAATATCGGGATGCTCAATCACCTTCGTACTCGGCATCGCCATAATATCCTTGAGCAGATGGTAATGCTTTTCATTCGAACGGATGGTGCTCACAATGCCGTCGATGATAAACACATTGTTAGGGTTCATTTCGTCTTCGGCCAGCTGGCTGCGGACGGTCTGCCGCAGCAGGGTCGACGAAACAAAGGTCCAGCGCTTCATGGCGCATACGCTGCCCGCGATAATCGACTCCGTTTTGCCAACACGCGGCATACCTCTTAATCCGATTACCTGTTTGCCTTCCCTTTTAAACAGCTCGCCCAAAAAATCGACAAGCAGCCCAAGTTCGTCCCGTGTAAAACGGAACGTCTTCCGGTCGTCCGAATCGCGGTCGATATACCGGCCGTGGCGCACGGCCAGCTTGTCGACCAGCCGCGGAGAACGCAGCGCGGTAACGGTGATGCTGTCCACCTTCCGCAGCATCTCGCCCATCAGTTTGATCTTGTCGTCATCGTCCGTCTCAAGCAGCATGCCCCTTGTTTTGCCTTCCACGCCGTTGATCGTCAATATATTAACCTCCAGCATGCCGAGCATCGAAGCAATATCACCCAGCAGTCCTGGCCGGTTCTTATGTATCTTGTATTCCATGTACCATTGTTTAGGTTCCAATCGCGTGCACCTCTGGTTTCGTCTGAGTCATGTTCAATGATATATAAAAAAATTTTGAAAGGCAAGAACAGACCTGTAACAATTACAGAAAAGCTCCCCGGCAGGGGAGCTTGTTCCGTCAAGCTTATGCGTTTTCCTTTGCCAGCTTGACCATCAGTCTTGCGATCGTCTGGCGCTCCGAGTCGTCGCCGACGTCCCACAGCTCCTTGATCGCGCGGTTCGATGCGTTCTGCGGATCGACTTTGCGGTCGAGGAATTCGCCGATCTCGAAAGCAAGTTTCGAAATTGTGTCTTCACTCAGTCCTGCCCGCTCCGCTTGAACGACACGCTCACCAAGGAACTTCTTCCAATTATCAAAATTCTTGATTACTGTTGACATCTTAAATCCTCCTTCGGGGTTGCGTAAGTGAAGCACGTGTACAAGCCGTCCTTCACCCGCATACGCAAGATTTAATAGCAACAGTTGTAATATGTCCTTTGGCAGGCCCCGCTATGCTGCCAAATTATCCTTCCCTCATGCAGGCCAAAACGGCAGCGCTAGGCTGCCGTCAGGTCATCCAGCCCCCGTTGGGGCTGATGATCTGCCCGTTGATGTAGCCGGATTCGGGAAGCGCAAGGAAATACACGACCGACGCGATTTCCTCAGGCGTCGCAAGCCGTCCGGCAGGGATCTCCTCTTCAAGCGAGCGGATTTCGTCCGGAGCAAACCCGGACAGCATCTCCGTCCGGACCGCACCGGGCGCGACGGCATTAACCGTCACCCCGGACGGCGCCAGCTCCTTCGCAAGCGCTTTGGTGAAGGCGTTCACCCCGCCTTTGCTGGCCGAGTACACCACCTCGCAGGACGCGCCGGATAATCCCCACACGGAAGAGACATTGATGATCCGTCCATATTTTTGCGAGACCATATATGGCATAAAAATCTGGCTGCAGAGGAAGGTGCCTTTTAAATTGACGCCCATGACATGATCCCATTGTTCCTCTGTCACGTCCGCAAGCATGCCGTAAAGCGACACCCCCGCGTTGTTGACCAGCACATCCGGCATCAGCCCGCTGCCCTCCAGCCGGTCCGCCATCCGCTGAAGCTGCTGCCGGTCCTTCATATCGGCCGCTATGGTCATCACCTTAGCCCCATGTGCCATACATCGGCGCGCGACCTCGTTGGCCGCTTCATGCGAATGCATATAATGAATGACCACGTTCATGCCGACGGAGGCGAACCGCTCTGCGATTGCCCCGCCGATTCCTCCGCTGCCGCCCGTTACGAGCACCGTTGTCTCCCCGATCGGTTTCCCGTTCTCTCCCGTGAACGTCACTCGGGGCTCACCACCACAGATACGGCCAGCTGATCCCAATCCACATGCGAACGGAAACGTTCATTTACTTCGTCCAGAGTCAGAGACTCATACAGCGGCACGACCGTAAACAGATCGCCGCCGCGGAACCGGTAGCGGGTAAATTCATGAGCGATGCTTTCGGGCGAATTGAGCATCCGCAGGTATCCGCCGATTTTTTTCTTGCGGGCCCGCTCAAAATCCGCTTCCGCAAATCCGGTCTTCAGCAGCGCGTCCACATCCTCCCGGATGACGCGCAGCAGCTCGTCGGGGTCCTTCGTATCCCCGCCAATAGCCGAAAACGCATACTGCGGCGAGCTGCTGTATTCATGACCGAAGCTGTCTGAAATGAGCCCCGAATCGTACAGCTTCTGGTAAAGCTTAGTGCTTGTGCCAAACAGCAGGTCCAGCATCAGCTTGGTTGTCAGATCGCGGCGGATGCCAGCCTCGCCTTCCGCGGTCTGTTTCTCCTTGAAGCCAAACAGGCATTTCGGCAGCGATACGGGCAGACGGTTCTCCAGCCGTTTTGTCGCCACCGCTTGGGGTTCGGTTTCGAACAGACGCGCAATTTCGCCCTGCGGGCCGTACGTTTTGGCGGCCTGGTTGTCACGGATAAGCTGGATGACCTTCTCCGGGTCCACTCCGCCGACTACAAACAACAGCATATTGCTTGGATGATAAAAAGCGTTATAGCAGGTGTAAAGCGTTTCCTTGGTGATCGTACCGATCGACTCGACTGTGCCGGCGATATCGATCCGGACCGGATGTTTGCTGTACATCGCTTCAATCAGACCGAAATACACCCGCCAGTCAGGGTTATCGCGGTACATGTTGATTTCCTGCCCGATGATCCCTTTTTCCTTCTCCACATTTTGGTCGGTAAAATACGGCCGCTGGACAAAATCAATCAGCGTCGACAAGTTGGTCTCGATGTTTTCAGTGGCCGAAAACAGGTACACCGTTTGTTCAAAGCTGGTAAACGCGTTGGCCGATGCCCCGTTCGACGCAAAAGTGGCGAAGATGTCGCCTTCCGGCTCTTCAAACATTTTGTGCTCCAGAAAATGCGCAATCCCGTCGGGTACGCTAACTTCCTCCTGACCTTCCACCCGGAAATGGTTATCAACCGACCCGTATTTGGTGGCAAACGTGGCATAGGTTTTGCGGAATCCCGGTTTTGGCAGCACGTACACCTGAAGCCCGTTATCAAGCACCTCGTGATAGAGGGTCTCCTGCAGCTGATCGTAGCGAATTTGTTCCATGGGTTACGCCTCCTTCCCGGTCAAAAAATACACCGTATCAAGCTGGAACGTCTCCGCCGCGGCTTTTACTTCCGCCGCACCGATTTGCTCCACCTGGGACAGCAGCTCCGAGGTGGACCGGTCGCGCCCCGACAGCTGGCGGTTGAAATCGTAGGAGATCATCTCGAATGCGGAGTCCTGAATTTCAGACAGCAGATTGCGGATCATCGCCTGGGTCTGGGTCAACTCCAGGTCGGTGATCCGGCCTGCCCGCATCTCTTCCAGCTGGCGGTTGATAATATCGAGCGCTTTGCCGTAATTTTGGATTTCAATCCCCGACTGAATGGTGCCGAGGCCTTTATGCCCGTCATACCGGGATGAGGCATAGTAAGCCAGGCTTTCTTTTTCCCGCACATTGACGAACAGCTTGGAATGCGGGTACCCGCCCAATATTCCGTTGTACATCAGCGCTTTGGCATAGTCGTCATCCTGGTAAGTGATCGATGTGCGGAGTCCGAGATTCAGCTTGCCCTGGTTCACGTCAAGCCGCTCCTCCACCCGTCTAACCTCCTGAACAGTCACACGCGGAGAGCTAGACTTGTATTCACCGGCTTGCCCGGACGGCAGGTTGAAATGGCGCTGGACGAGACGTTCCACCTCTTCCGGAGTCGTATCGCCAACCACATACAAGTCGAAATTAGCCCGGTTCAGCCAGTCGCCATAAGCGCGGTACAGGCCTTCCGGTGTAATGCCGTCCAGATCCGTCCGCTGTCCAAGCGGATGCAGCCGGTACGGTTCATTCCGGCACATTTCTTCAATGCAGCGTTCCGCGGCATACCGGATTTTGTCGTTGACAATGCTCTCCAGTTTTTTGCGGACCGTTTCGCGTTCGGTTGTCACATAAGATGGCCGGAAGCGGCCTTGTTCGGTTAGCGGACGGGTAAGCACGCCGCCCAAAAAGGCAAATGATTGATCGAGCAGGCTTTCGGCGCTTTGGACAAAGGAGTCGTTAATGGTATCCATCCGGAATTGAACGATCTGGTAATCGCCCCGTTTATACACGTCAAAGCCAAAGCCGGCTCCATACAGCTGCTCCAATCGTTCACGAAACTGAATCGTCTCGGGATAAGCGGCGGTTCCTCTGCGGAGCACAAAAGGAATAAGCGCGGTGGAAGTTACGGTGTCCGAATTCAGCGGAACTCCGGCATACAAAGAGATAGCAAACGTCTTGAAAGTTGTTGTAGGCAGAACATGGATGCGCAGGCCGGCGGAGCTGCCATGCTGAAAATGTAAATTGTTCAAGTCCAAAACTCCTTTACGGCGAAATGGGAATTGCTTTAATGGACCGGCCCAACAAACCCAGACCGGATCATGTCACGTCTTTGCGTCCTAATTAGCCTGAAAATCACCACGGCACAGCTGCCGTGTATGGAGCAGTTAGAATAAAGAGCGGTGATCCTGCTTGCATTTGCTCTTATTAGGCGCATTAAGTAATATCCATTCTAAACCATCCCAAAGACAGGAAGCAACCGAAGGACAACCCCGGTTGCTTCCTGGTTCTGAATACGGCTGGTACAGCCGCTACATACAAAAAATATGCTCGCCAATCGTTTTGACCTGCGGACGGGTCCAAATCCACTTGGAGGTGGCCGTTCTCGGATTAAAATAATACAGGCAGCCGCCTGTCGGATCCCAGCCGTTCAGCGCCTGCTGCACAGCTTTGCGCGACGTTTCGTTTGGCTCCAGATAAATTTGTCCGTCAGCCACCGCGGTAAACGCACCAGGCTGAAAAATAACACCGGACGGCGAATTCGGGAAGCTTGGCGATTTGACACGGTTCAAAATAACGGCTGCCACCGCCACCTGGCCTTCAAACGGCTCGCCTCTGGCTTCGCCGTGCACGGCGTTCGCCATAATTTTGAGGTCGTTTTCGGACAGTCCCATCGTATTGCCGGAAGACAACGCGGCCTTGGAGCCGCCGCCTCCTCCGCCAGTATTTTGGTTTGCGGGGGGAGTTCCTCCTCCTGCAGCCGCAGTACCGGTTTTTGGCTCGGTCGGTCTCCACGATTTTGTGGCGTTATACAGCTTCAGCTTCGTTTTTGGGCCTACAACCCCATCGGCTTTCATCCCGAATTCCCACTGAAACCACTTTACCGAATTTAAAGTTTTGGATCCAAACGTACTGTCGATCTTCCCGTTGTAGAACCCCAGGAATTTTAGCCGGCCCTGCAGCTCGTAAACATCCTGACCGGACGAACCAAACTTAACCAGGGTTGTGCTGAATACCGGCAGGGCTTCTTCTGCAAGGAGATGTTCTTGGCTGGCCGCTTCGTTTTTGACGGACGCCCCCGGGAAACCGGTCAAATACCCCGCGAGCGGGGCGGCAGTTAATGCAAGGGTCATTGCGGCAATTACCCACAGCTTCTGGTTTTTCATCTTATCGCTCTGCCTTTCTCTTGGAAGTTTTCGCAATGGATGGCTACCGTTATTATGACGACCAAGAGTTGATCCTATGCACGCACCGGAGATCTGTGAGAAAGGCTAGACCATGACCCCTTTCCTCACCCCGCCTTTTCATGGAACGTATAGAAAAACCGCCGCTCTCATATGAGAGCAGCGGTTCATCAGGCCGACCGCAGCCGGCATTTCACCTTATTTTATGAGCTGATCCGGTTCTGCTGGTACTGCTCCGCGGATACAAGCACTTCCCTTGGCTTGCTGCCTTCATAAGGGCCGATTACGCCTTTGGACTCCATGTAATCGATCAGACGTGCCGCCCGCGTGTAACCGACGCGCATTCTCCGCTGCAGCAAGGAGACGGAAGCCTGCTTGGCTTCCAGCACAATCTGCACCGCCTGCTCGTACAGTTCGTCCTGCGGTTCATCACCATCGCCGTCGGCTTCCTCGACTTCCGGCACGATCGATTCATCGTACACCGCTTCGCCTTGGCTGCTGACAAAATGCACAACCGCTTCAACCTCCTGGTCGCTCAGGAATGCGCCTTGTACGCGGACCGGTTTGGAGGCGCCCATCGGCATAAACAGCATATCACCCCGGCCAAGCAGCTTCTCCGCGCCCGCCATGTCCAGAATGGTGCGCGAGTCCACCTGCGAGGATACGCCAAAGGCGATCCGGGATGGGATATTTGCTTTGATGACGCCGGTTATGACATCCACCGAAGGCCGCTGGGTAGCAATAATGAGATGAATTCCCGCCGCCCGGGCCATTTGGGCCAGCCGGCAGATCGCATCCTCTACATCATTGGCGGCAACCATCATCAGGTCGGCGAGCTCGTCGACGATAACAACAATATAAGGCAAAACCGCCGCAGGATTGTCTTTCATCAGCAGGTTGTAGCCTTCAACGTTCCGGGTGCCGGACTTGGAGAACAGCTCATAGCGTTTCTCCATCTCCACAACAATTTTTTTCAGCGCCAGACTGGCCCGCTTCGGATCGGTAACTACCGGCGCCATAAGATGGGGAATGCCGTTATACACATTCAGTTCAACCATCTTTGGATCGACCATCAAAAACTTGACCTCATTCGGCTTGGCCTTATACAGGATACTGGTGATAATCCCGTTAATGCAGACCGACTTGCCGGAGCCTGTTGCGCCGGCGACCAGAAGGTGGGGCATCTTCGCCAGATTGCCAACGATGGTCTGGCCCGAAATATCTCTGCCGAACGCGATCGACAGCTTGGCGGTGGAATCCTGGAAAATCTGGGTTTCCATAACCTCGCGCATGGTGACGACCGACACCTCCGGATTCGGCACCTCGATCCCGATCGCCGATTTGCCGGGAATTGGCGCTTCCATCCGGATATCCTTGGCAGCAAGCGCAAGCGCGATATCGTCCGTCAAATTGACGATCCGGCTGACTTTAACGCCGATGTCCGGCTGAATTTCATAGCGCGTTACGGCAGGACCACGGACAACCTCAAGCACTTTTGCCCGCACGCCAAAGCTCTCGAGTGTTGCTTCCAGCTTGCGCGCGGTCTGCATGTAGTCGCTTTGGTCGCCGCCTTTGCCCGCCCCGCTCGGCTTGGACAACAGCCGGAAATGCGGCAGCCGGTACGGCTTCGGCGGCGGAGCCGGTTTCGCTTCGGCAGGCGTTTCCGCCGCTGCTTCGCCGCCGGTGGCATCGGCCGCAGCATCGGGAGATGCATCCGGTGGCAGCTCACCCCCGCCTGAAGCAGGCAGCAGATGTTCTCCCGCCCCGTTAGGCTGGTTCTCTGCAGCGGGTCCCGTTCCTCCCGGCGCCGTGCCGCGCGCTGCGGGAGAAAACTCCGCCCATTCCTCCCGGTCCTCCTCGCTTAAGCCTTCCGAGCGGATATGCTCGAAGAAATCGCGGATAATCGGCATGTCCTCCTCGATTTCGTTTGGATCCTCCGGCTCATTAGCTTCCGGCTCCCATCCGGTAAAGGCTGGAAGCTGCGTCTCGGTATGCGGCGCGGTTGTGATAGTCTCCGCCTGCCCGGCGCCATCCGGATGATCCGCCGCCCGGCTGCTGTCGCCGGGAACGGCCCACTGCGCCAGCCGCTGGAAGAACAGCGGCTGCTTTCTGGGAGCGCGCGGACGGATGTCTTCTTCCTCATCCTCTTCCTCCTCGTCAATTGGCGGCGCAGCCTTCAGCTTCGCCTTGGAAACGGCTGGCTTCGAGCGCACCGGGACGGCCTTGGGCCGGTTGGCGGCCCGGGTCCGAAGCATCTTCACCAGCGACCTGGTCTGGTTCTGCAGCAGCCCAAAGAGCTCCACGTACGAAAGGTTCGTGATGAGCATAAAGCTGATCGCCAGCATGACAATCATAATCAGCTTGGCGCCAAGCGTCCCGAACAGCAGCAGCAGCAAAGCAAACTCCAGCGCGCCGACATAACCGCCGCTAATATCCCGGCCCAATACGTACGCCGCACCTTTATCACCGGGCGGCTGAAAAGCGCCCGTTAAATCATTATGTATCTGCGACAGCACGCCCTTCGGCGTCAGCGCCGTAAATGTCTCTCCTGCCGCATTTGTTGTCGTAAGCGGGCCGAGCTTCCGCTCCATTGCGGAAATGGTGCTCATTAACGTAAGCGCCATGACCAGCAGCAGAATGCCTGTATGACGGCTTGTCCACGCGGAAGGCCAGCGCCTGTGGATCATGACGTTTAACCCAAAATAAATGCCGATCATCGGCACCACAAAATAAAAACGGCCGAACAAAAAAGCCGAATACTGCGACAGCGCCTCACCGACAGCCGCCTCTCCGGACAAAGCGATAACAGACAGCGTAATCAGAACGATGCCGTAGATTTCATATTTTAAAACGCTGCCGAGCAGCGCTTTCTTCTTCTTTTTTCTGCGTTTGGCCACGCCTGCCACCCCCGGAACAACATTATACCATATAATGGCGTGGCGTACCTATGTTCTCTTTTTTTTCGTGCGGAACTGGCAATAAGCCTGCCGGTTCGACAGGCTTGCCGTTTCCTATTCGGTGCTTCAGTCCGTGCCGGGACAATCAATCAGGCTCCCGGGAGCCAGCGACGGATCGAGATATGCGTGCAGCGGGCAGCCGATCAGCCGGACGATCCGGCCTTTGCCTCCGCCCGCCGGCGCGATTTGCATCAGCATTCCGCCGACCTTCATCTCCCGGAACTCCCCTACCTGGATGGCCCCGTTCCACACTTGCTCCATGGGCATTACCGTATGCAGTGTCATTGGGTGAGCCCCCCGGGCGACGATGATCCGGCAATCATCTCATTCAGCCGGGCCAGCGCGGTGCCGATTCCCCCTACCTCATCCATCAGCCCGTATTTGACGGCGTCATACCCGCCCACCGCTGTGCCGATATCCCGGTTAAGTTCGCCGGTTTTGAACATCAGATCCTTGAACTGCTCTTCGGTAATCCGCGAGTGGTTGGTTACGAACCTGACCACCCGCTCCTGCATTTTTTCCATATATTCAAAAGTTTGCGGCACCCCGATAATCAGTCCGTTCATCCGGATCGGATGGATGGTCATCGTTGCGCTTTCAGCGATGACAGAGTGGCTTGCGGCCACGGCAATCGGTACGCCGATGCTGTGCCCTCCGCCAACAACAACGGTGACCGTGGGTTTGGTCAGCGACGCAATCATCTCCGCAATCGCCAGCCCCGCCTCCACATCGCCTCCGACCGTATTCAAAATAATCAGCAGCCCCTTGATCGTCCGGCTCTGCTCCGCCGCAACCAGCTGCGGGATAATATGCTCATATTTGGTCGTTTTATTGTGCGGCGGCATGACGATATGGCCTTCAATTTGTCCGATGATCGTCAGGCAAAACACGTCCGGCTCCGGTGCGGGCACCGCCGATACGCCCAGCTCTTTGACCGGCACTGTTGCGCTTGCCGGAAGTCCCTGCTCCGTCACCGGCAGTTGTGCCGGTTCCCCCTCGGGAATGGCCCCCGCCTCCTTTTCCGTCCCGCTGATTGCCAATTCGCTTCCCTTCCACATGATGCATGTCCCCTTCCGTCGTTAAGTCCATTACCCGCATGAGTCTGCCGTTAGTATGACGTCAGGCGGACATGACTTATTCACGCGTACAACGAGCAGAGACCAATCCAGATAAAGCGGACCATCGACATCTGGCAGCGCAGCCGAAAAAACCTCCGTCCCTTGCGGGAAATCATGTGCGATTTCCTGCGGGAGAGCGGAGGTTCTATACTGTGCGGATACGGACTGGCCGGATCACACTTCCATAATAATTGGCAAAATCATTGGTCTGCGGCGGGTCTGCTCATAGAGGAAACGTCCAAGCGCGTCTTTGACATTTGTTTTAAGGGACGCCCACTCGTTAACTTTTTCGCTCATCAGCCGCTGCAGCGTGCTCGACACGATGCGGTTTGCCTCGTCAAGCAGTCCTTCGGACTCCCGTACATACACAAAACCGCGCGAGATAATGTCCGGGCCCGATACTATCGAACCGTTCTGCTTGCTCAGGGTCACCACTACCACCAGAATGCCGTCCTGCGACAGCAGCTTGCGGTCGCGCAGCACGATGTTGCCTACGTCGCCTACGCCAAGACCGTCGATCAGCACGTTGCCTGCGGTTACCTTGCCGGCCTTGCGCGCCGAGCCGCCTTGGATTTCCACTATCTCGCCGATCTCGGTAATAAAGATGTTATCCGGGTCGACGCCAACCGATTCGGCCAGCAGGGAGTGGCGGCGCTGCATCCGGTATTCACCGTGAATCGGAATGAAGTATTTGGGCTTCATCAGATTCAGCATCAGCTTCAGCTCTTCCTGGCTGCCGTGGCCCGATACGTGCACGCCTGAATTCGATCCGCTGTAAATGACGTTCGCGCCGAGGCGGAACAGCTCATCAATCGTGCGGCCTACATACTTCTCGTTCCCCGGTACCGGCGTAGCGGCGATAATTACCGTGTCGCCAGGCAGGATATCCACTTTGCGGTGGCTCGAACGGGCCATACGGGTCAACGCGGACATCGGCTCGCCTTGGCTGCCTGTGCACAATACGACCACGCGGTTCGCCGCCATGCGGTTCATCTCTTCCGGCTCAATCAGCATGCCGTCCGGCATATGCAGATATCCCAGCTCGGAGGCGATCGATACGACGTTGACCATGCTGCGTCCGATAACGGTGATTTTACGGCCGGTCGATTCCGCTGCATTAACCACCTGCTGAATCCGGTGAACGTTTGAAGCGAACGTTGCCACAACGACACGCTGTTCGGCTTTGCGGAAAATATCTTCCAGCACAACGCCGACATTTTTCTCAGAAGGTGTGAATCCAGGTTTCTCTGCGTTCGTGCTGTCCGACATCAGCGCCAGTACGCCCTTTTGGCCGATTTCAGCCATCCGGTGCAGGTTCGCGTATTGATCATTGACAGGGGTATGATCAAATTTGAAGTCGCCAGTGTGGACGACATTGCCTTCCGGTGTTTCGACGCAGACGCCTACAGAGTCCGGAATGCTGTGATTGGTACGGAAAAACGTAACCTTCAGCGAATTGCCGAGCTCCACCTCAGAATCCTCGTGAATGAGAATCCGTTTCGTTTCGCCAAGCAGGTTCGCTTCCTTCAATTTGTTCTCGACCAGGCCAAGCGTAAGCTTTGTGCCGTATACCGGAACATTCAGATGCTTCAGGACATAAGGCAGACCGCCGATATGGTCTTCGTGACCGTGGGTCAAGACGATGCCTCTGACTTTGTCGCGGTTCTCGGTGAGGTAAGAAATATCGGGAATAACGATATCGATACCCAGCATATCCTCTTCAGGGAACTTCAGTCCCGCGTCAATGACGACAATGTCGTTTCCGTACTGCACGACATACATGTTTTTTCCGATCTCGCCGACTCCGCCCAATGCGAAAATAGACAATTTATCGTTGTTGTTTTTTTTGGACAAATGAATCTAACCCTCCTAAATTGTGGACGTATATTCTTGTATTAAAATAGATGCCATGTGCCGATTTGCAGTCAACCTCACGGTATGCGGATATGCGGATAGACTGCTCCCTTAAGCATGAGACCTAAAAAAGACAAAGCTTAAGAAAAGACCGCCGCTGCCGCGACTCCGAAGCAGAGGAAGACCAGACGGTAACCTAGCGCTGAACACTTTCAAACTGCGGAGAATTCCGGAATGAATGGCCATTTAAGACGCAGAAACACACATTCCGATCCGTATCATAACAGATTCAGCTTCCGTACCAGGAAACCCGTACCATGCGGGCCGTTCCGTCAAGCTTCACCGCCGCGCCCCTACGCGAACATGCTGTTATAACGAACAGACGTATACAAGGATTCTGTCTCTCCATGCATAACGTTGACGGAAGTTTCCGCATATTTAATTTTAACCGCACCCAGTCACTTAACCACATTATACCTGATAATTTTGTCAAAAAACAAGTCGTCCACTTTCCTGTCCTCTATTCTTGCCGCAAAAGCCCTGCTTTATTTCTTCCGGGCCCGCCATCTGTGCGTTACTTTCCGCGCCTTAAAGGGCTGTTTCAAAGGGGTCTGCCCCTCCTTCTTGGGTTTGGCAAAAATACAATGGTGTTAGCACCGCCGACCCCGACATTGCTGCGCAAAAAAACCGGTCTTATCCAGACCGGCTTTGTCGTTTGTTCACCTATTCGGTTAAGGGTTATCCGTTCCCTTCAATAAGGCGTTTACGCCTTCTTTACTTCTTCAAAAGCTCGCGGATAAACGCCGCCTCATCTTCGCTGGGCGCCACAAGCGGCAGCCGGACGGTTCCGACGTCAAGACCCTGCAGTCCAAGCGCATATTTCACCGCGGACGGGTTGGGCAGCGGGTGGGGACATTCAAACAGCCCCTTAAAGACCGGGTACAGCTCCCGGTGCAGCCTGCCTGCTTCCCTGGCGTCCCCAGACAGGAACGCTTCGATCATCCGCCGGATGTCAGCGCCGACAATATGGCTCGCCACGCTCACCAGGCCGTGTCCGCCAACAGCAAGTGCGGGCAGCGCGGAGGAGTCGTCCCCCGAATAAATATAAAAATTCTCCGGGCATTCCCTGGCCAGCCAGGTGACCTGCTCGACGGAAGCGCATTCCTTTGTTGCGGTGATATTCGGGATCTGCGCCAGCTTCAGCGTTGTCGCCACGCTCATACAGATCCCGGTGCGGCCGGGAATATTGTACAGCATCACCGGAAGCGACGTTTGCGCCGCGATGGCGGCAAAATGGCGGTACAGTCCTTCCTGGTTCGGCTTGTTGTAATAGGGCACGACCAGCAGAATGCCGTCCACGCCGAGTTTTTCGGCTTCTTTAGTGAGTTCTATGGAATGCTGCGTGCTGTTGCCTCCGGTGCCGGCAATAATTTTGGCCCGGCCCGCGGCACGCTCCTTCACAAAAGCAAACAGCTGCAGCTTCTCTTCATCGGTTAACGTGGGCGATTCGCCGGTTGTGCCGCATACGACGAGGGCCTCTGATTTCTGTTCTTCGATCAAATAATCGACCAGCTTGGCGGCAGCGTCCCAGTTAATTGCCTCCGACTTGTCAAACGGTGTTACCATGGCTGTGATCAATCTTCCGAAATCCACTTGGCTTCCCCTCCTTACCGTTCTTCCCGGCGCGGCTGGCGCGGTGCGCTGGTTTGTCAGCCCAAAGCCCAAAAGCGCTGGCACTTGCATGCGGCCGGCCGGGAGACGATATTCGGTTTTTTATCGGTGCAGTTCGAATTGATGATGCAGGGCGCGTAAAGATTGAACCATGTCTTCTTTTTTTACGAGTACCCATATGGTCGTGTTGGAGTCGGCAGACTGGAGGATCTGGATATTCTGCGCACTCAGCGCCTCCACGATCCGCGCCATAATGCCCGGGACACCGTTGATGCCGCCCCCGATGACGGATACCTTGGCGCAGCCGGACAGGCTTTTGGGCCGGAGTCCCAGCTCCTGCAGCGCGTGAATCGCCTTCTCGGACACATTATCGAACACGGTATAGACCGCACCCGTCGGTGTAACATTAATAAAATCAACGCTTATTCCGTTTTCCGCCATCGTCTTGAAGATCTGAAGCTGAATGCCCGAGCCGTTGCCTTCCGGACAGTCGACGGAGATCTGGGTAATGTTGCTTACGTAGGCGATCCCGGTCACATAACGGTCTACGATTCCGGCACGCTCATCCTTGAAGCCCTCCTGATGCGTTACCAGTGTTCCCTCTCCCTCCGAAAAGGTGGAGCGGACCCGGACCGGAATCTGGGCCTGCATTGCGATCTCGACCGCTCTGGGATGGATCACCTTTGCTCCCTGGTACGCCATATTGCAGATTTCCGTATACGTGACATACGGAAGCGGCTTCGCGTCTTCCACAATCCGCGGATCCGCCGTCAGGATGCCGTCGACATCGGTGTAAATATCCACCATGTCGGCCCGCAGGGCTGCGCCAAGCGCCGTCGCCGACGTGTC
The DNA here is from genome assembly GCF_046543445.1 of Paenibacillus nanchangensis. NCBI lineage: Bacteria > Bacillati > Bacillota > Bacilli > Caryophanales > Paenibacillaceae > Paenibacillus > Paenibacillus nanchangensis. Next base: position 114,760 of record NZ_JBHOFD010000001.1, read on the forward strand.
GCTGCCTCCGCGTCCAAGCGTCGTGAAGTCGCCCGATTCCGTCATGCCCTGGAACCCGGTAACAATGACGACCTTCTGCTCCCGCAGCTCTCTGAGGATCCGTTCAGGACGGACATCCAGGATGCGGGCATTGCCGTATTGGCCGTCCGTCATGAAACCGGCCTGCCCTCCGGTCAGCACTGTCGCTTGAATCCCTTCGCTTCCCAGCAGGCTGCAGAGCGTGGTTGCGGAAATAATCTCCCCGCAGGCCATCAGCAGATCCTTCTCCCGGTCCTGCAGGGCGTTGCCGTTCTGCACCGCCACGTCAAGCAGCGTATCGGTGGCGTAAGGTTCTCCCCGCCGGCCCATCGCCGATACAACGATGACCAGATTGAAGCCGCCGGCCAGCTCCCGTTTTACATGACGGACGACATGCTCGCGCGCCTGCGGCGTGGACAGCGAAGTGCCGCCGAATTTTTGCACCAAAATTCCCATCTAAAATTCCTCCATATGCTGCCAATCGCGAAAAACGGCGCAATTCCCCAAAGGGGCGCGACCCGTTTCTCCACTGTAAATTAGGATTGTCGAGCGATAATCTCCGCAATCTGAACGGCGTTCCATGCCGCGCCTTTCATCAGGTTGTCGGAAACCACCCACATATTCAGGCCCCGGCTGTGGCCGAGGTCCCGGCGCAATCTGCCGACGAATACGTCCGGCTTGCCGGCGGATTCGGTCGCGAGCGGATACAGCTGACGTTCCGGATCGTCGGTCAGCGTAATGCCCGGAGCATTTGCGAGGAGCTCGCGCACGTCGCCAAGCTCGTAGTCTTTCTTGAATTCGACATAGACGGATTCGGAGTGTCCGTATACGACCGGAATCCGCACACAGGTCGCCGTCACTTCGATGGAATCGTCGCCCATGATTTTTTTCGTTTCGCGGACCATCTTCATTTCTTCCAGTGTATAACCGTTATCCTGGAATTTGTCGATCTGCGGAATGGCGTTAAAGGCAATCTGATGCTTCACCGGCAGCGAGCCGACCGGTAAAATATCCGGACGCACTTCGCCCCCTTCCAGCGCCTCGCGGCTCTGGCGTTTCAGCTCGTCGATGGCGCGGGCTCCGGCTCCGGAAACCGCCTGGTAGGTGGATACAATAATCCGCGCGATGCCATAAGCGTCATGCAGCGGCTTCAGCGCCGCCACCATTTGAATGGTCGAGCAGTTCGGGTTCGCGATCAGCCCCTGGTGGTTGCCAATCTGCTCCGGGTTTACCTCCGGAACGACCAGCGGGGTATTCGGATCCATGCGGTAAGCGTTCGTGTTATCAATGCAGACCGCGCCATGCGCAATCGCATGCGGGGCAAGCTGCTTGCTTACATCTCCGCCCGCACTGAACAGCGCGATTTCAATCCCTTCAAAACTGTCGGGGGTTGCTTCCTCCACTACGATATCTTGACCTTTAAAAGGAATCACCGTACCCGCAGAACGTTTGGAAGACAGAAGCTTCAGCTTCGCTATCGGAAAATTCCGTTTCTCCAAAAGACCTATAATTTGTTCTCCGACGGCTCCTGTCGCACCGACTACGGCGACATTAAAGGCTTTGTTGCTCATCTGGCGCATCTCCCCTTCTATGAATTACAGCTGAATCTGTAGTGCGTTGTACTATGCTGAATGAAACCGTTCGATAATCATCGGCTGGAGCTGTTCGCCCTGGAGCGCCGCATAACATGTCTCTGGAATGAGATCCATGCGCGCTACCAGCGAGTTCGGCTTCTGCTCCGGGTTATCCTGTCCGAACGGAACGAAGTAAATGTTTTTGGCCACAAGCAGCTTGGCGATGTTCGCCGCGTTCAGTCCCAGGCCGTCGTTAGTGGATATGGCCAGCACGACGGGACGGCCGTTGCGCATCTGCGCTTTGGCGGCCATCAAAACAGGACTGTCGGTCATCGCATTCGCCAGCTTGCTGGTTGTGTTTCCCGTGCAGGGAGCAATCGTCAATACATCGAGCAGCTTGGATGGGCCCAGCGGTTCCGCTTCAACAATTGTAGAAATGATATCATTCCCCGTTATATCTTTCAACTGTTTTAGCCAATTTTCCGAAGTCCCGAAGCGGGTGTCCGTCCCGAGCACCGACCCGGACACGATAGGAACCACGTTTGCCCCTTCTTCCACGAAACGCCGGATTTGGGGCATGACCTCCGCGAAGGTGCAGTGCGAGCCGGTGATCGCGTATCCAACTGTTTTACCTTTCCAGTTCATCGCTTCTCCCCCCTGTTCAGATAATCGTCGGATATCGACTGGACCAGCGCTCCCGCCATAATCATGCCGGCTGTCTTCGGCGCGACGATCCCGGGCAGTCCCGGCGCCAGGATCGCTTTGATCCCCCGCTTTTCCGCATACCGGAAATCGCAGCCGCCCGGTGCTGAAGCCAGGTCGATAATCACGGCGTGCCGGGGCATCCTGGACAGGATTCTTGCCGTAATCACCAGGTCCGGGATCGTATTAAAAATCAAATCGGCTTCAGCAGCGTGCTGCGCCAGCTCACTGGTCATAAACGGCTTCCAGCCCATTGCTTCCGCCCGGGCGTAATGCTCCTGCTTGCGCACGCCTACTTTTACCTGTGCTCCCAGGCCGTTAAGGGCATTGGCCATTGTAAACCCCGTCCGGCCCATACCGAGGACAAGCGAGGAAGAACCGTGAATCGTAAAATCCGTGTTTTGAATCGCCATCACCAGCGCCCCTTCGGCGGTTGGGATCGAATTGTAGATGGCAACATCGTCGCGGTTGAGCAGTTCAACCAGCTTGCGCTCGTGTTTTTGGCACAACTTGCGCAGATAAGCTTTGGCCATGCCGGTGTAGACGGTACATTGTGCCGGAATGGCGGCAATATGTTCCTCCAGCAGCTGCAGCGGCAAATCGGTGAAGACCGCCCGGATCCGTCCCTCCTCGTCGCAGCCTACGGCGGGCAGAACCAAGGCGTCCGCGTCAGCCAACAGCTCCGGGCTAAGCGGCGCGAAAGAGACTCCTTCACACGGAGTCTCCCATTTTTCGAATCCGGCGGCGCTTACCGTCGCATCCAGATCCACACATTTTCGGATGACTTCAATCTGTCGTGCGTCCCCGCCCAGAAACACGATTCTGACACCTGTCAGCATAGGGTTGACGCTCCTTTCCACTTCGCATTTCGCATTACCCGAACCGGGCCCGTTCACTAACCGGCCCGCTCCCGGACCTTCCCTGCCGGCCGGCAGGTTCGCGTCGTTCACCGGTTCTCCGGCGCAGTGCGCTTCACCGGGGTTTATGCAAAATGCTGACTTAACAGCAGTTTATGCACCCCGCCCGGAATGGGTGAAAGCCGGAGGCGGACCCTTTTTTTATGCGAAGGCAAAGTAAAAAAACACAAGCGGACCATTGCTTGCAGACAAAAAGCGCCTCTAGACAGAAAATGCCTGCAGACAGAAAATGCCTGCAGACAAAAAAACAAGCCGGCCAAAGATGCCGACTTCGCTTCGATGTCTGACAGACCGCTCTATTAAGGTCTGCCTGCATAAAACGTGTCATTCATCTCTGACCGGCCTGTATAATTGGCCAAACTATCCAAGTAAAAAACGGAGTTACGCCGCAATCCTAATCCTGCAGCCGGACGCTCGTCCTTTCGGCCAACTTGCCGACTATTTCCCGGTGTGTCCAAATCCGCCAGCTCCGCGGGCCGTCTCGGACAGCTCCTCCACTTCCGCCAGCGTTACAGCCGGAACGGTCTGGAACACCATCTGGGCGATCCGCTCGCCGCGGGCAATTGCAAACGGCTCCTGGCCGAGATTGATTAGCAGAACTTTGATTTCTCCCCGGTAGTCTGCGTCGATCGTTCCCGGCGTGTTCAGACAAGTAATGCCGTGTTTGTAAGCCAGCCCGCTGCGGGGGCGGATCTGCGCTTCCAAGCCGTCCGGCATCGCAAGAGCGATCCCGGCCGGAATCAGCGCCCGCTCGCCTGGCGCCAGAACAGTCTCCCGCTCCACGGCGGCAAACAAATCGTAGCCGGACGCCTGCTCGGACATTTTGCGGGGAAGAGGCAGGTCTTCATTCCCTGGAAGCTTGTTAATTTGTACGTAATGCGACAAGATCATCTCTCCTTACATTGGCAACTGCTTTGTCGGAGGAGCCGACCATGGCCATCGCCAGCGGTTCGGCAAACATCCGGTTCAGAACGCTGTCGACATCCTCCATCGTTACGCGCTCAATCTTCGCTATCATATCATCAAGCGAATCATGGCGTCCCAGCATCAATTCGTTTTTGCCAAGACGGTTCATCCGGCTGCCGGTCCCTTCCAGGCTGAGGATCAGGCTGCCCTTCAGCTGCTCCTTGCCTTTCTTCAGTTCGTCTTCGCTGAGTCCCTTGTCGGCCAGCTCAAACAGCATTTCTTTGGTTAGTTCCAGCACCTCTTTGGTCTGCTTCGGCGCAGTACCGGCGTATACCGTAAACAAGCCGCTGTCGGCATGGGAGCTGTGGTACGAATAGACGGAATAAGCCAGACCGCGCTTTTCGCGAATTTCCTGGAACAGGCGCGAGCTCATGCCGCCGCCGATCGCATTGTTGAGCAGTACCATGGCATACTGCTGCGGGTCGCCTGTACGGCACCCGGGCAGCGACAGGCAAATATGCTGCTGTTCCGTTTTTTTGCGCTGGAAGACGAACTCGCCTTTAAACACTGGCGGCGTGACGATCTGCGCAGGGCCGATGCCGGCAAACGAGCCAAAATGACGCTCAAGCAGCTCCACGATACGATCGTCAAAATTGCCTGCGACGCTGATCACCGTATTTTCAATCGTATAGCGCTGCTTCATGTAGGCCCGCAGATCATCAGGCATCATCGCCTGCAGCCGTTCCTTCAGACCAAGGATAGAATAAGCCAGCGGATGATCACCGTAAGCGGCCACCGACATCAGATCATGCACGAGATCGTCCGGCGTATCCTCATACATCGCGATTTCTTCCAAAATCACATTTTTTTCCTTCGCAAGCTCTTCCGCGTCCAGCTTGGAGCGGAAAAACATGTCGGCCAGCGTATCCACGGCGATGTGCAAATGCTCGTCCAGCACTTTGGCGTAGTAGCAGGTGTACTCTTTGGAAGTAAATGCGTTGACATTGCCGCCGATCGCATCAAACTGCTCCGCGATTTCCTTGGCGTTAAACCGGTCCGTTCCTTTAAAAAGCATATGTTCGATAAAATGGGAGATCCCGTTGATCTCGGGCGTCTCGTTTCGGGAACCGGTCTTGACCCAGATACCGAAAGAAACGGAACGTCCGGACGGGATCTTCTCCATCACGACTCGTATGCCGTTTGACAAGTGTATTTTCTTCACTAAAAAGTCCTCCTGGTCCAGCCGTTGATTCCACCGGTGCTATTTCACCGCGTGCATTCTATGCTATCAGAATTTGGGACCGGGCTCAACTTCCCGCATTCACCCGCTGCGGAGACAGCGTCTCGCTGACCGTTCCGATCAACAATCCTTTTTTGCGGATGCCGCGGATCATCGCCTCCAGCGCCCGGGACGAAGCGGAGGTCGGATGCATCAGCACCAGGAATCCCGGCTCCGCCTGCGAAACAATCTTGGAAATGACCGCCTCAGGTGCGGGATTGCGCCAATCGACCGTATCGAGCGTCCAGAGAACAGTGCGCAGGCCGTGACGGTAAGCGATGTCCACCGTCTCCTGGTCATAGTCACCCGACGGCGGGGCAAACCACGGGCTTTCGGCGCCCATCGCTTTCAGCAGCGCTTGCGTTTTCGTGATTTCGGCGGAGGCGCGGTCAGCGCCCAGCACGCTCATTCTCGGATGCGAATAGGCATGGTTCCCGAGCTCATGCCCTCTTTTGCGAATCTCCTCCGCCAGCTCCGGATTTTTTTTCAGCCAGCTGCCGTCCAGGAAAAAGGTGGTCTTGACCCCTTCCCGGTCGAGCGTATCCAGCATCGGCTTCAGATATTCGTTGCCCCAGGCCACATTAATCATTAACGACACCATAGGCTTGGCGGGATTGCCCCTATAGGTCGGCTGCGCTCCCAGATCGGCGAGCGTAATCTTGGCGGGCAGCTCTTTGTATATGTACTCAGCCGGATCCTGCAGCCCTTTGGCAAGCGTGTCACGGTACGTCGCTTCCACATCAACCTCCAGGCCATTATAGCCGGGAATCGCTTTCCACACGCGGTCCATACGCGCATCAATAGGCGCGATCCGCAGCTCCGCCGCTGCGCGTTCGATCCGCTGCATCAGCGGTTCACGCGCTGCTGAAGGCTGAGGTGCCCATACGGGTTGAACCTCCGCTTCGCTTATCCCTGCGATGGTGTCGCGAATTGGACCGGCCGAGCTGCCGATACCGATAACAATTGCGATACAAGCTGTAATCACTGCAATTTTTTCCGTTCTCATTGTTCAGCCCTCCCTTGTCCATCTTATGAAACAAGCGGAGGGTTTATACAGCAACCAGATGTTTGCCGCAAAATAACCGGCCCGTAAGACGCCTCTGTCATCAAATTGGTCAGAACACTGGGCCAGTCGATTACAATGCTAGGCTAGTCGATCACAAGGCTAGGCCAGCCGATCAGAATGCTAGGCCAATCGGCCAAAACGCTGAGCGGAAGAATAACGTTGATTCCGGAATAACCCAAAAAAGAGCCAGAACGTGAACCGCTTCTGCCTCTTCTTCGGATCCTATCTGAAGTAAGCCGCCGGTCCTCCGGCCGCTTACACTTTGGAATTTTGGCTGCTTACGCTTTGGTTTCGGCGGTCAGCACCGCTTTGCGGGACAGGTTAACCCGGCCCTGCTGGTCGATTTCCGTAACTTTGACGGTGACGGTATCGCCGATAGCCACCACGTCCTCAACCTTGCCGACCCGCTCGGTGGACAGCTGGGAAATATGAACCAGGCCATCTTTGCCCGGCAAAATTTCGACGAACGCGCCGAATTTCTCAATCCGTTTTACCGTACCGACATAAATCTCGCCAACAACAACTTCGCGGACGATGCCTTCGATAATAGAACGGGCTTTTTCGTTCATCTCTTGATCGGACGAGGCGATAAAGACGCGGCCGTCCTGCTCGATGTCGATTTTTACGCCGGTTTCTTCGATGATTTTGTTGATGATTTTGCCGCCTGCGCCAATGACATCGCGGATTTTGTCCGGGTTGATCTGCATAATGATGATTTTTGGAGCGTATTGGGACAAGTTCTTTCTAGGCTCGGAGATGACTTCCATCATCTTGCCCAGGATATGCATCCGTCCCGCTTTGGCCTGTTCCAAAGCTTCATGCAAAATGTTCCGGTCGATCCCGTCGATTTTGATATCCATCTGAATCGCCGTTACGCCGGCGGACGTTCCGGCCACCTTAAAGTCCATATCGCCGAGATGGTCTTCCATGCCTTGAATATCGGTGAGGATCGACACATGCTCGCCGTCTTTGATCAGACCCATCGCCACACCGGCAACCGGCGCCTTGATCGGCACGCCCGCATCCATCATCGCCAGCGTGCTGGCGCAGATGCTCGCTTGGGAAGTCGAACCGTTGGATTCGATAACCTCAGACACCAGACGGATCGTGTACGGGAACTCGGTTTCGTTTGGAATAACCTTGGACAAAGCGCGTTCGCCAAGTGCGCCGTGACCGATTTCGCGGCGGCCTGGCGCGCGAAGCGGACGGGCTTCCCCTACGCTAAACGGCGGGAAGTTATAATGATGCATAAACCGCTTTGTTTCTTCCAGATCGATTCCGTCCAGAATCTGCACGTCGCCGAGCGCACCAAGCGTACATACGCTGAGGGCCTGCGTCTGGCCGCGGGTAAACAGACCGGAGCCGTGCGTGCGCGGCAGCAGGTTCGTATCGCATTCGATCGGACGGATCTCGTCCAGCTTCCGGCCGTCCGGACGCACCTTGTCATGGGTGATCAGGCGTCTGACTTCCTCTTTGACGATGTCATGCAGGACTTCCTTCACGTCTTTCAGCAGCTCCGGCGTCTCTATGTATTTCTCTGTGAAATACTCCACCGTTTCGTTGTTGACTGCATCGATCGCTTCCTGACGCGCGTGCTTCTCGCCGATTTTGACAGCTTCAACCAGACGCTCCGCAGCGTAAGCGCGTACCGCTTCGTTTACTTCGGCGTTTACCGCGTGCAGCTTGACTTCCATTTTCTCTTTACCGGCCACTTTGACCAGCTCTTCGATCGTTTCCACGATCTTGCGGATTTCTTCATGTCCAAACATGATGGCTTCCAGCATGACTTCTTCCGGCACTTCGTTTGCTTCGGCTTCCACCATCATGATGGCGTCTTTGGTGCCGGCGACAACAAGATAAATATCGCTTGCTTCCTGCTGAGCAATGTCCGGGTTGATGACGAACTCCCCGTTAATCCGGCCGACAGCCACGCCGCCGATCGGGCCGTTAAACGGCACGTCGGAAATGCTGAGCGCGGCGGATGTGCCGATCATAGCCGCGATTTCCGGTTCGCAGTCCTGATCCACACTCATCACCAGGTTCAGCACCTGAACGTCGTTCCGGAACCCTTCCGGGAACAGCGGGCGGATCGGACGGTCCGTCAGACGGCTCGACAGAATTGCTTTTTCGCTGGGTCTGCCTTCACGTTTGATGAAACCGCCGGGAATTTTGCCGACCGCATATAATCTTTCTTCATAGTTGACCGTAAGCGGGAAAAAATCGAGATCCTTTGGCTCTTTGGAAGCGGTCACTGTACAGAGTACGGCTGTTTCGCCATAGCGGACCATAACCGCCGCATTGGCCTGTTTGGCCAATCTGCCTGTTTCCAGCACCAGCTTTCTGCCGCCGAGCAGCATTTCAACACGTTGTTCCATAAAGTCCCTCCTTAATTGGGGCTGCCGCGTCAGCGGGCCCGTTGGTACGTTGATTGTTGTATTCCGAAGATATATGTGATACCGGATGACCGGGACCCCGAAGCGAGGCATGGCCCCTCTGATACAAGGGTGGCCGATTTACCCGGTTTTTAAGCGAGATTGGACGAACTTCAAAGACTTGTCCATCTAAAATGTCAGGCATGTTGCGAAAATGTTCATCCAAACCCAGGTTTTTCCCGGGCGTGCAAAAAAAATGCCGGTTCACGGCGGTTACACAATTTTGCGTCTTACCAAAAAGCAACCCGGCTGCGCCGTTGTCGCTCCGAAAAGGACATACGGTTCACAACCAGGCTGCTTCAAGGTCATTCCTATTGGAAAATTAACGGCGCAATCCGAGCTTCTCGATCAGAGCGCTGTAACGTTTGACGTCTTTGTTCTTCAAATACGCCAACAGTTTACGTCTTTGGCCAACCATCTTCAGCAGTCCGCGGCGGGAATGATGATCCTTCTTGTGCGTACGCAGGTGGTCTGTCAAATTCGTAATGTTCTCCGTGAGGATAGCAATTTGCACCTCTGGGGATCCGGTATCGGATTCATGAGTTCTGTGCTCATCGATCAGTTGCTGTTTACGTTCTTGAGTCAATGCCATCCTGTTCACCTCCTTCAATCTTAGGAATCGCCGTTGGCCTCGTAGCCGCCGGTGAGAGCGGGCAACCAAGCCAAGGTTAATGCTGCCTTTGTCCGGCAACGTTATTCAGTATAGCATTATCGCCTGCAAAAGTAAATGTCATGAGGCCGTAAACTTCCGCATTTAACGGTTCAGCAGGGTTTTGGCGCGTTCCGCGTCTTCTCCGATCTGCTGCACCAGCTCCTGGACGGAGCCGAATTTGCGTTCCGGCCGGATATAGGACACCAGTTCAACCGTCAGTTCGCGGCCGTACAAATCGCCGTCAAAATCAAAAAGATGGACCTCAAAGCTCGGAGCCGTCTCGCCTTCATGAAACGTCGGCTTGACGCCCAGGTTCATGACGCCGGTGAGCGTTTCTCGGCCCACCCGCACACGAACGGCATAAACGCCTTTGGCCGGGACCACATACCGGTCGGTTAAAGCCAGATTGGCGGTGGGGAAACCGATGGTCCGCCCGCGTTTCTCCCCATGGCTGACGACACCCCGCAGGTGGTAGCAGCGGCCGAACCAGGTGTTGGCCCGTTCGATCTCGCCTGTCTGCAGGCTGCGGCGGATTCCCGAGCTGCTGACCTTCTCTCCATGGAGCTGAAAAGGAGGGACGGTCGTTACGCTTGTTGTTCCTTCACCAAGCTGGCGGAGAAGCGCCGCGTCGCCTTCGCCCAGGTATCCGAAGCGGAAGTCAAAGCCAACCACCGCAGTAACAAGCTGCAGCGGCCGGAGCATGGTTTCGTAAAAATCCCGCGGACTTACGCGCGACAGCGTTTCATTAAATTCGATCACATACATTCTGTCGACGCCCATCAATGCAAGCAGCTCCTGCTTGTCCGCTGCAGGCGTCAAATACCCTTCGTAATCGCCTTTGCGCATGACATCCTTCGGATGCGGATGAAACGTAATGACGGACGCGGGCACCCCCTGCTCCCTGGCGATGCGGATAGCGGCGTTAATAACGCTGGCATGACCCAGATGCAGGCCGTCGAACTGTCCCAGTGCGGCTACCTGGGGCTGGGCCCATTCGGCGGCCGTCTCTGCGGACAAGGGGTAGGTTAACGTTACGGTTCTCATGCGCTTTTCACCTGCAATTCAACTTGATTGAGAATACTCGCCGAGATCGGCAAATACTTTGACCGGGGCAACCGCACCTGTCTCGTCCAGACCGTAAATCCCCAAAAAGAAGCCTTGTTCGTCGTACAGGCGGACCGGCCCCGGCTGTTTCAGTTCAGGCGATACCCAACGGACTGACAGGCGCTGCCCCTGCAGCGCGGGTCTTACCTTGTCGGCAGTCACCGTATGTGCCGACAGATGGGCAATCGCCTGGTCAGCCGGGATCAGCTTGGCCTCAAGCTCGCCCGCCTCCTTAAGAGCGGCAATCTGCTCAAAGGTCAGGCAGGCGGAAGCCGGGATGCCGGCGGACAAGGTCCGGGTCAGCTCCACCATAACGGCCGGGAGCCCCAGCGCCCTGCCGATGTCCACGCAGAGCGTCCGGATATAGGTGCCTTTAGAGCATAGCACCCGGAACGAAATATCCGGGTACGGACCGGAAGAGTCGAAGCCTGTCATTTCGATCTCGTGAATCGTAACCTCCCGGCTTTTGCGTTCAACGGTTTTGCCTTCCCGCGCCAGCTCGTACAGCCGTTTGCCGTCGACCTTGACCGCCGAATACATTGGCGGCACCTGCGTGATGACACCGCGGAATGACTCCAGCACCTCGCGCACTTCTGCTTCGGTTACACGGGGTGACACAGCGGATTCAATAACCTTGCCGGTAAGATCCTCCGTATCGGTTGCGAGACCAAGCCGGAGCGTTGCGCGATATTCCTTGGGCATTTCCTGCATATATTCTACCACACGGGTCGCCTTGCCGAGACATAACGGCAGCACGCCCGTTACCTGCGGGTCAAGTGTTCCGGTATGGCCGATCCGTTTCATGCCAAGAATGCGGCGGATTTTGGCGACCACATCATGCGACGTAAATCCGGCGGGTTTCCAGACGGCGAGCACACCTTCCAGCTCGCTCATAGACGCCGCCTGATTTCGCCGAGGATTTTGGGTACCACGCTCTCCAAAGGTTCCTCAATCCGCACGCCGGCGGCCCGCACATGCCCGCCGCCCCCAAACACCTGCGCCAGCGCGGCTACATCGACCCGGCCGGCGGACCGCAGCGACACCTTAACAACATCGTCGCGGATGACCTTGAACAGCATGCCGACCTCAACGCCGCGGATATTCCGGGGGTAATTGACGATCCCCTCCAAATCCTCGTTGGCCGCGCCGCAGTCCAGCATATCCTGCGGCGTAATCACCACCCAGGCGACATCGCCTTCAGGAGTAAGCTGCAGTGACTCCAGCGCTCTAGCGAGCAGCTTGACCTGCGCCAGCGTCATTTCCTCAAGCAGCGACTCCGCCAGCTTAGGTCCATCCACACCGTGTTCCAGGAGCGCGGAAGCCGCCTCCATTACTTTAGGCGTCGTGTTGGAATAACGGAAACCTCCGGTATCTGTCAGCAGGCCCGTATAAAGCGCTTCGGCGATATCCGGGTTCCATTCCAGCTCGAACAGGGACAGCAGATCAAACAAAATCTCCGCGGTAGCCGCCGCATCCGGTTTGATCAAATTAACCGTACCATAACCGTTGTTCGTCGGATGATGGTCGATGTTCACGATCTCTGCCTGTTCCGCGAACAGGTTGCGGGTAAGCCCGACGCGGGCAAAATCCGCACAGTCGACGCATACCACATTGCGGAAGGTCCGGTCCAGCGGCGTAACCGACAGGTCCACAATCTGTTCCGCTTGCCATAGAAACCGCATCCGTTCCGGAATCGGCCCTTCATTGACCAGAGTGTATTTTTTGCCCAGACATGACAGAAGCCAGCCCACCGCGAGGGTGGAGCTGACTGCGTCTCCGTCCGGCTGTACATGCGACACTACAAGATAATCATCGTGTTCCAGCAGGTAATCCTTAGTCTGCCGGAGACTTTCATCATAGCTCTGCATTCGCCGTCTCCTTTATTGAATCTGCTAGCTTTCGTCGTTTTTCCCGAGTTCGCCGAGCAGCTGCTCAATGCGGCTGCCGTATTCGACGGATTCGTCAAACTTGAAAATCAGCTCCGGCGTATGGCGCAGCCGGATCGCTTTGCCGAGCTCCGAGCGGAGGAAGCCGCTCCCCTTTTCGATTGCTTTGAGGGAAGCCGCCTTCTGCTCGTCATCGCCCAGTACGCTTAAATATACTTTGGCCTGCGACAGGTCGTTCGTAACGTCAACGCCAGTTACGGTAACGAAGCCAATGCGCGGGTCTTTCAGTTCCGTTTGAATCAGCCGGCTGAGCTCTTTTTTAATCTGCTCGCCGACGCGTCCGGCCCGGATTTTAGCCATGATGTCTCACCTCTTTATGTTAGCGCTCCACGGTTTCCATCACGAAAGCTTCGATGATGTCGCCTTCGGTGATGTCGTTATAGCGTTCCAAAGTAATGCCGCATTCATAACCTTGGGCTACTTCTTTTGCATCATCCTTGAAGCGTTTCAGGGAGTCGATCTTGCCTTCGAAGACGACGATGCCGCCGCGAATCAGGCGCATTTCCGCATTTCGGGTGATTTTGCCGTCGATAACCATGCAGCCTGCGATATTGCCGACCTTGCTGATCTTAAATACGTTGCGGACTTCGGCATGGCCGATAACCTGCTCTTTGTAGATCGGATCCAGCATCCCCTTCATTGCCTGCTCGATTTCTTCGATGACATTGTAGATGACGTTGTGCAGACGCACGTCAACCTTCTCCTGCTCCGCAGCCGCTTTCGTCTGCGCGTCTGGACGGACGTTAAAGCCGATGACGATCGCATTGGAAGCAGCCGCCAGCGTGATATCGGATTCGGTGATCGCACCCGCTCCGCTGTGAATGATCTTCACGCGTACGCCTTCCACTTCGATTTTGGCGAGCGAGCTTTTAAGCGCTTCGACCGAGCCTTGTACGTCGCCTTTGATGATGACGTTAAGGTCCTTGATCTCGCCTTCCTTAATATGCTTGAACAAATCGTCCAGCGTAACCCGCGTGTTGGTGTTCAGCTCGGACTGGCGCTGGGTAATCGCACGTCTGTCGGCGATATGACGGGCTTTGCGCTCGTCTTCAAACGCCATAAACGGATCGCCCGCCTGCGGAACCTCCGTCAGACCGGTAATCTCAACCGGCGTCGACGGACCCGCTTCTTTCAGACGGCGGCCTTTGTCGTTGACCATTGCCCGGACCCGGCCGAAGCAGTTGCCCGCTACAAACGCGTCGCCGACTTTGAGCGTACCGTGCTGCACGAGAATCCGGGCCACCGGACCGCGGTTTTTGTCCAGCTCGGCCTCAATGACCGTACCGCGTGCGCGTTTGTCAGGATTGGCTTTGTATTCGTTGACTTCCGCTACCAGCAAAATCATTTCAAGCAGGTCTTCGAGACCCATACGCTGCTTCGCCGAAACGTTGACAAAGATGGTGTCTCCGCCCCACTCTTCGGGAACCAGCTCGTAGTTCGTAAGTTCCTGCTTTACCCGGTCCGGATCCGCACCGGGCTTGTCGATCTTGTTGACCGCTACGATGATCGGCAGACCTGCGGCTTTGGCGTGGTTAATCGCCTCCACCGTCTGCGGCATCACGCCGTCGTCCGCCGCCACCACGATAATCGTAATGTCCGTAACCTGCGCACCGCGGGCACGCATCGCCGTAAAGGCTTCGTGGCCCGGCGTATCCAGGAACGTGATCTTTTTGTTGTTGATTTCGACTTGGTATGCGCCGATGTGCTGGGTAATGCCGCCGGCTTCGCCGCTTGTTACGTTGGTGGAACGGATAGCGTCCAGCAGCGTCGTTTTACCATGGTCGACGTGACCCATAATCGTCACGACCGGAGGACGGCTCCGCAGATCCTCTTCCGCATCGTTTTCTTCCATCGTTTCAAAACGGTCTTCTTCGACCGGAATCTTCACTTCAACTTCGACGCCGAATTCACCGGCCAGCAGCAGAATCGTATCGATATCCAGCTCCTGGTTGATCGTCGCCATAACACCCATGGAAATCAGCTTCTTGATGACTTCGGAAGCGTCTTTGTGCAGCAGTTTGGCCGTTTCGCCGACCGTCATATTACCGCGGACGATAATTTTCTTCGGCGTGTTGTCGATCTTCTCGCGGCGTTCTTGCGGCTGGTTTCTACCCCGCTGGTTCTTACCGCCGCGGTTGTTGCCGCCTCTGAAGTTGCCGCCGCGGCCGTCTTCGAAGCGCTTCTGGTTATTGCCGCCGCGGTTATTACCGCCGGGCTTGCCGCTGCTGCTGCCGCGGTTGCCGCCCCGGTTGAAATCGCCGCCGCCTTGAGCGGCCGGACGGTTATCACCGGAACGCTGGCCGCCAGTGCGGTTGTCGCTTTGCGGACGCGGAGCGCCGCCTTGGCCTTGCGGACGGGCGCCGCCGCCCTGACCCTGCGGACGAGTGTTCTGCGGACGGTCGCCGCTGCCTGCCGGACGGTTCCCGCCTTGCGGACGGTCGCCTTGACGCTGGCCGCCCTGCGGACGTCCGTCATTTGGACGCGAGCCTTGGCCCTGCGGCGGACGGTTGCCCCCGCCTTGACGCTGGCCTCCGCCGGACTGCTGGCTGCGGCCGCCTTGGCCGCCCTGTCCTGCGGTTGGTCCTCCATTTTGATTTCTGCGCTGATCCTGACTGCCCTGCGGACGTTGATTCATCGTTTGAGTTCCGTTTGTTTTATTCATACCTACCTGCTTTTCCGATTGATTTTTGTTCGTATTCCGGCTCGCTTGCGGGTCCTGCTGGCTTCCCTGGGACGCCGGCTTGCTGCCTGCGCCGCCTTCCCGTTTGGCTGCCGCATTGGATTTAATATCCTTAAAGAACTGTTCCACCTTCGATACAGTGTCGTTCTCCATTACGCTCATATGATTATTCACAGGAACGTTCAGACGTTTTAATATGGTGATGATTTCTTTGCTGCTCATATTGAGCGATTTGGCGTATTCGTAAACCCGCAGCTTGTCTTTATTGTCTTGTTTGGTCAATAAAACCACCTCCGGCATGTTCTTCGAGCCGCCTTGCGATCATATCCGCGAACCCCTGCTCCGTTACGGCCAGCACCACGCGGCTATCCTTGCCGATACTGGCTCCGAGCGTCTCGCGGTCCATCGTAATCACCAGCGGGATATCGTAAGTTCCGCATTTGTCGCGAAACTTTTTTTGCGTGTTGTCCGAAGCGTCGGCGGCCAAGATCACCAGCTTCGCTTCGGCTGACCGGACCGCCTTAAGCACTGCCTCGTCTCCAGTAACCAGCTTGCCCGCCCGCATTGCAAGCCCCAAATTCGACAGCGCCTTATTCATCGGCCATGCTGTCCTTTGCAGCTAGAAACTCGGGTTCCGCCTTCATAAAGTCCCGGGCAAGCTGCTCATGAATCTCGGGGTCCACCGGATTCTTGAGCGCGCGGTCCAGCGCTTTGTTCTTCTGCGCGAGCTTGAAGCACGGCAGCTTGCCGCATAGATAGGCTCCCCGGCCCGACTTCTTGCCGGTGAGGTCGATCAGCACCTCGCCCTCCGGCGTCCGCACTACCCGGATCAGCTCTTTCTTCGGCATCATTTCCTGGCATGCCACACATTTGCGCAGCGGTATCTTTTTCTGCTTCATCCTGACGCCCCCTCGTGCTTCGTATTAATCGATGGAGACGGAATCCTGATGCATTTCGTCATTGGACGTTTTCGGTCTGCCAAACTCCTGCTCGGCCTGGGTTTCGCTCTTGATGTCGATCTTCCAGCCGGTTAGCTTGGCAGCCAGTCTTGCGTTCTGGCCCTTGATGCCGATAGCAAGCGACAGCTGGTAGTCGGGAACGATGACACGCGCCATCTTCTCCGCTTCAAACACCTGAACTTCAAGCACCTTGGACGGGCTGAGCGCATTCGCTACGTACTCTTCAACCGATTCCGAAAAACGGACGATATCGATCTTCTCGCCGCGAAGCTCCGTCACAATGGTCTGTACCCGCATCCCCCGCGGTCCGACACACGATCCAACCGGATCGACTTCCGGATTACGCGAGTAGACGGCAATCTTCGAGCGGAATCCCGCCTCGCGCGCCACCGAACGAATCTCAACCACACCGTCGAAAATCTCCGGCACTTCCAGCTCAAACAGACGTTTCAACAGGCCCGGATGGCTGCGGGACAGCAAAATCTGCGGCCCTTTCGTCGTGTTTTCGACTTTGGTGATGTAGGCTTTAATCCGCTCGCCGTGCTTGAACTTCTCGCCGGGCATCAGTTCGTTCAGCGGCAGCACTGCTTCGATTTTGCCAAGATCGACGTAGATATTCCGCATGTCCTGGCGCTGAACCAGACCTGTAACAATATCCTCTTCCTTATCGATAAAAGCATTATAGATCAGTCCGCGTTCCGCTTCACGGATGCGCTGAGTCACGACCTGCTTTGCGGTCTGGGCGGCAATCCGCCCGAAATCGCGCGGCGTCACTTCGAGCTCGGCGATGTCCTCCAGCTGAAAATGCGGATTAATTTCGCGCGCGGCCGTCACGGAAATCTCCGTGCGGGGATCCAATACTTCTTCCACAATCAGCTTGCGGGCGAAGACTTTGATCACGCCGGTGTTGCGGTTCATGTCGACCCGCACGTTTTGCGCCGCATTGAAATTTCGTTTGTAGCTGGAGATCAGCGCCGCTTCGATCGCTTCAAACAGCACATCCTTGCTGATTCCTTTTTCTCTCTCCAGTTCGTTCATGGCCTCGATAAAATCCATACTCATGAAAACCCGGTCCCCCTTTCAATCATTAAAAAATAATGGCCAGTCTGGCGCTGGCGACTTTGCTGTACGGTATGACGTGTTGTTTCTTACCTGCGGAAACGAGCATTTCCTCGTTCTCGAACGACTCCAGTCTGCCTTCGAACTCCTTCATGCCGTCAATCGGTTCGTACACCGTCACATACACGTCCTTGCCAACCGCCTTGGCCACGTCGGCCGCTTTCTTCAGCGGGCGCTCCGCCCCAGGTGAAGAGACTTCCAGAAAATAAGCCGTGGGGACGGGGTCGTTCTCGTCCAGCTTCTGGCTGAGGTATTCGCTGATCATGCCGCAGTCATCGATATCGATGCCGCCCTCCTTGTCCACGAATACCCGCAGGAACCAGTTGGAGCCTTCCTTTACATATTCGATGTCCACCAGTTCGAACCCTTTGCTGTCGAGATAGGGGCGAAGCATTTGCTCTGCCGCCGCTTTAATTTTGGATGCGCTCAAAAGAATATTACCTCCACGAACTGTTCTTTTGCTGTATACCAAAGATAAAGAGTGGGTTTCCCCACTCTTTACACAACGGACTTATCTCATTAATGCCATAAAAATTATACCATAGAGCGCCAGTACTGACAAGTGTGCACACTTTACGCGGCAGCCTGCCAAGCGGGACACCCTCTCGAGAAAAAGCCGTTTCGGTGAGTACAGGATACTACTTAATATAGGCCAAAAATCACCAGAATTATACAGCCCGCCCGCCTCCCAAGCGGGATTTGGACGGATCGGACTCCGGTTTTGCTCATTGATGATGTGATTAAAGGAATGATAATTTGCGTATTCCGTTAGCTGCCGTCTCTTAGGAATATCAGAACAAAGACAGCTGGTTGCTCTCCGGCAGACCGCGGAAGCAGCCGAGTCCGTTCAGCAGTTCAACGATCGTCTTACTCGCCTTCGAGCGCTGCTGGAAGTCTTCGATCGACAGGTATTCGCCGGCCTCCCTAGACGCCGCGATGCTGCGCGCCGCATTGTCGCCGATACCGGCCATTGCTGAAAACGGCGGAATCAGGCTGTCCCCATCCACGGTGAAGCGGGTTGCGTCCGACCGGTACAGGTCGATGCTTTTGAAAGAAAAGCCCCGTGCCGTCATCTCCAGCGCCATTTCCAGAATCGGCAGCATCGCCTTTTCTTTCGGCAGCGCCTGGAAACCTTTTTGCTCGATCTCGATAATTTTCTTCAGGATCGCGTCGTAGCCTTGGCAGCAGAGCTCGATGTCAAAGTCTTCCGCGCGCACGCTGAAATACGTCGCATAATATTCAATCGGATGGTACAGCTTGAAGTAGGCGGTCCGCACAGCCGAAATAACGTAAGCGGCGGCGTGCGCCTTCGGGAACATGTACTGGATTTTCAGGCAGGAATCGATGTACCACTGCGGCACCTTGCACCGCTTCATTTCCTCGACCCACTCGGGCGTCAGGCCTTTGCCCTTCCGCACGCTCTCCGTGATTTTGAACGCGAGACCCGCATCCATTCCGGCTTTATAAATCAAAAACAGCATGATATCGTCACGGCAGCCGATAACCGTCTTGATGTTGCAGGTGTTGTTTTTAATCAGTTCCTGGGCGTTGCCCAGCCAGACCCCGGTTCCGTGGGACAAACCCGAAATCTGCAGCAGGTCGGCGAAGCTCGACGGCTGCGATTCAACAAGCATCTGGCGGACGAACTTCGTGCCCATCTCGGGGACGCCGTAGGTCGCCACCTGTGTCCGGATCTGTTCCGGCGTCACTCCAAGCGCTTCGGTCGAGTTGAACATGCTCATGACCTTCGGATCGTTCATCGGAATCGTGGTCGGATCGACGCCGGTCAAATCCTGCAGCATCCGCATCATCGTCGGATCATCGTGTCCCAGAATATCGAGCTTCAGCAGGTTGGCGTCAAAGGCATGATAATCAAAGTGGGTGGTCTTCCACTCCGCATTCACGTCGTCCGCCGGGAACTGAACCGGCGTAATATCCTCTACCTCGATATAATCGGGAACAACAACGATGCCGCCGGGATGCTGGCCGGTACTGCGTTTGACGCCGGTACAACCGGCGGCCAGCCGGCTGAGCTCGGCCCCGCGCCAAGACTTATGGTGGTCCTCTTCGTATTTCTTGGCGAAACCGAAGGCTGTTTTTTCCGCGACCGTACCGATTGTGCCGGCCCGGAACACGCTTTTTTCACCGAACAGCACCTTTGTATAGTTATGCGCGTGCGGCTGGTATTCGCCGGAGAAGTTCAAGTCGATATCGGGAACCTTGTCGCCTTTGAAACCGAGGAAGGTTTCAAACGGAATGTCCTGTCCTTCGCCTTTCAGCATTTGCCCGCATTTTGGACAAGGCTTGTCGGGTAAGTCAAAGCCGCTTGGCACGCTGCCGTCGAGGAACCACTCGCTGTGCTTGCACTCGGAATTGCGGCAGATGTAATGGGCCGGCAGCGGATTCACTTCGGAAATGCCAAGAAACGTGGCGACAACCGAAGAACCGACCGAACCCCGCGAGCCGACGAGGTAGCCGTCCTGGTTCGATTTTTTAACCAGACGCTCGGAAATGAGATAGTTCGCGGAGAAGCCGTATTTGATAATCGGCTCCAGCTCCTTCTCCAGCCGGGCCACGACCACCTCGGGCAGATCCTCACCATAGATGGACTTCGCCGTATTGTAGCAGGTGTCGCGAATTTCCTGATCAGCCCCGTCGATAATCGGCGTAAACAGCTTGTCCGGGAACAGCACCAGCTCCTCAAACCGGTCCGCCAGTTCAACCGTGTTGGTGACTACGACTTCCATCGCCTTTTCGGCTCCGAGGAACTCAAATTCCGCCAGCATTTCCTCCGTCGTACGGAAGTGGGCGTCCGGCTTGCGCATGTCTTTTAGCGGACTGAAACCCGTAATGCCATGGATTGTAATATCGCGGTACAGCTTGTCCCGGGGTTCCAGGTAATGCACATTGCCGGTGGCGATGACCGGCTTGCTCAGCTTCTCGCCAATCTCGCACACCGTCCGCAGCGCGGAACGCAGGTCTTCGGGGCTGCCCACCAGCCCTTTGTCGACAAGATGCATGTACATGGTCAACGGCTGAATCTCCAGCACGTCGTAGAATTGGGCGACCTCCATCGCTTCTTCCATCGTCTTGTTCAGCACCGCTTCAAAAAACTCGCCGCGTTCGCAGCCGGATATAATGAGCAGACCCTCGCGCAGCTCCACCAGCTTCGACTTCGGAATGCAGGGAACGCGTTTAAAATATTCAGTGTGGGACAGCGACACCAGCTTGTACAGATTTTTTTTGCCGGTCATGTTCAGGGCGTAAATCCCGCAGTGGAACGGACGGCTGTTGGACAAATCCTTGCCGACATAATCATTCAGCCGGTCGAGCTGCGTCAGGTTCAGCATTTTTTCCGCATCGTTCAGCAGGCCGTTTAAAATACCGCCAAGCGCCACCGTATCGTCAACCGCCCGGTGATGGCTTTCGAGCAGCACCTTGTATTTGTCGGCCAGCGTGTTCAGCCGGTGGTTTTTCATGGTCGGGAACAGCAGGCGGGCCAGCTCCAGTGTATCCAGGAACGGATTTGGCAGCTCGGGCATGCCGTATTTGCGCAGCGACGCCTGTATAAAGCCCATATCGAACCGCGCGTTATGCGCGACCAGAATTCCGTCTCCAACGAACTCTACAAACTCCTTCAGCACCGGCTCCAGGTCCGGCGCGTCCTTGACCATCTCATCCGTGATGTTGGTGAGCTGCTGAATATGATACGGGATTTTTTCATGCGGATTAACAAAAGTGGTATACCGTCCGATTTCCTGTCCGCCCTGCAGCTTCACCGCCGCAAGCTCCGTAATGTTGTTCCGGGTGATGGACAAACCGGTGGTCTCGATATCGAAAACAACGTAGGTAGCGGTTTTCAGATCGATCGGCAGCGGATTTTCCACCACGTTCACCGAGTCATTAACCACGTTGGCTTCAATGCCGTACAGCATTTTGATGCCGTTTTTCTTGGCGGCTTTGGCCGCCTCAGGGAAGCACTGAACGCCGCCGTGGTCGCTCACCGCAATGGCCGGATGTCCCCACTTCGCCGCCGTTTTGATATAAGCATCCACCGGCGTGACCGCATCCATCGTACTCATGGTCGTGTGCAGGTGGAATTCCACCCGTTTCATAGGCGCATTATCCTTGCGTCCCGGCGGCGCCGAAACTTCGTTTAGATCGGACGGAATCATCACCAGCTCCGGAATCTGCATAAACCGGTCATATTCCACCCGGCCGCGCGCTTTTACCCATTTGCCGTTTGCGAGCAGGCCCATGACCTTGAGATCTTCTTTGGTTTTGGCGAACATCTTCATCTGCAGCGAATCGGTAAAATCGGTGAGATAGAAGGTAAACAGCGTGCTGCCGTTGCGGAGCTCCTTCGAGTCCAGGCCAAAAATCGTGCCTTGAATCGTGATTTTTTTCTCTTCGTCCTGCAGCTCGATTAGCGGCACCGGCGGCTCTTTGATGTCGTAGCCAACCTGCAGCTTCACAGGCTCGCCTGACTCGTCCTCTTCCTGGGCATTTTCCGCTTCAATGCTGGACATCAGCAGCTCGATGACCTCGCGCTCCTCCTGCTGCAGCTTCTGCTGGAATTCCTCAAACGCCTGCTCCCGCCCCGCCTTGTCGTCGGCAACCTGCAGCTTTACCTTCAGCGGCAGCGCGAAATAGGTGGAATAAAACGTAATGATTGCCTGGTCGATTGATTTTTTGCGCGCCAGCTCCAATCCCATGGAGTCATTCAGCGTTACGATCAGCTGATCGTCCTGAAGCTCCTGCGCCGAACGGGTCAGCCAGCCGTTAACGGACGGAATTTCCCGCTGCGCCCATTCAAGGAACATTCCCCAATATTCGCGGACGATACTCTCCCGTTCCACCGCCGGATCATATTGAAATTTGAAGCTGACTTTGGCGATATGCTGCAGCTTCTCGCGCATGCGCAGACAAAAGGTACGGTAGGCTTGGGCGGGCACCAGGCTGGTTTTGGCAATAACGATATGCCAGTCCCGGTTGCCCCGGCTGATCTCCACACGGTCGATTTCCCCGTCCAAAAAATAAGGATCGATGATAGCGGGAGGAATTTCCCCCTGCTTCATCAGCAGCTCGAACCGTTGTCTTCTCTCTTGGCTGTGCTCCATAATTTCCCCCTCCACGGATTCCCCACTGCGAAAAAAAAGCTTCCGGCGTCAAAGCATTGGGACAAAGCACCCGCCGACTCGTTTCGCCAGAAGCTACATTTCGGTCAAACTACTTCATGCATTCTAGTACGCTTTGGCAAAAACAACCGTGTGCTCTGCCGGCTTGCCGCAGCAGATGCACTGCGGTTTCTTCTCCTGCGGTTCAAACGGAATGTTCCGGCTTGTTGCGCCGGTCACTTCCTTCACCTTTGCTTCACATTCGTCCGAGCCGCACCATCCTGCCAGCGCAAAGCCCCGCTTCTCATCCATTGCCGCTTTCATTTCATCCAGCGTATCAACGATGTAGAAGTGATCTTCGCGGAACTTCAGCGCACGTTCGAACATTTCTTGATGCACCTGCTCCAGCATCGCCTGCACTTCTTCGGCGAGACGGTCCTGCTGCACCACCCGCTTCTCGCCCGAAATCCGGGAGACAAGCACGCAGACGCCGTTCTCCATATCCCGCGGTCCAAGCTCGAGCCGCACCGGTACGCCGCGCATCTCGTATTCGTTGAACTTCCAGCCCGGCGTTACGTCGGTGCGGTCGTCAACACGCACGCGGATGCCGGCCTGCTTCAGCTCATAAAACAGCTCGTCCGTGCGTTTCATCACCGCTTCGCGGGTCTTCGGAGGCCCAATCGGGATCATAATTACCTGGGTCGGCGCCACCTTTGGCGGCAGGGCCAAACCGCGGTCGTCGCCGTGAACCATAATCATCGATCCGATCAGCCGTGTGCTCGTTCCCCAGGAAGTGGTGTGCACATGCTCCAGCACGTTATCCCGGTTCAGGTATTGAATATCAAAAGCGACGGCGAACTTGGTGCCCAGGTAGTGGGACGTTCCCGCCTGTACCGCTTTGCCGTCTTTCATCATCGCTTCAATCGAATACGTATCGACCGCACCCGCAAACCGTTCGGACGGCGTCTTCTGCCCGGTGATGACCGGAATCGCCAGATAACCTTCGACGAAATCACGGTAAATCTCCAGCATCTGCATCGTCTCCTGGCGGGCTTCGGCTTCATTTTCATGCGCCGTGTGCCCTTCCTGCCACAGGAATTCGCTTGTGCGGACGAACGGCAGCGTACGTTTCTCCCAGCGGACAACGTTTGCCCACTGGTTGATAAGTACCGGCAGATCGCGGTAGGACTGAATCCATTTCGAATACATATGTCCGAACATCGTCTCGGAGGTCGGGCGGATCGCCAGACGTTCTTCCAGCTTGTCGCCGCCGGCTTCGGTTACCCACGGAAGCTCGGGATTAAAGCCTTCGACATGCTCCTTCTCCTTCTGGAAAAAGCTCTCCGGAATAAAGATCGGGAAATAAGCGTTGCGGTGGCCCGTTTCTTTGAAACGGCGGTCCATTTCACGCTGGATATGCTCCCAAATCTCATACCCGTCGGGTTTGAAGACGATACAGCCGCGAACCGGCGAGTAATCCATCAGGTCCGCTTTTTTGATGACATCGATATACCAGCGGGAGAAGTCTTCGCCTTGCGGCGTAATCTCCGTAACAAATTGTTTGTTGTTATTATTGGACATGAAATGGAATTCCTCCCGTAATTGATTCTTCTATCGCCGCACGCCTGAGCCGGCGTCCCGCGTCAGCCGCTGATCAGCCGCAAAATATCGTTGTAGGTGACGGCAAGCATCAGCAGGAACAGCATAGCGAACCCGACAAAATGCACCATCCCCTCCCTGCTGGGATCGATGGGCTTGCCCCGCACCGCCTCCACGCCGAGGAAGATCAGACGGCTTCCGTCCAGCGCCGGGATCGGCAGCAGATTAAAAATCCCCAGGTATAAGCTCAAAATCGCCGTCCAATATGTCAGCTGTACAATGCCCTGCTGGGCAATTTGGCCCGTCACCTGGAAGGTGCCGACCGGACCGCTAATATCATTCATATTAAACTGGTTGATCAGCTTTTTGAAGCCGACAAAAATGATTTTGGTCGTATCAACCATGTCCTGTCCGGCTCCCGAAATTGTCTCCCCGAAACCTGCGGAGCGTGTTGGCAGCTCCGGTGAAATACCAACCTTGCCGCCTTGCTGGCCTTCCATTTCTTCCGGGGTCAGATTAACGTGAAACGTCTCCTCCCCCCGTTGGATCGTCCAATCCATCGGCTTTCCTTTGGAAGCGGCGGTTACATTAATCATCCGCTCGTAATCCCCGCCAATCTGCTCGCCGTTGATCGCCACCACGATGTCGCCTTCCTTCAGTCCGGCCTTTTCAGCCGGCATCCCGCTGCTGACGTTGCCGATCTTCACGTATGCCGGGTTCTCCAGCACAACACCGGTCATCTGAATATGCAGTGCAAACAAAACAAAAGCAAGCAGAAAATTCATCACAGGCCCGGCTACAATCGCCATCGAACGCTGCCCGACCGTTTTGCTGCCAAATTGGCGGTCGCGCGGCGCAATCTGCGTCTGCTGGCTGCCTTTGATCATCATGGCCTGCGGGTGCACGTCATACCGGACCCGCTCTCCATCGACATTCAGTTCAACATGCAGCGTATCCTCAAGATCAATGGACTCCACTTCGCCGCGGATCACGTTGCGCCGGTTATCGAGCTGATCTGTATAAATGTTCTTGACCTTGCCGTCCTGGCCGATCCGCACCGCAATCGTCTGGCCGTTCTGAATCTCAACGATCTCCGGATCTTCGCCGGCCATGCGGGCGTAACCGCCAAACGGCAGCAAGCGCAGCGTAAACTGGGTTTCTTTGCGTTTATAAGAAAACAGTTTCGGACCGAAACCGATAGCGAACTCCCTTACCAAGATACCGGCGCGCCGGGCAAAATAAAAATGGCCCCATTCATGAACCGTCACCAGGACGAAGAACATGAGCACCGTCAAAAATACGACCCGAACCGTTTCCAAGCCTAACATCCCCCTTTAGGTGTGAGATCGAAGTCTGTCCTCTTAATTTATCATTATTCTCCGATCCGGCACAAGAGAATCAAACAGTCCAAGTCTTCTGCTAACGCTACAGCTGCTCAGCCAGTTCCCGTGCCCGCTTGTCGCAGGCCTCGATTGCTTCCAGAGAAGGCTGCATTTGGTTGGAATGCCGTTCAAGCACCTCCGCAATGATCTCTTCAATCCGCAGAAACGAAATTTCATGCCGCAAAAAACGGGCAACTGCTACCTCGTTTGCGGCGTTAAACGCCGTTGGCGTGGTTCCGCCGGCTCTCCCGGCGTCCATGGCCAGTCTAAGCGCAGGATAACGCGTAAGATCCATCTCCCGGAACGTCAAACTGCCGGCTTCCGCCAGAGACAAACGCCGTGCGGGCGAAGGCCAGCGGCGCGGATAAGTTAACGCGTACTGGATCGGCACCCGCATGTCGGGGTTGCCCAGCTGCGCGATGATACTGCTGTCGCGGAATTCCACAAACGAATGCACGATGCTTTCGGGATGAAGCAGCACCCGGATTTGATCGTAAGGCAGACCAAACAGCCAGTGTGCTTCAATAACCTCCAGCCCTTTGTTTACCATCGTCGCGGAATCGATCGTAATTTTGGCTCCCATCGACCAGTTCGGATGGCGGAGCGCATCGTCCACCGTCACCCCGGCCAGCTCTTCCCGGCTCAAGTGCCGGAACGAGCCGCCTGAAGCCGTAAGCGTAATCGCCTCGACTTCGGCCAGGATTTCCCCGTTCAAGCACTGGAAAATCGCCGAATGCTCGCTGTCCACCGGCAGCAGCTGCACGCCCTTGGCCCGGGCGCGTTCCGTCACCAGGTGTCCGGCGGTTACGAGCGTTTCTTTGTTGGCCAGCCCGATATCTCTGCCGGCTTCAATCGCAGCCAGTGTGGAGCGCAGTCCAACACTGCCCATGACCGCCGTGACGACCAGCTCCGCATCACCGCCCCCGGCAATCTCAACAAGCCCGTCGCTGCCGCTGAACAGCTCTACGCCCGCGGGAAGATCCGGCCGGATTTGCTCCGCCAGCTCAGCCGAACCAACGGAGACACGTTTGGGCCGGAAGCGGCGCACCTGCTCCAGCAGCAGTCCGGTGTTGCTGCCAGCGGCCAGTCCCTCCACTTCAAATTCGCCCGGATGCATGGCTACCACATCAAGCGTCTGCGTGCCGATGGAGCCTGTGGAACCAAGTACGCTGATTTTTTTCATAACCGCTCCTTTGTTCTCTCTTGATTTCTCCGCCGCTTTTTCGGCAAACCGCCTTCAAGGCGTCAATAGGGCATCAGCAAAATCATATGTACAAACGGAAACACAACGATCCAGCTGTCACAGCGGTCCAGAATGCCCCCGTGCCCCGGCAGCAGCGAACCCGAATCCTTGATGCCGTAAGCTCTTTTGTATGCAGATTGAACCAAATCGCCCAACTGGCCGACAACCGCGCAGGAAAGGCCAATGGCCAAGGCCCGTCCAATTGACAGCGAATCGGGTCCAAATACGGCGAATCCAGCCGCAATAATCATGGAGATTACAATTCCTCCGGCAGCGCCCTCGACCGTTTTGTTCGGGCTGATTGCCGGCCAGAGCTTATGTTTGCCCACTGCCTTGCCGACAAAATAAGCCCCAGCATCGCTGCCCCAGATGCAGAACAGCAGCAGGAACGTCCACAGCAGTCCATGGCCGTCCGGAGCCGAGCGGGTAAATGCCATGTAGTAAAATCCTGAGCCGATGTAAACAACCGCGGTAAACAGCAGCGCCGACTGGCGGATGTCCGTTTTGTTTTTGGTCAGCACGGTGATTAACAAAAAACCGAACAGCACAAACCAGACGAGCTGTTCCCAGGTCAGCGGAGCGCGGGAATCCATAAGTCCCCACGGTGCCATAAAGGCAATGATACCGAGGTAACCCCAGAGCGCCGTTCCGCCTGCTGGCGAAACCCCCGTCATTTTGACGAACTCGTAATACCCGATTAAAGCCATGCCGATCAGAAGAAGATGATACCACCAGCCGCCAAGCAGACATAATCCGATAAATAAGGCTCCGGCGATAACTCCGGTGATCAATCGCTGCTTCAAAGATGTTCAACTCCCGTCAGGCTTACTTGAGGCCGCCGTAACGGCGGTTGCGGCGCTGATATTCGGCGACGGCTTGCAGCAGATGCTCCTTGCCGAACTCGGGCCAATATATATCTGTAAACCAGAGCTCGCTGTATGCCATCTGCCACAGCATAAAGTTGCTCAGGCGCATTTCCCCGCTTGTACGGATGAGCAGATCCGGATCGGGCAGTCCGCCCGACAGGAGCCGGCTTCCGATCAGATCCGAACTGATCTCTTCAGGCGACAGCTTCCCTGCCTGCACTTCGCGTGCCAGTTCGCGCACCGCGTCTTCGATCTCTTTTCGTCCGCCGTAATTCAAAGCAAAATTAAGGATAAGTCCATTATTCATCGACGTGCGCGAGACCGCTTCTTCCATCGCCCGCTGGGTGTAGGAAGGCAGGCCGTCCCAATCGCCCATTACCCGTACCCGAACGTTTTTCTCGATCAACTCGTCCAGCTCGATCGCCAAAAACTCTTCCGGAAGCCGCATCAAAAAATCAACTTCTTCTTTGGGCCGCTTCCAGTTCTCCGTCGAAAAGGCGTACATCGTCAAATATTTAATTCCCAGCTCATCCGCGGCGATCGTCGCGCGCTTGACCGCCTTCATGCCATTCTGGTGGCCAACGATGCGCGGAAGCCCACGCCGTTTGGCCCAGCGTCCGTTACCGTCCATAATGACGGCAACGTGTTCGGGAATATTGTCCGGCGTAATGTCCACCGGCTGCGGCGCTGGTTCTTGGCCGAGCCACGATCGAACCCGTTTAATCATGTGACGTTTCCTCCAAGCTCATATGAGAAAGAGACAAACCCCACCATAATCGGAGGGGCCGCAGGTCTCTTGCAATTCTTTATACTTCCATAATCTCTTTTTCTTTGGCCGAAAGCACTTTGTCGACTTCGGCAATGAACTTGTCCGTCGTCTTCTGGATTTCTTCCTGGTGGCCTCTCGACTCATCTTCGGAAATGCCGTTTTTCTCCAGCTTCTTGATGTCGTCGTTGGCATCGCGGCGGATGTTGCGGATCGCAACCTTGGCTTCCTCGCCAAATTTCTTCGTCATCTTGACGAGTTCGCTCCGGCGCTCTTCCGTAAGCGGCGGAATCGAAAGACGGATGCTGCTCCCGTCGTTCGCCGGGGTAAGTCCAAGATCGGACTTCATGATCGCCCGCTCCATATCGGCCAGGGAAGACTTATCCCAAGGCTGAATCAGCAGCGTTCTGGAGTCCGGCGTGTTGATATTAGCCAGCTGGTTGAGCGGCGTCGGCGTTCCGTAGTAATCGACTTGAATCCGGTCCAGCAGCGCCGGGGTGGCGCGTCCGGCCCGCAGGGTCGACAGATCGCGTTTGAGCGCGCCGATTGCTTTTTCCATGCGCTCGGCCGCGCTGTTTTTAATTCCTTGCGGCATGATTATACACTCCCTTTAACTATCGTTCCGATTTTTTCGCCGAGAACGACGCGTTTGATGTTGCCTTGTTCCGTAATGGCAAACACGATGAGCGGTATGTTATTGTCCATGCAGAGGGAGGATGCGGTGGAATCCATGACACCCAGATTCTTGTTCAGCACATCCAGGTAAGTAAGCGTATCGTATTTCTCGGCCGTGCTGTCTTTGAACGGATCGGCGGAATAAACGCCGTCGACCTTGTTCTTCGCCATCAGAATGACTTCGGCTTCGATCTCCGCCGCGCGCAGCGCCGCGGTTGTATCGGTAGAGAAAAACGGATTGCCCGTGCCGGCGGCAAAAATAACAACCCGGCCTTTTTCCAGGTGACGAATCGCCCGGCGGCGAATGTAAGGCTCGGCGATTTGCTGCATGGAGATTGACGTTTGGACACGGGTCGGCACGTCGATCTGCTCCAGCGCATCCTGAAGGGCCAGCGAGTTCATGACGGTCGCCAGCATGCCCATATAATCGGCGGTCGCCCGGTCGATTCCGCTGGCGCTGCCCGCGATGCCGCGCCAAATGTTGCCGCCGCCGCAAACGATGGCCACCTGTACGCCAAGCTCAACGACCTCTTTCACCTGTTCGGCGATGGAGATAATCGTTTCGGCGTCGATGCCGTATCCGTTTTGTCCCGCCAGCGATTCCCCGCTGACTTTGAGAACCACTCTTTTAAATACAGGCTGTTCCAAATTCAATACCCTCACTTTGCAGCGGGCCTTTGCAGGCTATATACGCGCTTGTTTTTTTACAAAAGACGGAACACAATGTGTTCCGCTCTTTTGGATGCTGATCTATATTCGCAGCAGACAAGATTGTTCTTGGCGCTTTGATTATTGTTTAACTTGAGCCATAACTTCTTCTACGAAGTTGTCGACTTTCTTCTCCAGGCCTTCGCCCAGCTCGTAGCGGACAAAACGGCGGATCGTGATGTTTTCGCCGATCGTGCTGATTTTTTCGTTCAGCAGGTTGGAGATCGTTTTGTCAGGGTCTTTGATGAACGCTTGTTCCATCAGGCAGTGCTCTTCATAGAACTTGCTGATGCGGCCTTCCACCATTTTCTCGACGATTTTTTCCGGTTTGCCTTCGTTGAGGGCTTGTGCCTTCAGGATTTCCTTTTCTTTCTCTACTTCTTCTTGCGGAACTTCTTCACGGCGAACATAACGCGGGCTCGCTGCGGCGATTTGCATGGCGATGTCGCGGGCAAATTCCTTGAACTGGTCCGTTTTGCCTACAAAGTCGGTTTCGCAGTTGATTTCAACCAGTACGCCGATACGGCCGCCGGCATGGATGTAGGATTCTACAACGCCTTCAGTCGCTACGCGGCCGGCTTTGTTAGCCGCTGCGGACAAGCCTTTTTCGCGGAGCAGCTCGGCTGCTTTCGTCAGATCGCCGCCTGCTTCTTCCAGCGCTTTTTTGCAGTCCAGCATGCCTGCGCCCGTTCTTTCACGGAGTTCTTTAACGGATTTTGCGTCTACTGCCATTGATTAAAACCTCCACATTGTTTAGTTGTCGAAATGCAATTGCTGCTTAATCCCAAAAAAAGGGCAGTGAAAGGTTATTCACCTGCCAACCACCCTTTTCATTTCAATTCTTGTTGGTTAATGCCTTAAGCCGTTGTTGTGTCTTCACCTTGGTGAGCTTCCACAACCGCGTCGGCCATTTTGCCGGTGAGCAGTTTAACGGCGCGGATTGCGTCGTCGTTGCCCGGGATAACATAATCGATTTCGTCCGGATCGCAGTTCGTGTCAACGATACCAACGATCGGGATACCGAGTTTGCGGGCTTCCGCAACCGCGATACGCTCTTTACGAGGATCGATGATGAACAGGGCGCTCGGCAGGCCTCTCATGTTCTTGATACCGCCGAGGAATTTCTCGAGACGGTCTTTCTCCTTGCGGAGAATGATTACTTCTTTTTTAGGCAGGACAGCAAATGTGCCGTCTTCTTCCCATTTTTCAAGAGTTTTCAGACGGTCGATCCGCTTTTGGATCGTTTGGAAGTTGGTCAGCGTTCCGCCGAGCCAGCGCTGGTTAATGTAGTACATTCCGCAGCGTTCAGCTTCTTCTTTCACGGAGTCTTGAGCCTGCTTCTTCGTACCTACGAAAAGAATCGTGCCGTTTTCGCCAGCCAGACCTTTCACGAAGTTATAAGCTTCTTCCACTTTTTTGACCGTTTTTTGCAGGTCAATAATGTAAATTCCGTTTCTTTCGGTGAAGATATAACGATCCATTTTCGGGTTCCAGCGACGGGTTTGATGTCCGAAGTGCACCCCAGCTTCGAGAAGCTGTTTCATGGAGATTACTGCCATCTTCACGCACCTCCTAATTTGGTTTTTGTGTGTGTCCTCCGCCGGGGTCATTTTTCGCCAAGACTTTCTTCAGAAGAAAGCACCGCTTGTCGAAATCAACCGGCGTGTGTTTTAACACCGTCAATTAATATACCATACGAACGGGCGGGATGCAACGCCTACTGTATAGCTTTTTTTGAGCGAGACCGGTTACTTCGGGGTCGAGAGCTTTGTAATAATTGATTCACTGCTCTCCCCTTTGTCGAATGAATACGGTCCGTATTGAATCGTTTTGTTGATCCCGCGCGCGTCGGCTTTGCGTAAAAATTCATTTTTATCCGCGATCACGCCGTTTTCCTGCAGTAAGTCGGCCACGTCGCTCAAGTTGAGCCCGCTTGGGATGCTCAATTCAATCCGCCCGGCCGCATCCGTCTGCGGTACGGCAGCAGCCGTGGCCGCCGGCGGGGCTGCGGACGGTTTGGCAATTGCGGGCGGCGCGGTAGCGGAAGATTCCGTGTTTGCGGGCCGTGCGGTAGCGAGCGGTTTCGGGCTTACAGGCGGCTTCGCGCTAGCCGGTGTTTTTACGCCTGCTGGCGGCTTGGCACTGGCTTGCGGTTTCGCACTAGCCGGTGTTTTGCCATCCGCTGGCGCTTTCGCATTCGCGGAAGTCATTCCGCTGGCTGGCGGCTTCGCGCTGACCGGCGGCTTGGCGTTAGCGGGCGGTTTCGCGCTGGCTATTGGCTCAGCCGATGGGGCCGCGGCGCTCTCCGGCTTCGCCTCTGCCGGTGCCGCCGGCGACGAAGGCGCGGCTGCAGCCTCCGGAGCCGACGCTGCAGCCGGCGGGGACGGCGGCGTCTTGGGGCTTGCGCTCGCCGCGGGAGCGGAAGCTGCCGGCGAAGAAGCCGCTGGTGCCGGACTCGTCTGCGGCGGAGCCGAAGCGCTCACGCCTTCCGGTCCGCCGGCTGCAGGGTCCGACACCGCAAGTCCCAGCCGTTCGGCTTCCTGGATCACCTGCTCCTTCGTCAGAGGCTGGCTTGCGGCCTGCAAATCCCTGGACGCATTCATCAGCTGCAGCAGCAGCGCGCCGGCAACGAGGCCAGCTCCCAGGCCGAGCATAAACGTACGGTTTTTGATCACGCCGATTCCTCCTGTTTCGCGAGTTGGAGAATCAGCTGCACTTCACCGCGCTGCAGGCCGCAGGCCCGGGAAATTGCATCGACCGACTTGCCTTGTTCATGCAGTTCGAACAGCTCCGGATACCGCTGCTTGATGGACGGCTTCGTCTCGGCCGGCTCTTCAGCCGCCGGCGCCGCCTCTTGGCCTTCAGGAAATGCGATTTCCGTAGGCCGGCTGCCCGGAGCGGAGCCAATTGTCATCGCAAGCTGGAGCAGGCCATTTTCTCCGGCCGCCACCCTTGCGTCAAGCTGAAGCGACCTCCGCTCCAGCTCTTCCAGACGGGCCTGCATGTTCTGCATCTGGCGCTGATACGCGGTCTGGTTGTCTTCCGCCTGCTGTTTCAGCTGCGTCACAAGCTCAATCAGCTGTTCGTTCTCCCGCTCCACGTCCGCCATATACAGCTCCAATGCGGATTCGATATCTTTGCGATCCATTGCGCCCGCGCCTCCTTCCGCCGCCCTTTTCGGCAGCATCAGCGCATAGCCAAACGCCGCGCCTCCAAGCAGTACGATGTATACCCATGGTTCCAAGCTGTTCGTTCCCCTTTGATTAATTAATGGTATCGGCCGGCGGTCAAAGCGAAAGATCGATCCGGCGGCCCTTGTACGGATGCGCCGCGGGCTGCGCCGTTTCAGTCTCCCGCTCTTGTCCCGGATGGGAGGATTCGCCGCCGCCTTGTCCGCGTCTGCCGTCGTCCCGCACCGCTGTCTCAAACGTCTCGTCGACTTCGGTGCTGCGCTGGCTGATTTCCCGGCTTTCCTTAATATTCTGGCCGGCCAGCTGCTGCTGGTCGGCGGCCTGCCGGTGCATCAGTTCATTCTGGATCCGGCCCGCTTCGGTGCTGCGGGGCACGGCGATTTGAAGCTCAACGGGCTTAAGACTCATCGCTTTTCCTCCCTGTTCCTGCCGGCGGCGGGCGCCGGCTAAATTTTGGGAATCATGTCAATATCGCCGTTCCGGAACACAAACGCAACCCGTTCTGTAGGATCCTTAATAAATCGGGTATATCTTCCAATTACGATTTTAGAGCCCCCGTAAATCGTGCGCACAACCTCCACTTTGGCCCGCACGGTGTCTTCCAGAAGCTTTTCGATTTCAAGAATTCGTTCCCGGATAGCCGCCTCTTCACGGGCCTGGGAGTGCTTTGTCGCATTCAGCTTCACACGCATTGCGACTTTGTCGGGGGGAAGCTGGCCGCTAGCCGCCAGCTGATTCAGCAGATACAGCGCTTTGTTGGTTTTGTCCGCATTGTCGGCGATCAGCTTCAGCTGCTGCCGGAGGTCAGTCATTTCATTGCGCAGCTCGGGGAGTACACCCACTTCAATCGCCGTCGCCGTGGACATCGTGTTGCCGATGGTTCGGGCGACGACCCGCTCTCCTGCTTGAATGGTACCGCCTACAATAAGACCTTTGGTTCCGTTGCAGAGCACATCTCTGCCCGCGCGGATGGTGGAATGCATAATGCTCTGGGAGACGATCACATCCTCCCCGGCCACTACGTTCCCGTCCTGAATAAAGGAAACTTTCACATTGCGCCCGGCGCTGACCGAACCCTTGTTGTAACCAATAATGCCGCCTGTAATTTCAATCGAGCCGCCGGCCGTCAGTTCCGCGCCTTCCACGCCGCCTACAACACGGATATCTCCGGCGGATCTGACCGTAAATCCCGTCAGCACGTTGCCCCGGATAACGACCGTGCCGACAAAATCGATGTTGCCGGTGCTGTAATCGACATCGCCGTTTACTTCAAATACCGGGAACACATTGATTTTGCCGTTGTCTGTCTTGGTAATGAGCCCGTCCATCGCTGCATACATCGCCGTCTCCTCGGCGTCGACCAGCACGTTTTTGCCGACCTTGAATTTCGCTTCTTTGCCCGGACGGCAGGGAATCTCTTCACCGGTAACGGCACGGCCCGGTTTGCCCGTGGACGGAGGAAGCCGTCTAGCGATCAGCTGGCCTTTGTTGACATTGTTCAGCCGGACCAGCTCTTTGTAGTCGACCTTTCCGTCTTCCTTCTCCAGCGGCCGGTGCTCGTCCCCCCCGTCGAGATCGATGTTCAGCACGACACGGCCATCGCTGCCGTGCTCTGGTTCATCGCCGATTGCAATCGGCGTCCGGCTCCAAAAATACTCCTCCGGATGACTGGCCAGGCGCCGGACGACGTCCCGCTGAATCCCGTATACAATTCCATTTTGTTGCAAGAACCCATTGATGTCTTCTTCGGTGCAGGAGAAGTTCTCGTCTCTCTTGGAGAATTGCAAGTATGCGATTCCTTTGTCGTCCGATAGTGTAACGCTTAAGTAAGCAGCCAAGGCGTAATTCCCAATCATGGATACTCCTCCTTAACACCCTCCGTTAAAATTAATCGTTTTGCATCAGAAGATCCCGGTTCTTGTCCAGCGTCCCCCGGAGCCGCAAGATGGCTTTCGAGTGAAGCTGAGATATCCTCGATGGCGACAGTGACATCACTTCCGCAATTTCGCTCAAGGATAAATCCTCATAATATAATAGGGACACGACGGTCCTTTCTTTCACAGTCAGTTTTTCAATGCCTTTCGCGAGCGTCTCGCGCAAATAAAATTCATTGACCCGGCTGTCCGGGTTCTTCGCTTTGTCGTCGACCAGGATGGACATCCGGGTTTCGGACTCTTCTTCGCGAATCGGGTCTTCCAGGGAACATAACGACATGACCGCCACGTCCTGAAGCATTGTCTGGAACTCCTGCTCGCTGATATTCAGATAGCGGCTCATTTCCTCGTCGGATACCGACCTTAAATATTTTTGCTCCAGCTGCTGGTAGGCGTCCTCGATTTTTTTGGCTTTTTCCCTTACGGACCGGGGAACCCAGTCCCCCTGCCGGAGCGAATCGAGAATCGCGCCTCTGACCCTCCAGGAGGCATAGGTCTGAAACTGCAGCCCCCGTTTGTAGTCGAATTTCTCTATCGCGTCGATCAGGCCCATAACCCCGTTGCTCGCCAGATCGTCTTTTGACACATTTTTGGGAAGACCTACGGCCAGACGGCTAGATACATAGTCCACGATAGGAAGATAATTTTCGATCAGCTTTTTTTTGGCTTCCAGGTCGCCGTGTTCTTTCCAGCGTTCCCAGAGCGAGTCGTTTTCCACATTAGAAGCTTTACGCTCGTTCAATAGCTTTCACCCTTCCCAAAGTGTAGTCAGCGGCTAATGCAAGGGGGAAGCACCGGTGCTGCTTGTCCTCTCCCCGGCAGCCGCCTATTCTTCTTCTTTCAGGTGACGAACGGCCTTGGCCAATTCTTCAGGATCTTTCATGGAGACCAGCTTCGGTGGCTGAAGCGGCGTAAAGCCCGGATCGCTGCTTTGGCTTGCCGGGTCCGGCTTAGGCTTAAGCAGATTGTTCAGTTCCTCGTCCTCGTCCGGCGTGGTCAAGTCCAGCTGTTCGCCGAGGCCAGCTTCACTTTCTTCCTGCAATGTGAAGTCGGGTTCAGGAGGAGCCGATTGCTTTACAATAAAACCCAATACCCATCTTAATATAAAAGCAAGCAGAAACCACAAAATAAAACCGAAGATTCCCCGGATCAGGCTGGTCATGAGCAGATTATTTCCCATAGTCACGAGAAAAGTAAGGACAAAACCGATCAACCCAAACACGATATTAAAGAACAGGTTTCCTATCATCATTATAATTCCTTAACGCCCTTTTGCACGCTGCGAATATATAAAATACCGGTGCTGCAGGCAATCTCGATCGTCCGGCCATAGTTCCCTCCGGTATCTTCAGCCACCAGCGGGATGTTCAGCGATTCGAGCATCTGCTTGCAGGACTCTACATTGCGCGGACCAATCCGCATCGTATCGTTGCCCGAGGTAAAAGCAAACATCTGGGACCCGCCGGCCATTTTGGCGACAAGCCGGCTGCGCGCCGCTCCCTGCGCCAGCATCCGGGACAGCAGCTCGGGAACCGCCGTGTCCGCGAATTTCGCCACGTTCAGCTGCCCGTCTCTGGAAATATCGGAGGAGGGCAGCATCACATGCGCCATCCCCGCGATTTTGGTAACCGGATCAAACAAGGTTAGTCCTACACAGGAGCCAAGTCCCGTTGTCCGGATAAAGCTGTCGCCGCTGCCGACATTCAGATCGGCCATTCCCACTTTAATCAGGCTTTTATCATCAATCATCCTCGACCGGCACTCCCAGGGACTGAAAAATTTTGGTAAACGATTCCGGATCGGGGATCAGGAAAAACTGGCCTTCGATTTCGTCATGACCTTCCAGGAAGGTAGTATCTATCAGCAGGGCGTCGTCGCCCATTTGGCCAAACTGCAACAGCCCGTAGCTTAAAATCGCGCCGGCCATATCCATCGCCAGTCCAGGGACGGTCGGGTACATTGACAACCGGGTAAAATCTGCCAGCGACGACAGGTAGGAACCGGCCAAAATATTGCCGATCTCGTTTAAGGCCGACAGCTCCATCTCCGACAGGTCGCCGTCCTCCGAAACCTCAAGACCGGCCACACGTCCAAGCAGATTGCGGGCCGCTTCCGGCGTCAGGATGAAAAACAGGTTGCCGGGAGCTTCCCCCTCCACCCGGAAAAACACCGCGTAGACCAGTTCCTCCGCTCCGCCCACCTTCTCGGTGATCTCGTCGAACCCGAGGAACTGCACTTTGGGCACCGCCATGTCGATCGGTTTGTTCAGCAGTCTGGACAGCGCCGTGGCGGCGTTGCCGGCACCGATATTGCCGACCTCGCGCAGCACGTCCATTTTAAAATCCTTCTGGTGCTTGAACAGTTCCATCGGTTTAGTCCTCTAGGCTTTCCAGCATGGAGATTTCGCTTTTGTTCAGCACTTCGGACAAGTTCAGCATAATCAGCAGACGATCTTCGCCGACTTTGGCCACGCCGTCCAGATACTTGGCCTTCACCCCTCCGACAACATCCGGCGGCGTATCGATGGAATCGCGGTTCAGATCGATGACGTCATTTGCGGAATCCACAATGAAGCCTACTTCCATTTCGTTTGCCGCAACGATGATGATCCGCGTCTGATCGGTTGGCTCGGCTTCCTGCAGCCCGAAGCGGCCGCGCAGGTCAATGACCGGAATAACAACGCCGCGCAAATTGATGACGCCTTTGATGAACGCATACGTTTTGGGGACACGGGTGATCGGCATCATGCGTTCGATGGTTTGAACCTTGTCCACTTCAATGCCGTATTCCTCGGTGCCCAGTTTAAACACTATCACTTTGATATCTTCCGCCATGGAAAAGCCCTCCCTGAATTACCCTGATTATTTGATGAAAGCGTTGGGATCGATGATCAGCGCTACCTGGCCGTCGCCAAGGATGGTAGCTCCCGAAATGCCGAGCACCTCCGGCAAATATTTGCCGAGATTTTTGATGACGATTTCGTTTTGCCCGATAAAGTCGTCAACGGCCAACGCCGCAAGCCGCTCGCCTTTGCGGATAACGACCACTTCGGTTTCTTCCTCTTGGGTTTCGTCAAAATCCGGCACCTGGAACAGCTTGGCCACCGATACAAGCGGAATATGCGAATTGCGGAACTCGATCATCCGGTTGCCGTGAATGGTCCGGATCTGATTCTGCTTGATGATGCTGGTTTCCACAATGGACGACAGCGGAATCGCATATTTCTCGGAGCCGAGCCGGATCAGCATGGCGGAGATGATAGACAGCGTAAGCGGCAGCTGCACGGAGAAGGTTGTTCCTTTGCCGAGCGTCGAGTATACCGTCACATTGCCGCCGAGCGAAGCGATTTTCGACTTGACGACATCCAGGCCAACGCCGCGGCCGGAGATATCGGAGATGACCTCTGCTGTACTGAACCCGGCCGCAAAAAGCAGCTGATACGCTTCCTCATCGGACAGCGCGGCGGCTTCTTCAGCGGTGAGCACGCCTTTTTTAATGGCGGACTTAAGCACCTTCTCGCGGTTAATGCCTGCCCCGTTGTCTTCAATTTCAATGAAGACATGGTTGCCGCTGTGGAATGCGCGCAGCTGCACCGTGCCGGTCTCCGGTTTGCCGGCGGCTACGCGG
The DNA here is from genome assembly GCF_046543445.1 of Paenibacillus nanchangensis. NCBI lineage: Bacteria > Bacillati > Bacillota > Bacilli > Caryophanales > Paenibacillaceae > Paenibacillus > Paenibacillus nanchangensis. The sequence continues at coordinate 153,222 of NZ_JBHOFD010000001.1, forward strand.
TCCGCGATCGATTCCACGCCATGGTCGATCGCGTTGCGCAGCAGATGCACAAGCGGATCGCCGATCTCGTCAATAACCGTCCGGTCAAGCTCCGTTTCGGCCCCGGTAATGACGAGGTCGATTTTTTTGTCCAGTGATTTCGCCAAATCCCGGACCATCCGCGGAAACCGGTTGAACACGGTGTCTACTGGAACCATCCGGAGCTTCATGACGATGTTTTGCAGATCGGCGCTGACCCGGCTCATATGCTCCACTGTTTCGGTCAGATCCTGATTCTGGGCTTCGGCCGCCAGCTGCTCCAGCCGGACGCGGTCGATCAGCAGCTCGCTGAACAGGTTCATCAGCACGTCCAGCCGTTCGATATCGACCCGGATCGTGCGCGACGGTGCGCCCGCCGAACGCTGGGCGGCCGGCTTGCGGGACTCGTCCGCCGCTTTTGCTGCCGGGGCGGGAGCTGCCGCCGGCTGGGATGAGCTTGGCGCATCCGCCTGAGCAGGCGCTGCTGCCGCTGCCGCGGTTTCCTTGGCGCCGGCGCCAAGCTGGGTCAAGGACTCTACATCCAGCTCCACGGCATTAGCTTTGTCGATCTCGGAGAGGCCAAGCACCATGCTTTCAATTTCTTTACCCGTCTTCTGCGTTATGTAATATAACGAAAAGCCGTTTTCGAATTTCTCCTGCTCGATGTCCTGCACCGACGGGAACGATTTGACGACCTCGCCGGAGCGCTCCAGCAGATCGAAGACCATATAGGCGCGAACGGCTTTCAGTTGGCAATCGGGGCGGATGCCCACTTCAAGATAGAGCACGTGATGCCCTTCCTGTACGGACTGCTCTAATACGGAAAGCTGAAATTCGTCGAGGAGGATAGGTGTCTCGGCGGCCGCCGGAGCGGCAGGAGCCGCTGCTGCGGCGGCGGAGCCGCCCGATGGGATTTCACCGCGGACGATCGTCTGCAGGTCGGCCACGATCGAAGAGACGTCGGCTTTGCCTTGTCCGCCCGCCGTAATGTCCTGAACCATGGATTCCAAGGCGTCCAGGCCTTTGAACAACGTGTCGAAGATGAAATCCTGCATCTTCAGCTTTTCGTTACGCACCAAATCAAGCACATTCTCCATCTGGTGGGTCAACGACGCAAGATCTTCGAATCCCATGGTCGCCGCCATCCCCTTCAGGGTATGAGCGGAACGGAAAATGACCTGTACAATGCCCAGGTCCTCCGGGTTTGCCTCCAGTCCCATCATATTTTCGTTTAGTGACTGCAAATGATCATTTGACTCATCAATAAACATGGATAGGTATTGGTTCATGTCCATTGTGAGACACCTCCTCTAAGTTCGCATTTCCGTTATTTAACGATTTGTGTAAGCTTGGGAGCGATGGACTGCAGCGGAAGGATATGCGTGACGCATCCCAGCTCTACGGCCGATCTCGGCATCCCGTAAACGACGCAGGTCTCTTCGCTCTCCGCAAACGTCGACGTGACGCCGGAGTCGTAGAGGGCCTTCATCATTTTGGCGCCGTCGTTGCCCATTCCTGTCATCAGCACCGCATGGCGCTCCAGCGAGGTCAGCGGCAGCAGCGATTCGAACAGCGTATCGACTGAAGGACGGTGTCCGTTGCGCGTCTCTTCTTTATTTAAAGATACGGCGTATTGCCCGCCGGACGCTGGGACAATCCTCATATGATAGCCGCCGGGTGCGATATAGGCCATGCCCTGCTTCAGCACCATGCCCTGCTCCGCCTCCACCACCTCAAGCGGACTGAAGGTGTTCAGCCGCTGGGCCAGCGATTTGGTGAAGCTTGCGGGCATATGCTGGACGATGACGACCGGCGCCGGAAAATCCGCCGGGATCTTCTCCAGCAGCGCCTTCAGCGCCCGGGGTCCGCCCGTCGACGTGCCTACGGCGACCAGCTTGCGCAGCGATCCGGCGGCAGCCTTCCGGTCCGGCTGCCCGGCCGGCGGCTGCGGCGGCTGCGCTGCGGCAGCAGGCTTCGCCGAAGAGCCGGCCGGCGCTGCAGCGGACGGCTTCGGCTGCGCCGCGGTTCCCGGCGCCTTGGCCGAAGCTGCCGCGTCCGCGCTTCTCGGCGGCTGCCCGGGCCGGCCCGGCGCCGGCTCGGCCGCGCGTGCCCGGCGCGGAGCCGGCTTCGGCTCCGCCTGGGCCGCCGGCCGCTCCTGCGGCCGTGCTGCCGGCTCTGCGGGCTTCGCCGCTGCCGGACGTGCCGGCGGCTCCGCCGGTCGGCCCGCATCCGCCGGCCGCGTCACCGGCGAGGCCGCAGGCGCAGCCGATTGCGGAGCCTCCGGCTGCGCGGAAGACGGTGCCGCCGGATGCGGCCGGCGCGCTGCGATCGCTTCGCGCAGCTTCATGCGAAGCTCTTCCCCCACCTGCGAGATATCCTGGGAATTGGTTACGGATGGCTTGCGGATAAAATCAAACGCGCCCCACTCCAGCGCCATGATCGTCTCCTTCATCCCTTGTTCGTTAATTCCCGAAAGCATAATGACCGGCAGCGTCCGGGCAGCCATAATGGACTTCAGCGCTTCCAGCCCGTTCATCTCCGGCATTTCCACGTCCATTGTAACGAGGTCGGGTTTCAGCCGGGCTACGGTCTCGATGGCCTCCCTGCCGGTCGACGCCGTGCCCGCTACTTGGAATTCCGGGTCCTTCTCTATCAAATCGGAAATGATTTTGCGCATAAATGCCGAGTCGTCAACCACTAATACCTGATATGGCGTCATGTCATTTCCACCTCTGTCCTTGTGAATGCAGAATCGTTATTTGCCGCGGCGCAGCCACTTCTTCAAAAAAGTCTTGATGCCGCCGCCGGGTTCCCGCCTGCGTGTCAGATTGCTGGCCAGATAAACCTGGGCCAGCTTGTGTACATCTCTTGCTGCCGGACTGTTAGGATAAGCCATAGAGAAAGGCACCTGTTTCTTGACAGCCTGTACCACATGGGTATCGCTGCTGATATAACCCAGGAAAGGGAGATTAAGTTCCAGAAACCGGCTTGCCGTCAGCCGGATTTTTTCGCTGGCCATCTCCGCTTCTTTGGCGTCCCCCGCCTGGTTGACAATAAGCTGGAACGATACCTCGGGGTGCGAGCCGCGCACCACTTTCATCAGTGCGTACGCATCGGTTATTGCCGTCGGCTCCGGAGTCGTCACGACAAGGCATTCATCCGCTGAGACAATGAATTTCAGCGTTTCCTTGCTGAGGCCCGCCCCGGTGTCAAACAGGATGTAATCCATCGAGTCCGACACTCTGCTGAGCTGCGAGGTGAAGTAATTTAAGTCCTCGTCGGATAAATCGAATAAATCCTGCATACCCGACCCGCCGGCGATAAAAGGGAGCGAAGCCGGTCCGCGTTCAATAATCTGCTCGATTTCAGCCTCCCGCTTCAGCAGGTGGTACAGGGAGTATTTAGGTCTTACTCCCATCAGAACATCAATATTCGCCATCCCGATGTCGGCGTCGAACAACAGCACTTTTTTGCCCATCGCCTGCAGGGTCAGCGCAAAATTCAGCGTAAAATTCGACTTTCCTACCCCGCCTTTACCGCTGCACACCGTGATGATCTTTGCGCTCGTTCCTCCCGCTTCTTCTGCGGAAGCTTCTCTGCCGGAAACCAGTTGTCTTAACGATTGCGCCTGATCCATCAGTTCACCCCGGTTCCAAGCAGCAGCTCGCACAGCCGCCGCTCATCGGCCATCAGCAGATCGTCCGGCACATTTTGTCCGTCCGTCATATACGACAGCCCAAGCGGGTAATCATTCAGCAGGTTAAAAAGCGGACCGTACGTGCCCGTCTCGTCCAGCTTGGTGAACACCACTTTGTCGAGATCGTATTTGCTGAAATGTTCGGTGATTTTCTTCATGTCTTTGCTCTTGGAGGTCAAGCTGAGCACCAGGTACGTCTCTGTCCGGCTGCGGCTGCCCGGAAGCAGGCTCTGCAGCTCGGACACCAGCAGCTCGTTCCGGTAGTTCCGGCCGGCCGTATCCATCAGAACCAGATCGCAATCCTCCAGCTTGCTCATCGCCCGCTGCAGATCGCCGGGTGACTGCACGACTTCCAGCGGAACGCCAAGAATCGAGGCATAGGTGCGCAGCTGGTCAACCGCCGCAATCCGGTACGTATCCGAGGTAACGAGACCCACCTTGCGGCCCTGCTTAAACAGCTGCTCGGCAGCCAGCTTGGCGATGGTGGTCGTTTTGCCGACCCCTGTCGGACCGGCCACAAACAGGACGCGCGTCTCGGGAGCGATGCCGGCTCCGATTCTCGGCGAGACAAAACCCGCGATACGCGCCCGCAAAGCAGCTTCGAACCGCTCCTCAGGCCAGCTGCGCCCTTCTTGCTCCCATTCGTCATAAACGCTGCCGATCCATTCTTCGATCAGCACGGCATCCGTCTCCTGGTCGATCAGCCGGGTGCGCAGCTGCTCCAGCGCTTCCGGCAGAAACTGCGGCTGGACCGACTGCTTCGCAATCCGTTCCATCCACTGTTTCATCTGCCGCACCTCGCTCAGCAGTTCGCTGTCTCCGCCGGCCGGACCGCTCCCTGTTTCCGCGGACACGAACGCGGCAGGCTGTACAGCCGCCGCTTCACGTGGTTTCTCATTTCCCGTCGCGCCGCGCTCCGGTATGGAGAATGCGGGTACCGGCGCTTCCGGCGCAGTTTCAGGTTCCTTAGCGAGTGAAAACCGGCCGTCCTGCATTGCCGCTGCTTCGGTGAGGGCGGAAGCAAAATCCGCGTACGCGCTGTTTCCGCCTTCTCCGTTTCTAGCAGAAGGCTTGGACGCGGACGCCGCCTGCCGGTAGGCGTTTGGCACCGCGCTGCGGGGAACCGGAGCCGGAGCCGGCGGCGCGGGCTGTTGTTTGCGCCCCTGGGCTTTTTCTTCTTTTTCCACAGCGGCGACGACTTCGATCTTTTTCTTTCGGAACATGCCCATAAATCCGCCAACCTTGATCTCTTTTGTGCTCAAGATTACAGCATCGCCGCCCAGTTCGCTGCGGATGGACTGCATGGCGTCCGGCATCGTGTCGACCACGTAGCGCTTCACTCTCATAAGTTCACCACTCCAACGCTCTGAATTTCAATGTTCGGCTCCAGCTCGCTGTAGGACAGCACCGGGATATCCTGCATCGTCCGCTCGATCACCTGCCGCAGATACATGCGGATGGTCGGGGACGTCAGCACGATCGGCTGCTGTCCGGTCTGCAGCAGACGGTTGATCTGCTCCATCAGCCGCTGATACACCGTCTGGGTCGATACCGGGTCGAGCGCAAGGTAGCTGCCCTGCTCCGTCTGCTGCACGCTTTCGGCAATCTTTTTCTCAAGCGACGGACCCACCGTGATCACACGAAGCGTTTCGCCTTTCTGGGAGAACTGCTGGGTAATCTGCCGCGACAACGCTTGACGGACGTATTCGGTGAGCACATCCGGGTCTTTGGTGTAGGTCCCGTAATCGGCCAAAGTCTCGAAGATGGTAACCAGATCCCGGATCGAAATCTTCTCGCGCAGCAGCTTGCCCAGCACCTTCTGCACATCGCCGATGGAAAGCACGGAAGGAATTAGCTCGTCGACAAGCACCGGATAATGCTCGCGAACATTGTCGATCAGCTGTTTCGTTTCCTGGCGGCCAAGCAGCTCATGACCGTAACGTTTGATCAGCTCCGTCAGATGAGTGGCCACTACCGATGGGGGATCGACCACCGTATAACCGGATAATTCCGCCCGTTCCTTCACCGCCTCATCGATCCAGAGGGCCGGAAGACCAAAGGAAGGCTCTACCGTTTCAATCCCGGTAATCGAGTCGTCGTCATACCCCGGACTCATGGCGAGGTAGTGATTAAGTAATAATTCACCGCCGCCGACGTTATTTCCTTTAATTTTTATGACATATTCATTCGGTTTTAGCTGAATATTGTCGCGAATGCGAATAACCGGGACTACGAGTCCCATCTCAAGCGCACACTGGCGCCGGATCATAATAATCCGGTCCAGCAGATCGCCGCCCTGCTGCGTGTCGGCAAGCGGAATAAGTCCATAACCGAACTCGAATTCGATCGGATCCACCTGGAGGAGATTGATGACGCTCTCCGGGCTCCGGACCTCTTCGATCTGCTTTTCTTCGACCAGCTGTTCTTCCTCGATTTGCTTTTTGTTCAGATTCTGGCTCATCCGGTAGGCCGCAAAAGCGAGGAGCCCTGCCAGCGGAAGCGTCGTAATCGCATGGATAGGCGTGAACATGCCGAGGAATGCGACGGTCGCCGCTACGATATACAGCAGCTTCGGATAAGACAGCAGCTGTCCGGTCAAATCTTCGGCCAGATTGCCGTCCGAAGAAGCGCGGGTAACGATCAGGCCGGCCGCTGTCGAAATCAGCAGCGCGGGGATCTGGCTGACCAGTCCGTCACCGATGGTCAATACGGAGTAAGTCGAGAGGGCTTTCTGAAAAGTCATCCCATGAACGGTCATGCCAATAATAAATCCGCCGACGAGGTTGATGATCAAAATAATGATACTTGCGATCGCGTCGCCTTTGACAAATTTGCTGGCGCCGTCCATCGCCCCGTAGAAGTCGGCTTCCCGTTCCACGTTCTGCCGCCGTTCTCTTGCCTGCTGCTCGTTGATCATGCCGGCATTAAGATCGGCATCGATACTCATCTGCTTGCCGGGCATTGCGTCGAGCGTAAATCTCGCGCCAACCTCGGCAACCCGCTCGGAGCCTTTGGTGATGACGATAAACTGAACAACGATCAGGATCAGGAACACGATAAAACCGATGGCAATCTGTCCCTGCGCGATCCATGAACCAAATGTGGCGACAACCGAACCGGCGTCCGCCTGGCCGAGAATCAGCTTGGTCGTCGATAAGTTCAGCGCCACGCGGAACAGCGTGGTGATGAGCAGCAGCGACGGGAAGATGGAGAATTGCAGCGGTTCTCTTGTATTCATCGCCACGAGCAAAATCGTCAAGGCGATCGAGATATTAATGACAAGCAGTACGTCAAGGAGCCATGTCGGGATAGGAAGAATCATCATAAGCACGATGCCGATAATGCCCAACAGAACCGATAGATCCTTAGCTTTCAAGCGTTTTCCCTCCCACGTTATCTGGCTTTCCCTTTAAGTTTATATACATGCGCCAGCACCTCCGCCACTGCCTGGAACAGGTCGGACGGGATGACATCCCCGATTTCCGCCCGTTGAAACAGCGCGCGTGCCAGCGGCCTGTTTTCCATAGTCATGACGCCGTTTTGCTTGGCGATTTCGCGAATGCGAAGGGCCACATAGTCCTGGCCTTTTGCTACAACCTGAGGCGCATCCATTTTGCCGCCGTCATATTTCAGCGCGACCGCAAAGTGGGTCGGGTTCGTAATGACGACATCCGCGTTGGGTACTTCCTGCATCATCCGCTGCATTGCCATCCGGCGCTGCCGTTCGCGGATTTTCCCCTTGATATGGGGATCGCCTTCCATTTTCTTGTATTCGTCTTTGATGTCCTGTTTCGACATCCGCAGGCTTTTTTCATGCTCGTATTTCTGATACATAAAGTCGAGCACGGCCATGACCAGCAGAGCCGCGCCGATTTTAATGCCCAGGCTAATCGTCATGTCGGCCGCAAAACGGAAAATCCGCTCGGAGCTGACATGCGACAAGGAAGCAAAGCTGTTTTTTTCGCCCCACAGCGTGCTGTACACGAGGTAGGCGATAATGATCAGCTTCAGGATGGATTTCAGCATCTCCACCAGGGAACGCATGGAGAATATGTTTTTAAAGCCTTTCAACGGGTTGATTTTGCTGAATTTGGGAGTCAATCCTTCGCCTGTTGCCATAAATCCGGTCTGCGCTACATTGGCGACAAACGCTAGCACAACAGCAATGAGGAACAATGGAGCGAGCAGCAGGAGCACCTGGATCCCGTAGCTCACCATCATATCCATCACATTCTGGACCGTAACTTCCATCATCATTCTATTGTTAAAAATATCGGTGTAAAGCGACACAAACCGCTCTTTCATGTAGCCGCCAAAGGCGACCAGGCTGAGCACGCTGGCCAAAAGCACGACCGCGCCGGATAATTCGGCGCTTTTCGCCACCTGCCCTTTTTTGCGGGCGTCCTGGCGTTTTTTGGGTGTCGCTTTTTCCGTTTTTTCGCCTCCAAACAGCTGAAGGTCCATTGGAAGCCGGTTATGATTCATCATGGATTATTGATTCCCTCCAGGCGGAGGCGCCTGCCCCAGCACATTCAGCAAATTCCGCATCGATTCGAACATAATGTCGAACAGACTGGAGAACAGCGCGGTAAGTGTGGGCATAAGCACCAGCAGCAGCACCAGGCCAACGATAATCTTAAGCGGCACACCGATGACAAACACATTGTACTGCGGTGCGGTCCGGGCCAGAAAAGCCAGGCCTACATCTGTCAGAAACAAGGCGGTCACAAGCGGAGCCGACATTTGAAACGCCAAAATAAAAGACTGGGCGAACGAACGCACCAGAAACTGCGACAGGCTTCCGTCTGACATCCGGGCGGCGACCTCGTGGTTCAAAGGCACCCAGTTATAGCTGTTGACAATCGCGTCAAGCAGGTAATGATGACCGTTCATGCCAAGAAAAATAAGCAGTGCGATGATGTATTTGAAATTGCCCAAAATCGGCGAGGCCGCGCCGGTCAGCGGGTCGATTACATTTGCGATCCCGAAACCGATCTGGATATCAATAAACGAACCGGCCGTTTGAATCGTCATGAACATCAGGTAGCCGATAAACCCCAATAGCAGCCCGACAAGCACTTCTTTAAAGATCAGCAGCACATAACCCAGGTCCTCCTGCACAACAATCCCTGTGCCGGTTGTGCTAAACACCACCAAGGCGATATAAAAAGAAAGGCCGATCTTAAAAGTAGTCGGCACATTTTGCGAGGAGAACACAGGAACCACAACAAAAAACGCCGTTATTCGACAAAAGATTAGCAGAAAGACAGGAAGACTTTGCAGTATATTCTCCATCGTTCAACTCATCCGATGTACTGATCGAGATTGCCCAGCAAATGGCTGGTGAAATCAATCAGCTTCGTCATGATCCAGGAGCCGAACAAAAGCAGGGCCAGCAGGACCGCAACAATCTTAGGCACAAATGCCAGCGTCTGTTCCTGAATCTGGGTGGTGGCCTGAAAAATGCTGATGATCAGACCGACAACCAGTCCCAGAATCAGCATCGGAGCGCTCGTCTCCAGAATGAGATATACGGCTTGTCCGGCCAGGCCGATAATAAAATCCGGATTCATACCTTACCTCCACTTCTCTGTCCGCGCACGTCACGTATTAAAACTGTTCAGCAGCGACTGTATGACCAAATACCAGCCGTCCACGAGTACAAACAGCATGATCTTGAACGGCAGCGAGATCATTACGGGCGGCAGCATCATCATCCCCATCGCCATCAGCGTACTGGACACAACGATGTCGATGACAAGAAACGGAATAAAGATCAGAAATCCCATCGTAAATGCTGTCTTCAGCTCGCTGATTGCGAACGCGGGAACCATCACTGTCAAAGGAATGTCGGAATAAGTCTCCGGCTTGGTGTCTCCAGTATATCCGGTGTATTTCATGAACAGCAGGAGATCCTTTTCATGTGTCTGGTCAAACATAAATTTCTTCATCGGATCGGCCGCGCGGTCAAAGGCTTCAGTCTGATTGATCTCTCCCTTGAGATAAGGCTGCAGCGCGACATCATTCACCTGGGTGAGCGTTGGCGTCATGATAAACAGCGTCAGGAACAACGCCAGTCCGACGAGCACCTGGTTCGGCGGCATCTGCTGCGTGCCGAGCGAAGTGCGGATGAACCCGAGTACAATCACAATCCGCGTGAAACTTGTCATCAGAACAAGAAAAGCCGGGGCGATGCTAAGTACGGTCACCAGCAGCAAAATCGAAATCGAGCTGGTTCCGTTCCCGCCCTCTCCGTTGCCGATCTGAATATCAATATTCGGAATCGGCTCGGCATGGATCGGCTGCAGCAGTACAAGACCAACCACAGTAAGCATAATAAAGGAGATGATTAGCTTTTTATTCATAGTTCCCTCGGATCATCCGGCTTGCGCTCATCCCGGAGAAGCTCTTCCATTTTCTCTTTGCGGCCCGGGGAGCGCAGCTTCGACTGCAAAACTTCATAGAAAGGCGAATCGTCCGGAAGGTCCGTTCCCTGGGACGTTTCCTTCCCCTGCAGTCTGGATTTCAGTTTCTGAATCATCGACCCCCATCCGCTGCCGGCGGACTCCTCTTCAAACGCGGTAATCACAGCCATCACTTCATCAGGATCGGTGATTTTGTCCAGCATCGTGACGTTCTCGCCTACGCCGATCAAGTACAGGCTGCCTCCGACCTCAAGCACCTGTACCGATTTGTTGGGCCCAAGGCCGACGGCGCCGAGCGTCCGGATCGAACGTCCGCTTTGCATGATTTGGTTGCGCCGGCCCAGGAAGCGGATCAGCAGGATGATGACAACGATAATTACGGCAAGCACAAGAATTACGTTCATCAAGCTGAGCAGGCCGCTCCCCCCGCCGGGTCCAAGCGTTTCGGCATTAAGGGCCATAAAAAATCCCTACACGCCCAGCGTTTTGTTGATAGCTTCGATAACGCGGTCGGCCTGGAACGGTTTGACGATAAAGTCTTTAGCGCCGGCTTGAATCGCGTCGATAACCATGGCCTGCTGTCCCATAGCGGAGCACATGATAACTTTGGCGTTGGCGTCCACCTTTTTAATTTCTTTAAGCGCTGCAATGCCGTCCATTTCCGGCATGGTGATATCCATCGTAATCAGGTCGGGGCGAAGTTCTTTAAATTTCTCGATCGCCTGGGAGCCGTCTTGGGCTTCGCCCACCACTTCAAATCCGTTCTTGGACAAAATATCCCGGATCATCATTCTCATAAATGCTGCATCGTCCACGATTAGAATTCGATTGGCCATTGTACAAAATCCTCCCTAAAATACGCTATTATTGTAGTTTTTGAATCCGGTCCCATTGGCTGACGATATCCGTTACCCGGACACCGAAGTTCTCGTCGATGACGACGACTTCTCCCTTGGCGATCAGCTTGCTGTTCACCAGGATATCGACCGGTTCCCCCGCGAGCTTGTCCAATTCGATAATCGAACCTTGCGACATCTCCAGAATATCTTTGATCTGCTTCTGGGTCCTTCCTAATTCTACGGTCACCCGGAGGGGTATGTCCATCAATAAGTTTAAATTATTTTCGTCAATATTCCCGAAAGCCGCGCCGCCCAAATTGCCGAACTGTACCGGCTGGACGTTTACGTTCCTGGCGGCAGGCTGACCGGCCTGCGGAGCCGGCGGATACGGCTGCTGCTGCGGCGGCATTCCGTAAGGCGGCACGCCCGGCATCCCGTAAGGGGGCATGCCTGCCGGCGGATAATAATACCCTTCAGGCGGCTGTCCGTAAGGATACTGCCCCTGCGGCGGGTAAGGCTGCTGCGGCGGCTGTGCAGCGGCTGGCTGCTGCTGCGGCGCCTGCTGCTCGGGCTGCGGCGGCGCTTCGGCCGCAGGCGCGGCTTCCACTTCCGGCGTTACATCGCCAAGCAGCATGGTCACCATATCCTTGGCAAATTGTACGGGCAGCAGCTGCATGATCGTCGAGTCAATCAAATCGCCGATTGTTAGACGGAATGAAATGCGGATTAATGTCTCGTCATCCGGCAGGCTGCCTACGCCCTCCCCGCTCGACATGTTCAGAATGTCGATGCCGGGCGGCGAAATGTTCACAAACCGGTTGAAAATAGTGGACATCGACGTCGCGGAGGAACCCATCATCTGGTTCATCGCTTCCTGAACGGCGCTGATATGAATTTCGTTCAGCTCTTCTTCTTTGGGAATGCCCTCTCCGCCCAGCATCAAGTCGGCGATAACCTGCGCGTCCTTGATTTTGATGACCAGGGAGTTGATGCCCTGGAATCCGTCGACATACTGTACATGAACCGCTACATGCGGTTTAGGGAATGCTTCCTCAAATTCGCCCCGTGTAATGATGGAAACCTTGGGGGTGGTAATATCCACTTTTTTGCCAAGCAGGGTTGACAGTGCGGTTGCCGCGCTGCCGAAGGTGATGTTCCCGATTTCTCCCAGCGCGTCCTGCTCAAACGGCGTCAGAAAATCGCTCACCGTTTTTGCGGCCGGCGCCGATTCTCCCATACCTTCCGCCGATTGTCTCAGAAGAGCGTCGATTTCTTCCTGGGATAAATAGTCCTTACTCGTCAAGTTCTTCAACTCCTTCGCTGACAATCTCGTCTATTTGCACGGCGACCCGTTCTTTGACCATTCCCGGACTTCCGATAAATTTCAATTTATTGCCTACTTTGATCGACAGCCCCGTATCCACGGTTTTGTTCAGTGAGATTACATCTCCCACCGACAAACCGAGAAATTCGGAAATCGACAAGGAGGACTCGCCAAGCTCGGCCACAATCGGCAGCTGGGCCCGGTAGACCCGTTTCTGGATCGCCTCTTGCTCTTCGGGCGCCCGTAGCTTCTTCTCGGACACGAACCACTGGTGCACCGACAGTTTCGACATGATCGGCTCAAGGACCACGTGCGGGATACACAGGTTAATCATCCCCGTTGTATCGCCGATCTTGGTGCTGAGCGAGATCAGAGCAATCGTCTCGTTAGGCGAGACAATCTGCATGAATTGCGGGTTCGTCTCCAGCGCTTCCATCCGCGGAGAAATATCCAGGACGGTCTTCCAGGCTTCCTGCAAACTTTCGAAGCAGCGGCTGAAAATACGCTCCATAATCGTGGTCTCGATTTCGGTCAGCGCGCTGATTTTGGACGGCGCCGCACCGACGCCGCCCAGCAGCCGGTCCAGCATGGCAAAAGCAATGTTCGGGTGAACCTCCATAACCATACGGCCTTCAAGCGGCTCCGCTTCAAAAATATTCAGGATCGTCATTTTCGGAATCGAACGGATAAATTCGTCGTAAGGGAGCTGTTCCACCTGAACGACATTAATCTGCACGAAGGTCCGCAGCTGGGCCGAAAAATACGTTGTCAGATAGCGGGCAAAGTTATCGTGGATTCGCGTCAGGCTTCGGATATGATCCTTGGAAAAGCGTACCGCCCGTTTAAAGTCATAGGAGCGGATTTTTTTCTGCGTTTCTTCTTTTTTCAGCTCGTCGGCATCCATTTCCCCGGAGGAAAGAGCGGCGAGCAATGCGTCAATTTCATTTTGCGACAGTACATCCACCAAACCATTCACCCCCCATTTAGAAGTAGATCATCGTAATATTACATTCTGGTCATAATGAACTCGGTGATGTCCACCTGGGTGAGCTTGCCGTCTGTCAGGGTGTTGTTGATCAGATTGACAAGCTTGCTGCTGAGCTGATCTTTGCCATCGGCGCCGTTAAGCTGCTCGGGTGTCATATCGGCCAGCGTCTTGATAATGAGCGGTTTGATTTTGATTTCCTTGATTTTCTCAAATTCTTCTTTGGATTCGGCCGAGTTCATCTGGAACGCAAAATCCATCATAACAATAAAGTCTGGATCCGCCAGGTTGGTTTTAATTTCCTGCAGTTCGGCGGTCATCTCCACGATTTGATCCGCGGTCAGATGTTTGGTTTCCACGTGCTGAACGGCGGCGCTCACTTCGTCCGTGTCTTCCGAGAACCATTTATCCATCAGTAAAAATGCGGCCAAAACAATCAGCGTAATCGCAAGCAGGATCGTGATCAGCCACGGCATCATCTTTTTCATTCTTGTTCCTCCAATGCTTGTTGAACTTTGATGGTAGCCGCGTGAACGCCAATCTCTTTGTAGTAGTTCCCGATCTTTGCAATCACTTCATCGGCCTTTTCGCGGACGATCAGCCGCTTGCCCGTTACGAGCGTTACATACGTGTCGGGCGTCTCTTCCACAACTTCCACCAGCAGCGCGTTCAGCCACATGGGCGCGCCGTTCAGACGTGTTACCGAAATCATATTTGGCCTCCTAAAAATATTCCCGCGGAGCGGTGTCTTGGCTCCAATGTCGGGTCGCTGCCCGCGGGAACCGTAACTCCGCCGCTGCCAAAGCAAGCGGCTTGCGGTAAAACGTTCCGCCCGGTCCGGTTAATTGCCCTCCGGGCGGTGCTGCCAGGCTCCGCCGTTTAATTTTCGCCAAGCAAAAACGGCGTTTGCCGCGCTTTACCCGGGCCTAACCCGATTTAACTCCCGTTAGCCCCGCTGTTCTTAACGCTTCAGATTTACAACTTCCTGCAGCACTTCGTCGGAAGTAGTGATGATCCGGGAATTGGCTTGGAAGCCGCGCTGCGCGACGATCATCTCGGTGAATTCACCGGTCAGATCCACGTTCGACATTTCCAGCTGGCCGGCAATGATGGCCCCGGTTCCCACTTCGGCGTTGTTTGCGGTGGTGGCTTCAAGCGCCCCGTCCGCGTTGGCGTTCAGCGTCATCCGGTACAGATTGCCGCCGATTTTCTCCAGACCCGAAGGGTTGCTTACCTTGCCAACCCCGATCTGTACGCCGGGAGTAGTCGTGCCGTCAGCCATCGTTTGAACGATAGTGCCGTCCTGAGAGATGGAGAATGCCGTAACTTCGTCCGGGATCGTGATCATCTCCCCGGTGGCATCAAGCACCCGGAGGCCGTCCGAAGTCACCAGGTTACGGGCTGCATCAACCTTGAAATCGCCCGCGCGGGTCAGGAACGGTGTCTCCTGATCTTCTGACAGCTTGACGAGGAAAAATCCGTCTCCGTCGATCCGCAGGTCGGTCGGATTGTTGGTCGTCATGGCGCTGCCTGCAAGGTGCAGCGTATCAACGGAGGATACCGTGACCCCAAGACCAATTTGCTTGGCGTTGACGCCGCCTTCGCCGTTTTCGCCCGGAGCGGTGACGCCCGAGACGGTCTGGGACATGATGTCTTTAAACATTACGCGTCCCGATTTGAAACCGACGGTGTTTACGTTAGCGATGTTGTTGCCGATTACGTCGAGCTTGGTCTGGAAGCCTTTCATCCCGGATACGCCGGAATACATGGATCTTAACATGAATAATTGTCCTCCCGTGCGGCGGGCGGTCAGCCCTGCCGAATGTAATTGGTGGTTGTTTGTGCCTGGGGCCGCGTCAGTCGGTCGGCGGCGCCCTCCGGCTTTCCCGTAAAGGACCGGCCGGTTAAGAAATAATTACCGCACTGTCTATCTGTGTGAACACATTGTCCCGCATCGATTGTCCGTCCATCGCCGTAACGACGGTCCGGTTCGGCACACTGACGATCAGCGCCATATCTTTCATTAAAATCAATGACTCTCTGCTGCCCTTGGCTGCGGCTTTGTCGACCGCAGAAGAAATCTGGTCAAGCTGGCTCGTGCCCAGCTCTATCCCTCTTTGTTCAAGCCGTTTTGCTGCATGGTTGCTGAATTTCAGCATGTTCCGCTGCAGCACGGATTCGAATGATTCGCCTTGTGCCGCCGGTTTTGCGGCCGCCGGGCGCTGATAAGCCGAAGGATGAACCTGGGCGGGGTACATTTGACCGATAGTTATCCGGTCGCTCATAACGCTCCCCCGCTTTCCTTGCCGGCCTCCGTGCCGCTGCCTCCCGCAGACTCGGCGGGCTGTCCCGCTGGCTGATCAGCTGCTTGACCTGTCTGTTCGGCGGGTTGTTCAGCCGGCGCAGCGCCGATTTTGATAATATCGGACAGCTGGATTTGATCTTTGCCGACTACGGCATACTGCTTGCCGTCTTTAAAAATAATGGAGTCCACTACGCCGAATTTCTCCGTTTTGTTCGTTGAGTCCTTCCAGTCGTACTCTTTTGTTTTCGTATTCGCCGTATCAAGCCAGCTGACGGTTTTTCCGATCAGGCTTGAGGACGAACCAAGCGATTGCGACAGCAGGGTTTGAATATTCATCAGCTGTTCGACCGAGGAGAACTGGGCCATTTGAGCGATAAATTCCTTATCCTCCATCGGCTGCATAGGGTCCTGGTTCTGCAGCTGCGTGATCAGGATTTTTAAAAACTGGTCTTTGCCCATTACGGAACCGCTGCTCGATTTCCCTGCGCTTGCGCTGTTGCCGACTTTATAGTTCGGCCACATGTTGCTGGTGGATACGATATCTGAAGATGCCACGATTATTCACCTCCTTCTATTATGTTAAGCCTTGGCGTGGAATGAGCCGCCGTCCTGACGCCGGTCAACCTCGCCGTTCTCCAGCCATTCCTTCCATTCTCCGGTCAGTTCGGCTGCAAGTACAGCATCCCCGTTATCCTCTTCCCGTTCTCTGGAGCGGCGGCCTTCCTGCTGCTGCCCGTTACCGCCGGCTTGGCGTCCGCTTTGGTACATTTGTGAATCCGGCGAAGCCTGGCTTTGCGTTACCTCAAGGCGCTCCACTTGGATGCCCTGGGACTGCAGCGATGCGCGAAGCTGAACCATCTGTTGGTCAAGCAGTTCTTTAGCCGCTTTGTGATCGGCAACGAAGTGTGCGATCAGCTGGCCGTTTTGCATCGTAATTTTGACGTCAACCTGGCCGAGATTTTCCGGGAACAAAGTCAAGGTCGCTTCGGCAACCGAGCCCTTGCGTACAATTTCAAGGCTGCCTGTAATCATTCCCGTCATTTCTTTGGCAAAATGCTGGACAGGCACCGGTGCCGCCTCTGCTTTCAGCAGGACCGGAGCTCCGGAACGAAGCGCCAGCTGTCCGGCTGTAACCACTTCAGGCTTAGCCGGCATGGAGCCGATTTCCTGTGCGGGTTCGGCCGGTTCGGTTTCGCCGGTTTGCGCCGGTTTCACCGCCTCCGCCGCGGCTGCCAGTTTCTGCAGCGCATCCTGCGGTTTGACGCCTTCCGCTTGTTTCGCACCCGGATCCACAAGCTTCACGTCCGCCGTCTGCGTTTTACTCAGCTCTGCTGCGTTTTGGCCCGGGACATTCGGCTTATTTTCCTGCTGTACGAGCGGCGCGCCGGAATCGGCGTTTACACCAGCCTCACCGCTTACCTGCATAATGGCGGTTTGGTTTTGCTGCGTCAGAGCAGCAGAATCTGCTGAAGATTTTTTCGTAAGATGGTTGGCCAGCTCCGCGAAGGTCTGCAGCATAGCCGCCGCTTTCGCGCCCTGTTCGGCATCGCCGCCGTCAGCCGCGGATTGAACCACCTGCACGAGCTTGTGCAGCTCATCCTGTACTGCAAAGGTGACCGTTTCGGCTTTTTCGGCCAAGGGGGTCAAGGTGACCTGCTGCGGTTCAGCCTGCTCCTGCTCTCCGGCTTCCCCGCCGCCTGCAGTCAGCAGCGCCGCCGCCTGCAGCAGCCAGCTTTGCAGCGCGGCCAGCAGCGCCGGATCGGCTTGAACCTGTTCATCCAGCTTCTCCGCGTCCTGCAGCAGCTTGGCAAGCAGCTCTTCCGCGCCTTCCGCCTGTGTCTGTCCTGCTTCTTCAGGCTGTGCCTGCATCAGCATCCCCTGCAGCAAAGCCATCACATCCGCCATCCCGGCTGTCTGTGCATTTGCCGCGGTTAGTTGGCCTGCACCGGCGTTCATCTGCTGCACCAGCGTTTGGGCAAAAGGCACACCCGCCGCCGCTGATACAGCCGCCGTTTGGGTTCCTGCCATACCTTGCGCCGCGGTTCCGCCGCCGCTGGAAATCATTTGAAATACTAAACTCATTTTGTTTTCACCTCCTTTCAAGTGGTTTAGCTGCCGCCCATCAGGCGGTTCACAATTTTGGCTGTACGTGCGCTGTTCTCGGCCGTCATCGCATCCAAAATCGATGATCTGGAGCTGTCACTGACCGACTTCAGAATCGTCAGCACCTTGCCGGGACTGATGGCATACATCTCGCCCAGCAGTTTGGCCGCTTCATCGGCTTTCATCGCCTCGAACGTCTGGCCGAGTGCCGTCTGGTCAAGGTTTGGCGTAGTCGCGGGTGCTGTCTGCTGATCCTGTTTCAATCTCGACTGCAGCGCCGCAATTGCCTGGTCGGACGAATCGACACTATCTTTCATCTTAAGGGATACTTCTGCCGCTTTTTTCGGATCCATCTTCTCCAGGATCGCCCGTCTGCTGTCGTTGTTCATCACGCTGAAAATCTGGACGACCTCGTCTGTCGTCAGATTCTCAAGGATGGGCGCCGCCTTGGAGGCTTTCATGGATGCGTAAAGCTTGGCCACATCCTTCAGCTGCTTCTCGTAAGGATCTTCCGCCTGCTCCGTCTGCTGCGCCGCTGCCGCATCGGCTTTCGCCTTATCCAGCTCCGCCTGCAGCGTCGCCGCACTTTGCTGCTGAGCCGCCTTCTCTTCATTCAGCTTTTGGAGCTCGGCGTCCTTCTGGGACAGCTGCTCCTTGAGCTGCTTGATCGTGGCCTCCGAGCTATTTTCCTGCTGCTTGCTGTCTTTTGCGGTCTGCTCACCGGGGTCTGTGGGCGGATCCGGGACAAAACGCTCGACGAACGGGATCTTGTTCGCCACGGCAAATACGCTGTTGCGGATGTCCATATTAAACAGAGTCAGCAGTACGCCGAGCAGGACCAAGGTAAAAAGAATGGGCACCATCAGCAGCAAAAACCGTTCAAAACCGCCACCGCCGCCGGATTCTTCCTGCTCGAGTTCTTCGTCATTTTGAGCCACAACGTAAACCTCCCAAAGTTTTGCCGGGCAAAACTATAAAACTATGCTTCTCTGTCTTTCCCCGTCCCTTCGGACAAGTTCCTTTCATAAAAACACCATCTGCGGCGGTTTGCATCCTAATTTAGAAGGACTTCATCGCAAACCGGACCGTTGCCATCTCATCCAGCTCGTTTTGTTCCCGCAGCAGCATGTTCTGCTGGAACAGCATCAGCGCTTTATCTCTAGCTTTCAGCCACACCTTTTCGTCCAGCATCTTGTCGTTCAGCTGTCCCTGGCGGGTCTCGACCTGCTTATGCGCCCGGTGAATGTCGGCATGCTTGCGGGCAATGCATTGGTCGGTGTAATCAATGTAGTTCTGCAGCTCTCTAATCTTAGCCATCCCCGTGCAGTTTTCCGCAGCCATTTGCAGTTCAGCCATCAGGCTGGCACGCTGCTCATGCAGCTCTTCGAGGCTTTTTTCTTCCGCCCGGAGCTCGCCGATTGCGGTCGACAGCATCCACTCGGCCTGGGTCTTTTCATTGCCCTTCAAGTCCACGACTTTTTGAAAATTGTAATGGAACTTCATCTTTTGCTAATCATCTCCTTGAGAACTGTGAAATGAGCGCTTCCTGGGCTTCTGCCAGGGTGACCTTTTCATTGACCTTCTGTTTCGTAAAACTCCAGATGCTGTCAATGTAGTGGATGGATTCATCAATTTGAGCGTTGGAGCCGCGTTGGTAGGCCCCGATGTTAATCAAATCTTCCGAATCCTTGTAGAGAGCCATCAATCGTTTGACATTTTCGGCTGCTTCAATCTGGTCTTCAGGAGCAATATCCTTCATCACCCGGCTGATACTCGCCAGCACGTCGATTGCGGGAAAATGGCCTTTGTTCGCGATGCTCCGGTTCAGGACAATATGACCATCCAGAATCCCCCGCACCGCATCCGCAATCGGTTCGTTCATATCGTCTCCGTCCACCAGAACGGTGTAGAAGGCGGTGATTGATCCGACAGGACCTGTGCCCGCACGCTCCAGAAGCTTCGGCAGGCTGGCGAATACAGAAGGCGTATATCCTCTCATCGCAGGCGGCTCGCCAACGGCCAGTCCGACCTCGCGCTGCGCCATCGCGTACCGGGTGACCGAGTCCATCATCAGCATGACGTTCAGCCCGCGGTCGCGAAAATATTCAGCGATGGTTGTTGCAATCAACGCACCCTTGATCCGGATCAGCGCCGGCTGGTCAGAGGTCGCAACGACCACAACCGACCGCTGCAGTCCCTCAGGACCGAGATCCCGCTCGATAAAATCCAATACCTCGCGGCCCCGCTCCCCGATTAAAGCAATCACGTTTACGTCCGCCGAGGTATTGCGGGCAATCATTCCCATCAGGGTACTTTTGCCGACCCCCGAGCCGGCGAAGATGCCGACCCGCTGGCCTTTGCCGATTGTCAGCAGGCCGTCGATTGCCCGGACGCCGATGCTGATCGGCTCATGTACCCGGGGCCGGTTCAGCGGATTGGACGGAATGTTAAACGTTGAACTGTATGGCATCCGCGCCGGGATAAGCGATCCGTCGAGCGGTTGGCCCAATCCGTCCAGCACTTTTCCGAGCAGCTCCGAGCCGACCTGCACGCTCAGCGGCTTCCCGGTGCCGACCACATCACAGCCCGGGCCGATGGCCTGCAGCTCGCCAAGCGGCATCAGCAGCACTTTGTTATCTCTGAAGCCTACTACCTCCGCCTGCAGCGGCTTGGTTCCTTTGGACGGGTAGATGTAGCATACGTCGCCGATACTTGCATCCGGTCCTTCGGATTCCACCATCAGTCCAATGACCTGAGTAACTTTACCGTTTACTCTGACGGGATCGAAATTCCGCAAATGCTCTTTATATCGCCGGGTGTCAAGCATCTTCATCCCCATTTCCGTGTTCTTCGGTGTCCAGTGCGATCCGAATCAATTCTTTTTTGATTTCGGCCAGCTGTGTGTCAATTCGCGCATCCACGCTGCCGTAAGCAGAGCGGATGACGCAGCCTTTATCTTTTACGGTCGAATCCGGCAGGATCTGCAGCTCGGCTTGGGAATCGACGGTCAAGGCCAGTTCTTCCCGGGCCGCGTTGACAAAAGCGAACTGCTTGGGCGAAACGCAAAGCGAAATGACGCCTTGCTCGCGCTTGCGCGCCAGATTCTTTTTAATAAGGTCCATGGCATAAGCCGGTTCAACGGTCAGCTGCTTGTCCACGATTTTCTCAGCGATATTGCAGCTCAGGTCAACGAGAAACGGCTCGGCTTCCTGAATGATTTGATCGCGGGAGCGGTAAGCCTCCGCCAAAATGGTACGCGCTTCTTCCATCATTTCCGCCATTTTCCGTATCATTTCTTCTTCGGCTTTTTGTACGCCTTCATCATAGCCCTGCTGATATCCCTCCGCCTTAACTGCTTCGATCAGGTGTTCATCCTGTTCGCGGCGTTCGCTCCACCATTCCTCGATCTGCGCCTGCGCGTCCGCCAGCATTTGCTCCGCCTGCTCCGCGGCCTGCCGCACTTGTGATTCGGCGAATTCCTTGGCGTCCGCCAGCATCTGCTTGCGGGCCTGCTCCGCTTCCTCGTTCGCCGGGTCCTTATGGACGACGGTCTGCGTTTCCGCCGTTTCGTCCGCCGCCTCTTCCTGCAGTCCGGCGTGCTGCCGGGCCAGCTCCAGGCGTTTCAGCACTTCAACCGGAACGTATTGGGAGTTCTTGATCAGCCTAGACAATAATGTCATCTCCTCCGCCGCGGGCGATGATGATTTCACCGGATTCTTCCAGTCTCCGGATCGTGCCTACGATACGCGTCTGCGCTTCTTCTACGTCACGCAGCCGCACAGGCCCCATGTACTCCATTTCTTCCCGGAACGTCTCCGCCATCCGTTTGGACATGTTGCGGAAAATAACGTCCCGCACTTCCTCGCTTGCCACCTTGAGGGCAAGCTGCAGATCGGCGTTGTCGATATCGCGGATGATCCGCTGAATCGAACGGTTGTCCACATTGACGATATCCTCGAATACGAACATGCGCTTTTTGATTTCTTCCGCCAGCTCGGGGTCCTGAATTTCCAGCGAATCCAAGATCGTCCGCTCCGTACCGCGGTCGACGCCGTTCAAAATTTGCACAATCGATTCGATGCCGCCTGCGTTCGTGTAATCCTGGGTGACGGTTGCCGACAGCTTTTGTTCGAGCACGCGCTCGATTTGGGCGACGACTTCCGGCGAAGTGCTGTCCATCACCGCAATCCGGCGGGCCACCTCTGCCTGCTTCTCCTGAGGGAGCGCGGACAGAATGGAAGCCGCCTGCTCAAACTGCAGGTACGAGAGCACAAGCGCGATCGTCTGTACATTTTCATTCTGAATGAAGTTCAGAATCTGATTAGGATCCGCCTTGCGGGCGAAGTCAAACGGTCGAACCTGCAGTGTTGCGGTCAGCCTGTTGATCACTTCAAGCGCTTTTTGCGAACCAAGCGCCTTTTCCAAAATCTCTTTGGCGTAGTTGATACCGCCTTGTGAAATATATTCCTGGGCGAGACAGATCTGGTGGAATTCCGCCATGACTGCCTCTTTTTCACCGCTGTCCACTTTGCGGACGTTGGCGATCTCCAGCGTTAATTGTTCGATTTCCTCGTCGCGAAGATGTTTGAAGATTTGCGCCGATACTTCCGGTCCCAGCGTAATCAGCAGGATGGCTGCCTTCTGCCGGCCGCTCAGTCCCTGTTGGGCCACTTTAGCCACTACCTATTCACCTCTGTTCGTCAGAAAGCCACGTGCGCAGCAGATTCACGAATTCTTCCGGTTTATTTTTCGCCAGCCCTTCAAGCTGCTTGCGGACCTGGCTCTCGTTCGTTACGCTCTCGAGATTGATGGAAGGGAATTCGGTCGGAACCTGCAGCGGAAGCTCCTCTTCTTCTTCTTCGATGTTGTTTTTCCGTCTGCGATAAATGATATAACCCGCGCCTGCGCCAATGAGCAAAAGTGCTGCTCCGATCGCCCACAACATCCATGCCGGTAGTCCCGCTGCTGCGGCTTCCGCCTCATTTCCGCCAAACGACTGCGAGTAAACCGAAACTTTTTTAGCCAATTCGTCGTCTGTATAAGTGACACCCGAATCAGCAAGCGACGCGCGGACGATGTTGACCAGAATATTCCGGATCGCATCCGATGTCGGCTGATCCAAACTTTCTTGTCCATTAGGTGGTTCAACCGCCACATTAATGGTTAAATCTTTAACAGTATAGGGACTGGCGATTACATTTTTCGTAATGCGATTGACCTCGAAGTTCCGCGTCTCGGAAGATTCCTCCGAAGTAGAGGTGCCCGAATTGGCTCCTCCCGGATACCCGGCGACATCCTGCTCGCCTGTACCGGCCACACCACCGTCCACACTTCCTTGACCGCTATAGCTGTTACTGATGATCTGAGAGCTGATCTCGATCCCCCTCATGTTTTCAACATCAACAGGTTCAACCCGGTTTTCCGTCCGGTCTTCCTTATCGAAGTTCAATTGGGAGATAACCAGTACATCTACTTTATCCGGCCCGGTAAATGTGCTGAGGAATTGTTTAACATTCTTTTTGACTTCTTCCTCGAATTTCTTCTTGAGAGCGAAGTTTTCTTCGACCTGATTGGAAACGCCGCCTTGACCGCCTCTAGCTGTAGGGATCAGTTCAATCTCGTTATTTGTGATCGTAATGTTCTCGACCGGGAGATTCGGCACCGCCGTCTTCACCAGGTTGAAGTATCCATCAATGTTGTCCTGTGTAGGCCGGAAGCCCGGCTTAAACGACAGCACTACGGAAGCGGAAGCTTGTTCCTGATCCGCCTGAGAAGCGAATACCGTTTCTTTTGGCAGATTAACCAGCACTTTGGCATCTTGAATGCCCTGCATCCGTTTCATCAGCATTTCAACTTCGCCGTTCAGCGCGTTGTTGTATTTGACATTAAATTCGCTGTCCGTCGTACCGATCATGGATGAACTCTCGTCGAAGACCTTGTAGCCAATCGAGCCGCCCTGCACGATTCCTTGAGAACCGATATCCACCTTGATTCTCGCAGCTTGCGTACTCGGGACCGAGATGTCTTTGCCGTTCGGGCTCAGCTTGTAATCGATGCCCGCCGACTCCAGATAATTAATGACGCCGGCTGCGTCGGTGCTGTCCAGCTCCTTGAACGCTACTTCGTATTCCGTCTTGGAGAACTGCAGTGTAGCCACCACAATTACGATGAGCAATATGCCGATTGTGGAGAAAAATAATATTTTCTGTTTACCGCTGAATCTGTTCCAATACTGGGTTACCTTCTCCCGGTACTGGGCAAACCTTTCATTCACAGTGTCACCCCATCCGAAACCAAGCTTAGATTATTTAGATCTGAGTTCTCATAATTTCTTGATAGGCTTCGATAACTTTGTTCCGGACCTGCGTGGTGAGCTGCAAACCGAGCAAAGCTTGTTGGGATGAGATCATCGCTTCATCCACATTCACTTCTCCAAGCACAAATTTGTTGCTCATCTCTTTGGCCTGCTGTTCTTGGGCGGCCACCTGATCGATCGCGTTCTGCAAGTAGGTTCCGAAGCTCTCCGAATCCTGTGCGGATGCGGCTTGGACCGAGTTCGTCTTCATGGCCAGCGGTTGTACGCTTTGGCTGCCAATTACGATATTAGGGATCAATTGTCTTCCTCCTTGATGTGTCCGGCTAGTTCGTTAGCCCTCTGTCCAGTGATTACCGGCGGAATATCCGCCTAGGCCCGGCCAATCTCTAGTCCTTTGGATACCATGGCTTTCGCCGCATTAAACATGGTTACATTGGCATCATACGACCGGGAAACCGAGATCATATCGACCATTTCCTTGGTTACATCCACATTTGGCATGTATACATACCCGTTAGCGTCGGCATCAGGATGCGTAGGATTATAGACCGGTTTGAACGGCGAGGAGTCCTCGCTGATTTTCCGTACCTTTACGCCTGTTGCTTCGCCCCGGTTCAGCTGACTTTGCAGGGTGTCATAGAACTTGCCGCTGTTTACCGATTCCAGTTCCACAAGCTTCCGGCGGTAAGGAACCGCTTTGCCGTCCACCACTGACGCGCGAGTTGTCTCCGCATTGGCGATATTCGAGGTAATGACATCCATCCGAAGCCGCTGTGCGGTCAGCGCCGAAGCGCTAATAGAAAAGCTGCTGCCAAAATTCACTTCACTTATCTCCCTTCAACCGCAGTTCGCATCATCGTGATCTGGCTGTTAACCAGCTGCACGTAGGAATTGTAACGGAGTTGGTTCTCCGCGCTCAGTGACATTTCCCGGTCGATATCCACATTGTTTTCGTTATTGTTCATCAATGTGACTTTATCGGTATTAACAGCTGCACCCGGAATCCCAGGCTGCTCGCCGAAACGAATATGTCTTGCGTCCGTTACTTTGGCGGGCAGGTTGGACTGAAGTCCCCGTTCCTGCTGCCGGAGCAGATTCTCAAAGGAGACATCCGACCGTTTGAAGTTCGGTGTATCGACATTCGCCACGTTGTTTGCAAGCACCATCTGTCGGATATTGGCGGCATCGATGCCCCCTTGCAGGCGCTGAAAGCTGAGACTATTCAGAAGTCCCATTAAAATCCCCCTTCCTTTCCATCTTCGTAAGAAAAGAATTCCACGTCTTTGCGCGAAATCCTTCTCCTTTCGACACATTTTCGATGAAAATGCATTTGTAATGTCGATTTTTGTCATATAAGGCTGTGTTCAGTCACTTTTTCATATATTGATTCTCGTAGAATTTGTAGAATATTACAATAAGAAATAAGCCCTATCTTTAGGAAAAAGAGAGGGCTTAAAGCTCATATTTGCTATATTGTTCCTTTTTCAGCCTGTTTTTTTCATAAATACGACGAGTTTACGCAATTTTCTTGCGTATTTAGAAGGAATATAGGAAACTATTCGGACTTCCTACCTATGAAGCCAAATGGAGAATGCATGCAATTTAAAGGATATATTGACTTAAGTCGCGATCCTGAGCGATATTTGCCAGTTTTTCGCGAACATATTCCGGGGTAATCGACATAGTTTCGAGGGTAAGCTCCGGTGCTTCGAAAGAAAGGTCTTCCAGCAGCTTTTCCAAAATGGTATGCAGACGTCTTGCCCCGATATCTTCCGTGTTCCGGTTAACGGTGGCCGCAATCTGGGCAATTTCTTCAATTGCCTCCTTTTGGAATTGAACTTCAATGTTCTCCGTCTTGAGCAGATTGACATACTGCTTCGTGAGCGCGTTCTCCGGTTCGGTCAAAATAGACACAAAATCCTCCAGAGTCAGACTGCTGAGCTCCACCCGGATGGGAAACCGCCCCTGCAGCTCGGGAATCAAATCCGAAGGCTTCGCAATATGAAAGGCGCCCGCCGCGATGAACAGCACGTAGTCGGTTTTAACCGGGCCGTATTTGGTCATAACGGTAGAACCTTCGACGATTGGCAAAATGTCCCGCTGAACGCCTTCGCGCGATACGTCAGGACCGCTGCCTCTTCCTTGGCTGGCCACCTTGTCGATCTCGTCGATAAAAATAATGCCGGACTGCTCCGCTCGGCGGACGGACTCCTGAATGACATCGTCCATGTCGATCAGCTTGGTCGCCTCATCCTGGATCAATACTTTACGCGCTTCCTTGACCGGCAGCTTACGCTTCTTCGTCCGCTTGGGCAGCAGGCTGCCGAACATTTCCTGCATGTTCATGCCCATTTGGTCATTGCCTTGGCCCATAAACATATCGAGCATATTGGGAGCGGTGTCTTCTACGTCGATTTCGATCAGTTCGTCTTCCATCTGGCCCGCAAGCAGCTTAAACCGCACCTGGCGGCGGCGTTCGCCAACTCCGCCCTCCGTTTCGGATTCCTCCTGTTTCGTCTCATCCGCTGAGCCGGAGTTATTGCCGAAAATCATCTCAAACGGATTGCGCTGGGATTTGTTTTTGGAGGCAGAAGGCACCAAAATCCGGACAATCCGTTCATTGGCCAGTTCCTCCGCACGGTCCTTCACTTTTTCAGTCCGCTCCAGCTTCACCATACGGATTGCCGTTTCGACCAGATCGCGCACCATGGACTCGACATCCCGGCCGACATAACCGACTTCGGTGAATTTGGTTGCTTCCACTTTGACAAACGGCGCGTTGACAAGCTTGGCGAGACGTCGGGCAATTTCCGTTTTGCCGACACCGGTCGGGCCAATCATCAAAATATTTTTGGGTACCACTTCATCCCGAATATCTTCGGGCAGCAGGCTGCGCCGATACCGGTTGCGCAAAGCGACAGCCACCGACTTTTTCGCCTGCTTTTGTCCGACGATATACTTATCCAGCTCTGCAACAATCTGACGGGGAGTCAAAGCTTGGTTTGTCATTGAACGTTCCTCCTTGGCAGGGGCTATGCCGCCTACAATTGTTCGACAATAATGTTGGAGTTCGTGTACACACAGATCTCGGAGGCGATCTGAAGCGCTTCCTTCGCGATGCCTGCGGCATCCAGCCCGGCAGCATGGCGTTTCATCGCCCGGGCCGCGGACAAAGCAAAATTCCCGCCTGAACCGATCGCCAGGACATCGTCATCCGGTTCGATGATTTCGCCGCCGCCGGAAATAAGCAGCATGCTGTGTTTGTCCATCACGATCATCAGCGCTTCCAGCTTGCGCAGCACGCGGTCCTGGCGCCAGTCCTTGGCGAGTTCAACCGCGGAACGCTGCAGATTCCCGTGATGCTCCTCCAGCTTGCTTTCGAATTTCTCGAACAGTGTAATGGCATCGGCCACGGAGCCTGCAAACCCGGCAACCACTTGTCCTCTGTAGAGCCTGCGCACTTTTTTGGCGGTCGTCTTCATGATGACATTTTCGCCCATCGTCACCTGCCCGTCGCCGGCAATCGCCGCCTGCCCGTTATGTCTGACGGCGCAAATCGTCGTAGCGTGAAAACTTGGCAACATCAATATTCACCCTCCTCACCGTTTATGAAGAAAGGCCGAACCAGGGGATTATCCCTGGACCGGCGCCTCCTCCGGCGTTATATGCGAAAGTCCGCTGGACTCGGCAAACTCGGCCAGCTTCTTCAGCGCCTGGTTCGCCAGCCACTCATTTTTTTCTTTTTTGTTGCGGATGCGCTGCTCCGGCTTCGGCAGCAGGCCGAAGTTGGCATTCATCGGCTGAAAATGTTCCGGATCCGCGCTGGTAATATAAGCCGGCATGCTGCCAAGTACCGTCTCTGCCGGGAACACCAGTCCAGCTGCCCCTGTGGCGGCTCGTGCGGCGTTGAGACCGGCGATAAGGCCCGAGGCCGCCGATTCCACATAACCCTCCACTCCCGTCATCTGACCGGCAAAGAAGAGCCGTTCCTGCCCTTTCAGCTGGTAGGTCGGATGCAGCAGCTTCGGTGAATTGATAAATGTATTGCGGTGCATTACGCCATAGCGGACATACTCCGCGTTCTCAAGTCCCGGTATGAGCGAGAACACACGTTTCTGTTCACCCCACTTCAAATGGGTCTGGAACCCTACCAGATTGTACAGCGTGCCTGCGGCATTGTCCTGGCGCAGCTGGACGACCGCAAACGGCAGTTTGCCCGTATGCGGGTTCACAAGACCAACGGGCTTCATCGGTCCAAACAATGCGGTCTGCTTGCCGCGCTTCATCATAATCTCGATCGGCATGCAGCCTTCAAAATAAATCTCTTTTTCGAATTCCTTGAGAGCGGTCACTTCTGCGTTCACCAAAGCGTCATAAAACGTGTCGAACTCCTCTTCGGTCATCGGGCAGTTCAGATACGCTGCCTCTCCCTTATCGTAACGGGAGGCCAGATAAACCTTGCTCATGTCGATCGAATCCTTTTCGACGATCGGCGCCGCAGCGTCATAGAAATAAAAATATTCTTCGCCAAGCAGCTGCTTAATCTCTGAGGACAAGGACGGGGAAGTCAGCGGTCCGGTAGCGATGACAACGATCCCCTCTTCCGGAATACGCTGCAGCTCCTCATTTACAACCGTAATTAGCGGATGATTGCGGAGCGTGCCGGTAATATCGCCGGAGAATCCGTCACGGTCCACCGCAAGCGCCCCGCCCGCAGGCACAGCGTGCTTGTCAGCGGCGTGAAGCACCAGTGAGCCGAGTCTGCGCATTTCTTCTTTCAGCACGCCGACGGCGTTGCCGAGACCGTTCGCGCGCAGCGAGTTGCTGCACACGAGCTCGGCGAATTGATTGGTATGGTGAGCGGGCGTCTTAACGACGGGCCGCATTTCATAAAGGGTGACCGGTACGCCTTGCGAAGCGATCTGCCAGGCGGCTTCGCTGCCCGCCAGACCCGCTCCGATTACCGTAACCCCTGCTGTTTGCGTCAAAATAAAATACCTCCTAATACCAGCGGTTATTCCGCCATTTCTTCGTTGTCTTCCACCGTTTCGGTATGGTCGCAGGATGTGCACTGCAGTCTTACGCCCTGCTTGTTGCGCTTCTCGATCATCCAGGAGCCGCAAGACGGGCATGGCTTGGCTGACGGCTTATCCCATGACACAAAATCGCATTCGGGATACCGGTTGCAGCCATAGAACACCCGGCCTTTTTTGCTGCGCCGCTCCACGATCTGGCCCTCATGGCATTTCGGGCATTCCACGCCGATGTCCTTGACGATCGGCTTCGTGTTCCGGCAGTCCGGAAATCCGGAGCAAGCGAGGAACTTGCCGAACCGGCCCATTTTGTATACGAGCGGTTTCCCGCATTTTTCGCACAGTTCATCGGAGACTTCGTCTTCGATCTCGATCTCCTTCATTTCTTCTTCAGCGACTTCCAGCCGCTTCTCGAAGGATTCATAAAATTCGCCGAGCACCTTCACCCAGTCTTCGGAACCTTCTTCGACGTGGTCCAGATCGCCTTCCATATGGGCAGTGAACTCCACATCAAGAATTTCGGGAAAAAACTGCTCCATCTGCTCGATGACCAGCTCGCCAAGCTCGGTAGGCATAAACTTCTTTTCTTCAATCGCGACATACCCGCGTTTCTGGATCGTCTCCAGCGTAGGCGCATACGTACTTGGGCGGCCTATGCCCAGCTCCTCCAGCGTCTTGACGAGCCTGGCTTCCGTGTAGCGGGGCGGCGGCTGCGTAAAATGCTGCTTTGGTTCAATTTCTTCGGTCTTCAGCGTATCTCCGGCTTTCAGTTCCGGCAAATACTTGTCTTCTTCCGTTGTGCCGTCGTCGTTGCCTTCGACATACACCTTCATAAAGCCTGGAAACGCCACCTTGGATCCAACCGCGCGGAACAAAACGGTGCCAGCCGTAATATCGACCGACAACGTATCAAGCACGGCGGAAGCCATCTGGCTTGCCACAAAACGCTCCCAAATCAGCTTATAGAGACGGAATTGGTCCCGGCTCATGAATTCTTTGACGGTTTCGGGTTCGCGCAGCGCCGAAGTGGGACGGATCGCTTCGTGCGCGTCCTGTGCGCCGGCAGCCTTTTTGGAGTATTGTCTTGGCGTTTCTGGCACGAATTTCTCGCCGTATTTGCCAAGGATCAGTTCTTTTGCCTCGTCTTGGGCCGTGGTGGAAATCCGGGTGGAGTCCGTACGCATATAGGTGATCAAACCGACGGTGCCCTCTTTGCCCAGTTCAACGCCTTCGTACAGCTGCTGCGCGACCGACATCGTCTTAGCCGCACGGAAGCCCAGCTTACGGGCAGCCTCCTGCTGCAGCGAGCTGGTTGTAAACGGCGCGGAAGGATGACGCTGGCGTTCCTTCTCTTTGACTTCGCCGACGACAAACGGCTTGCCTTTGATCGCTTCAAGCACTTCCTGCACATCGCTTTCGCGCTGCAGCTCTTTTTTCTCGCCGTTCATTTTGTAAAATTTCGCTTCAAACACGGAATCCCGGATGCCGAGTCTGGCGGTAATGCTCCAGTACTCCTCAGGAACAAATGCGGAGATTTCATTTTCCCGGTCCAAAATAATTTTGACGGCAACTGACTGTACCCGCCCGGCGGACAACCCCTTCTTCACTTTCTTCCATAATAGAGGGCTGATCTTGTAACCAACAAGCCGGTCCAGGATACGCCTTGCCTGCTGCGCGTTCACCAGATCCATGTTTATTTTGCGCGGTGTCTTGAATGCGTCCTTAACCGCCTGCTTCGTGATCTCGTTAAAGACGACGCGGCAATCCTGCGTATCGTCCAATTCAAGCGCATGCGCCAAATGCCAGGCGATCGCTTCCCCTTCGCGGTCCGGGTCAGCCGCCAGGTACACTTTTTTCACTTTCTTGCTTGCATCCTTCAGTTCCTTCAATACGGACCCTTTTCCGCGGATCGTAATGTATTTGGGGTTGAAGTCGTTTTCGACCTCAACACCGATCTGGCTCTTCGGCAGATCGCGGATATGTCCCATTGAAGCCTTTACAATATATTTGCTGCCCAGGTATTTCCCAATCGTCTTCGCCTTCGCCGGCGACTCGACGATAACCAATGAATCCGCCACGGGTTCGTCCTCCTCTCGACAAGTAAAAAAACTGCTTTATTCATTTATATAACCTTATATAAAGCACCGGGTAATTGTGCCACCGCTTTTTTTATGATTAAAGATAACAGAACTGAATGCAAAAGTCCAAACTCCCAATTGGTCCATTCAATCAGTTCGTCCGAAGTAAACGGCCCCTGCAACAGTATATGGTATAGGCGGGACTCGTCACTTGTCAATTCCAACTCGTCAAGCGCACGTTCCGCGGGGGTCTGAAAATCCCGGTTTGCGGCTTTTCCCAATTGCGCCGGCGGCAGGAAGGACGGGTATTCCTCCAGCACATCATCCGCACAAGTGACGAGTTTTGCCCCCTGCCGGATCAGGTCATTCGCTCCCCTGCTTTTGGGCGAAGTAATCGGCCCGGGAACCGCGAATACATCCCTGTCCGCTTCGAGCGCCGCATCCGCCGTAATCAGCGATCCGCTGCGCCGGTCCGCCTCCACTACAATTGTGCCGAGGGCAAGCCCGGCGATAATCCTGTTGCGCTGCGGAAACAGCCCCGGATGACTCCGCGTGCCCAGCGGATATTCGGTCAAGACCAGCCCTTGTTTCGCAATTTGTCCGGCCAGCTCCCGGTTCTCGGGCGGGTAAACCTGGTCGAGTGAAGTTGCCATCACAGCGATCGTGCTTCCCGCATTCCGCAGCGCCGCCTCGTGGCAGACGCTGTCGATTCCGCGCGCCAGTCCGCTGATTATCGTCATCCCGGCAGCGGACAAAGCGCCGGAGAGCGATTCTGCGGCTTTTTTTCCGTACGAAGTGGGGCCCCGTGTCCCGACCATTGCGATGGATGGAGAGTGCAGCAGCTCCTGTCTGCCTTTAAAATACAGCACCCAAGGCGGCTCAGGCGCCGCTGCAAGCCGCGGAGGGTAAGCCGCATCCCCTGCAAGGATGTAACCGATTCCAGCCCGTTCAAGCGCCTCCAGGCGGCTGTCGATCCATGCCGGACTCAGCCCTTTTTCCAGCGCCCCGGAGACGGCCGGTCCAAATCCGTATTCCTCCCAAAACGGTCTGCCATGCGCTTCTCCACAAGACGACAGCAGCCGACGGCGGCAAATCTTGTCGATCGTCCTCCAGCCGATCCCCGGCGTTTCGTTTAATCCAAACAGCAGCTTGCGTTCGCGTTCATTCATTCCCTCACTCATATTCCACAGCATCCCTTCCCTGCGGTCCACCCGCGTATAATAGCCCTGCTGGCCCCCTGGCCGGCCATCGGGCAACAAAAAAAGCAACCTTTCATCCGCAAAAGGGATAAAAGGTTGCTTACCTTAAAATCGATTATACACGAAAAAATCAGTGCGTGGTACAAGCGGTCAAAATTCCGCGCTCTTCCAGAACGCCGACCAGCGTGGAGCCCATTTCGGCCGGAGTCGGAGCGACTTTGATCCCGCAGGCTTCCAGCACAGCGATTTTTTCCTTCGCCGTACCTTTACCGCCGGAGATAATCGCACCCGCATGGCCCATCCGCTTCCCTGGAGGGGCGGTGGCGCCGCCGATAAAGCCGATCACCGGCTTGGTCATATTCTCCTTGATCCACTCCGCCGCTTCTTCCTCCGCCGTACCGCCGATTTCGCCGATCATAATAACGGCCTTCGTACCGGGATCTTCGTTAAACAGCTTCAAAATGTCGATAAACTCCGAGCCCTTCACCGGGTCTCCGCCAATGCCCACCGCAGACGACTGGCCGATGCCGCGGGTTGTCAGCTGATGAACCGCTTCGTAGGTGAGCGTTCCGCTGCGGGAGACCACGCCGACATAACCCGGCATATGAATATAACCCGGCATAATGCCGATTTTGCACTCGCCCGGTGTAATGACGCCAGGACAGTTTGGCCCGATGAGACGGGTCTTGCGGCCTTCCATGTAACGGGACACCTTAACCATGTCCAGAACCGGAATGCCTTCTGTAATGCAGATAACGAGATCTAGCTCGGCATCCACCGCTTCCATGATGGAGTCCGCGGCAAAAGCCGGCGGAACATAGATGACACTGGCCGTCGCACCGGTTGCGGCTTTGGCTTCGGCTACCGTATCGAACACGGGAAGATTGACTTTTTCGCCGTTCTCCAGTTCTATCTCCACCTGCGTACCGCCCTTGCCCGGGGTAACGCCCCCGACCATCTGCGTGCCGTAGTCCAGCGCGCCTTTGGTGTGGAACATCCCCGTTGCTCCCGTAATGCCCTGCGTGATCACCTTCGTATCTTTATTGACCAGAATGCTCATGATCGGTTCACATCCCTATCTATATAGTCATATGCGAATTATTGTCGAAACCAGCGTTACTGGACCAGCGATACGATCTTGCGCGCGCCGTCCGCCATCGAGTCGGCAGGCTGAATGTTCAGGCCCGATCCGGCGAGAATTTCTTTGCCGAGAGCGACATTCGTTCCTTCAAGACGCACGACCAGCGGTTTGGTCAGGCCCAGCTGTCTTGCCGCTTCTACCACACCGTTCGCTATGACGTCACAGCGCATAATGCCGCCGAAGATGTTGACAAAAATCCCTTTGACTTTGGCATCGGACAAAATAATCTTAAACGCCTCCGTCACCTTCTCGGTCGTAGCACCGCCGCCCACATCCAGGAAGTTGGCCGGTTCGCCGCCGTAATATTTGATAATGTCCATGGTTGCCATGGCCAGGCCCGCGCCGTTGACCATACAGCCGATATTTCCGTCAAGTGCGATATAGCTGAGATCAAATTTGGAAGCTTCGATTTCCTTCTCGTCCTCTTCGTCCAGATCGCGCAGCGCCTGGATGTCTTTGTGACGGAACAGGGCGTTGGAATCAAAATTCAGTTTGGCGTCAAGCGCCATCACATTGCCGTCCTCTGTGACGACAAGCGGGTTGATCTCGGCGATGGAGCAATCTTTTTCCACAAAAGCCGTATACAGCGCTTGCATGAACTTCACAGCTTTGTTCACCAGTTCGCGCGGAATGGAGATGGCATAGGCCAGCTTACGCGCCTGGAAGGTCTGCAGCCCTACGGCCGGATCAATAACTTCCTTAAAAATTTTCTCCGGATGCGTTGCCGCAACTTCTTCGATCTCCGTGCCGCCTTCTTCAGACGCCATCATGACCACGCGGCCGGTGCCCCGGTCCACCACAAGTCCGATATAGTATTCCTTGGCGATTCGGCAGCCCTCTTCAATCAGGAGCCGCTTGACTTCTTTGCCTTCCGGACCGGTCTGATGCGTCACCAGCACCTTGCCCAGGATTTCGCCGGCATATTCGCGCACTTCGTCCAAATTTTTGGCGACTTTAACGCCGCCCGCTTTGCCGCGGCCGCCGGCGTGAATTTGCGCTTTGACTACCGTGACCGGACTGCCCAGCGCTTGGGCCGCTTCGACCGCTTCTTCTACCGTATAGGCGACTTTGCCGTTAGGTACGGACACGCCGTACTGCCTTAATACTTCTTTTCCCTGATACTCGTGGATATTCATTCCGGAAGCCTCCTAAGTGTTGCGAGCGCTGAGCCGATGCATCGGCTCTCCCGCGTTCCGTATTGATTGCCGCAAGTCGGGTTCGGACCGGTATACAAGTCGTACCCGAGGTAAAAAGGAAACCCAGATTATTGTAACACGATTTTAAAACGCTTACCTTAAAAAGATTCGCCAAATCTACACACAATTTCGCAACGATATCATACCGATCTGATATAGATTTCATTGACAATATGTATGGCTTTAGACATACTTCAACATTCATTACCCGGTTTTCGCCCGCTTGAAAAGCAAAACGGACCCTCAGAACGAAAAAGTTCTTCAGATCCGCCGGAGCCTATGAAGGTTTAAATGCCAGTTTTCCTATTTACGCATCCCGCCGGTGTTCGCCTCATGCACACGGTGCAGGAGATCCTTAAACTGGCCGAGCAGAGCGTGGAATTCTTCAGCTTCCATGCCGGTCCCTTCCATCATCATCCCGGGGATGGCTTTCGCTTGTTCCTGCAGCGCCAACCCTTGTTCGGTCAGCGAAATCAGCACTTTGCGTTCATCTTCGGTTGATCTCTCCCGCAGGATGATCCCTGCCGCCTGAAGACGCTTGAGCAGCGGAGTCAGCGTACCGGAGTCCAAATACAGCGCTTCTCCAAGTTCCTTCACGGTGCATTGATTTTTCTCCCACAGCACCAGCAGCACCAGGTACTGGGAATAAGTTACGCCAAGCCGGTCCAGATAAGGCTGGTACAGCTTTGTAATCTCGCGCGAGCAGGCGTATATCGTGAAACAGAGCTGGTTGTCGAGCAAAAGCTCCGGGTGAGTATTGATATCATTCATGGCTGTTCACCTGCCTTCCGTTTCTAATCTTATCACAATTTATCCGCTCCGGCATATAAATGCTGCAAATAATTTGACAACAAACTTTATTGTGTTATATTTAATTGTGTAAAATACATATCAAACCGGGAGTGGTTTTTATGATGAAGATCCAACAACAAATGTATGAAACTACGGTTACCGCGGTTGGCGGACGCAGCGGTCATGTGGATTCCTCCAGCCCCGAGCTGCATCTCGAAATCAGCACGCCCCGCGAAATGGGCGGAGCTGGCGGAGCGGGAACCAACCCTGAGCAGTTATTTGCGGCAGGATATGCCGCCTGCTTTGACAGCGCACTGAACATGGTGGCCCGGCTTGGCAAAGTTAAAATTGAAGGCAGCGAGGTAACAGCTACCGTTCGTTTCGGCAAAGTGGAGGACGGCGGATTTGGCATCGCCGCCAAGCTGAACGTGAAAGTGCTGGGTGTGGACCGCGAGACTGCGCTGTCCCTGACCGAAGCCGCACACCAAGCCTGCCCTTATTCCCGTGCAACCCGCGGCAATATTGAAGTTGAGCTGAACGTACTGTAAGCAGCTTATAGAGCGAAAAAGGCCTCACAGGATCATTTCAGCATGATTCCTGCGAGGCCTTTTTGTATGGCCGTAGTATTTTGCACAGACTTGTATCGGAGAAGCAGAATTATCGCTGCCTTTTTTGTAGGGATACGATCACCAGTTATTGATAAAAAGTTCCGTCCATGTGCTTTCCACTTAGGTTGGAGGTACTAACGAGTTTAAAACTTCCATTCATTTTTTCGTAAGTATAATTTACTTGCGGCTCATCCTTGTAAACCACAATCGCTTCATAGTGAGTGGACTTTAGGCTGTACACGCCTTTAATGTCGAGGATGTCTGTCTCTTGATAAGATCCTTCGGTCATTAAATAAGTCTTCACCTCTTGTTCAATTTCATCCTTTTTATGAGGCAAACCTGTTACGGAAAAGTACCCTACAACCAATATCCCCGCAGCGAACAGCGTAAACCAGCTGCCTTTTTTCATATTAACTCCACCTTGCATCACCATTTTGTAAAGGAAGGCTTTGTTTTATTTTACTTTGAATTGCTTGGAATACTCAAATAGCTGCTGGGCCATTTCACTTAATTTTTCAGATGCGGCCGCAATTTCTCCAAAAGCATTAAATTGATGGTCAGCGGATTTGGAAATGCTTTGGGAGTTGTTAAAGGTTTCTTTACAAATGGAGGCTACCTCCGACATCGAAGCAGAAACCTCCTCCGTACCTGCGGATATTTGTTCGGCAGCCGTGGAAATTTCAAAAATCTCGTTCGAAACCGAGCCATTCATCTCCATGATTTTCGTAAAAACAGCCCCTGCCTCATTCATAATGTTCTCCGCTTGGTCCACATCCATAACACCCTTGGTCATCCGCTGGACAGCCGCCTGAACCATAATCTGCACGTCTTTGACCAGATTGGAGATTTGCTCCGAGGAAGCGGTGGATTCCTCAGCCAGCTTTTTCACTTCACTGGCTACTACGCCGAACCCCCGCCCCTGCTCACCTGCCCTGGCCGCTTCAATCGAAGCGTTAAGCGACAACAATTGGGTTTGGTTGGAGATCTCTTTAATTAACGTCACAATGTCACCGATTTTGTTGGAGTACTCTTCAAGATGCGTCAATTCCTTCGCTGTTTGTCCAACGGATTCCCGGGTGTATTGCATCTGCTTGATAGCCTGCACAATCACCTGATTTCCGTTATCCACTTCCTTGAAAGTGGACAAAGAAGTTTCGGAAACCGAGGAGGTCGCTTCGGCAATTCGCTGAATCCCCGCAGCCATTTCTTCCATTGCTTTTGCTGTTTGCTCTGTACTTTGCAATTGGGTTTTTCCGCCCTCCACGTTGGCCTCTATCAGGGAAGAAATATGACTTGTCGCCCGGACGGATTCATCAGAGGTAGCCATTAGCTGCTCAGAAGCAGCAGCAAGCAGCTCTGTATTTTCATGTACATTACTTATCATAACGGTCAATTTATCCAAAGCTTCATTTATATTGTGCGCAACCTGTCCAAGCTCGTCCTTAGAGCGAGGTTTAAGCCGCAACGAAAGATTGCCTTGTGCCAGTTCATTGATCACAGAAGAAATACGCGGTATGTCACGCAGCAGATAAGTGATCAAAATAAATACAATAGCTACGAGGATTACAAGCGAAATTCCAAACGAAACAAACATCAACTTCCCCAATGTGCCAAGGCTTTCAGTGGCCGACTTGACAGGTAGTACAGTTGCAACCGACCAGCCTGCAGACGGAATGGAGGAATAGTGGATAAACTGCTCTTGGCCGTCTTGATGAATTCGTTCCAGCCCTTCTTCTCCAGAAACCATCTTCTGAGCGACTGCAGCCAAATCACCATCGGTATCCTGCATTTTCTTCAAAATCAGATCCTGCTCAGGGTGATAGATAATGGTTCCATCGGCCGCCAGCAAAAAGCTATAGCCATCTTCACCTATTTTATAGGATTTCAGAATATCAGGCATCGCATCAATAAAGATGTCCAAAGCGACGATCCCAATTACATCGTTTCCGTCTTTTACTTTTGTCATCACGCTCATGATAACCTTGTTAAATATTTGATCCTGATAAGGCTGGGAATAAAAAACATCAGGGGCCTCAAGAGCGGGTTTGAACCAGGGACGGTCTTGGTTATTATAATCCGGAGCGGACAACACATTATTACTTCCCGCCAAAAAATTTCCGGGCACGCTGGCAACCCAAGTCATTGCCACTTGCTGATCCGTATCCCGAATGGCATCCATTGTCTTATAAAGGGATTTGCTGTACGGGTTACCCGCAACGGCATCACGGTTATTAGCGGTTTTAATAAAATTCACAAGTTCTTGATTAGTTGCAAATTGTTTAACAATCGTTCCTTTTTCTTTAAACAATGCGTTGATTTCTTTGGCCATGGACACGCTTTGGGCTTCGAGGTTTTCCTCAATATTCTGCGTGAGTAAATCCTTTGAATACGTATAAATAAAGACACCTGTAACCGACAGCGTAATCACAATAGCGACTAACAGCACAAATGAAATCTTTTTAGATATTTTGTCGAATATTGCGAATTCCCGTTTTTTTGCACTGTTGTTTGTAAACGCTGTCATAATAAACCCTCCTGCACATGTACTAAATCAAACGGCTGATACCTTAGGCTGGATTAATTCTGGACTTGAGTGACGTTGTTTTCTTTGGTTCATCACACTGGATGAAATTAACTTTAAGTTTATCATATTTTGTCGAATTGGTAAATTATTTAATCGAAATTTGTCGAATAATTCCTCGTCCTTATTGTGCCTGTCTTTTTACAATCATGCTGAGTTAAACTTGACAGAAGCCGCCAGCCAACTTACTATTATATCCAGATGTTCAACGAACCGGAAGAAGCGGGAAGCACCTGTTTTCTAACTACAAGGCACTGGATAGAATCCGGCCTGTATTCTGAAAACGAGGTGTTTTTTGTTATGTATGGGAAACTGCACAGCGCTTGTCTGCTCGGCATAGAGGGTATCATGATCGGCGTGGAAATTGATATATCGAATGGTTTGCCTCACACCTATATCATCGGCCTGCCGGACACGGCGATTCGGGAAGCGGTGGAACGGGTGCGGGCTGCGGTTAAAAACTGCGGGTACCGTTACCCTCTGCAGCGTGTGACGATCAATCTGGCGCCGGCAGACCTTCGAAAAGAAGGCTCGGCTTTTGACCTCGCCATCGCGCTTGGTATTTTAATTACGAGCAGGCAGCTCGTTCTGCCGTTGGCAGAACAAATGCTGCTGATCGGAGAGCTTGCGCTCGACGGCAGCCTGCGTCCGGTTACCGGTGTGCTGCCTATGGTTGATTCTGCCCGGCGGGCAGGGTACACTTCCGTTCTACTGCCAGCTGCAAATGCGGCGGAAGCCGCTCTCATCAAGGGGATGACTGTCTACGCAGCAAATCATTTGTCGGAACTGGCGCCGCCTGGGACTCCGTCAGTGTCTCTGGAGCGGGATAGCAGTCACGTAGCGGATGCCGGTCAAACGGACAGTTTATTGGATATGCCTGCAGTCAACGTGGATATGCGGGGGATTTTTCGTGATCTGTACGGGATGGAGGCTGCTGGTTCGGGTGAAAATGGGGTCCCCGCCGCCTTAGCGGATGTCCCGCTAGCGCTCCATGATGAGGTTTCAGAAGCTGCGTCAACTTCGGCGGCGTTTGTGGAGCCTGGACAACTTGGGAGTGCCGCAACTGACGATGGACATGCTGTAAGAAAATCGCCAGTGCTTGTCCCGTCACTGGAACATTTGCGTTATAA
This sequence comes from Paenibacillus nanchangensis, assembly GCF_046543445.1. Classification (NCBI taxonomy): domain Bacteria; kingdom Bacillati; phylum Bacillota; class Bacilli; order Caryophanales; family Paenibacillaceae; genus Paenibacillus; species Paenibacillus nanchangensis. The sequence continues at coordinate 192,992 of NZ_JBHOFD010000001.1, forward strand.
GCCCCGTGTGACGATGAAGGAAATAGAGGGTACAGCTGGCGAACTGGCTGAAGATTATCAGGATGTTGTGGGTCAGCATCAGGCTAAGCGGGCGCTGACGATCGCGGCGGCGGGCATGCATAACATTCTGCTGATTGGCCCTCCCGGTACAGGCAAAACGATGCTGATCAAGCGGCTCCCCGGTATTTTGCCGCCTTTGACAGACGAAGAAGCATTGGAGATTACCACAATATACAGCGCGGCAGGCCTGCTGAAGGATCCCGCAGGCGGGCTGCTGCGGAACCGCCCATTCCGTTCGCCGCATCATACGATCTCGTCCGCGGGACTCATCGGGGGCGGCAGCATGCCTAAACCCGGCGAAGTCAGCCTGGCACACCGCGGCGTTCTTTGCCTGGACGAGCTGCCTGAATTTTCGCGGAATGTGCTGGAGGTGCTGCGCCAGCCGCTGGAGGACCGGTGCGTAACCATAAGCAGGGCGCGGGCCTCCTGCTCCTTCCCCGCCTTTTTCTTACTGGCTGGTTCGATGAATCCATGTTACTGCGGGCTGCTCGGCAGCAGGCATCCTGAAAAACGCTGTACCTGCTCGCTCCCCGCCATCGCCAGGTACCGTTCCAGATTATCAGGTCCTCTCCTGGATCGGATCGATCTGCAGGTGGATGTGCCGCGGCCGGGAGAAGATGCGGGCCGTGAGGCATCCGCCACAACCGCACAGATGAAAAAGCAGGTCATGCTCGCGCTGGCCATCCAGACCGAACGCTACCGCGGAACTGGAATCAGGCGCAACAGCGAATTGAGCGGTGCCGCACTGCGGCGGTACGCTCCGCTTGGGAAAGAAGCAGCCGCTTTGCTGAAAGGAACGCTGGAGCATCTTGGGCTCAGCATGCGGGCGCATGACCGCATTATCAAGATTGCCCGGACCATCGCGGACCTGGAGGCAGCCGTTCAAATTTTGCCCTCACACATCGCGGAAGCCGTACAATACCGGAATTTGGACCGGAGCCCGGTTGCCGATGAGCAATGACAGCTAGCCACTGCTTTTAATGCAAGGAATTGGGCAGCTTGTTCCGTTTACGAGGTGTTCTGAAGCTGTTCCAGTTCATGGTTCGGAAAGAAAATGCTCATGAATAGAAAATGCTCCATCCAAAACAGGTTGCTCCAGAAAAGGAGGGGAGTACATACAGAAGCGGATGCATGCAGCGAGAATGTCAAACATAGAAGGCAGGATTTTCGGGGGTTCTGCTTAAAAACAGCATACTTCAAAACGGGTAGGGTTCGATATCGCGGCAGCCGTCCGTAACCGGTCATGGGTTGGGGTGCGAGTGCATAGGAGAGCGGGATTGCCAGGAGAATTATAATAAACACGAAACGGAAATCAGCGCGGGCCGGAACAAGGCAGGCTGCCGGTTTGCGTCATTTAGTGCTTTGGAGCTTTCGCAAAAAAACGATAGCCTAACAGGATAACAGATTGTTACTCAGACGCCCCCTGAGCACGCAGCAGCTCCATAATTTGTTCAAAAGCAAGCGGCTTATACTCCCAGTGTTCCACACACACGTTAAAATGCTGGATACCCTCGTATTTTTGCCCGTGGATGTGTCCATGCACATTTACGTAAGGCATCTGTTTGTTCATATACATGGGTTCATGCGAAAGAAAGAAAAAATCGCGGTAAATAATCGGATATTCGCTAACTTCGTCAAAACCTGCTTCCAGCCACCATTTCCGGCTGCGGTCGCGGTCATGGTTGCCCAGGATCAGCGTTTTGTAGCCGTTCAGCCTGCCAACTGTTTCCCGGGTCCGCTCCATGTTCAGAAACGAAAAATCCCCGAGATGAAACACCCGGTCCTGTTTGCCGACAACTTCATTCCATACGGATATCATCCGTTCGTTCATTTCCTCCGCATCGGCAAAAGGCCGGGATTCATAAGCAATAATGGCTTGATGGCCAAAATGGTGGTCAGATGTAACAAAAACCGCTGCCACATGCACCGCCTCCTTACTTCTCATTTTGTTACCTATACGAACTTTTATGTATGGCCTATCCTCATCATTCCTCGCCGCAACGCACCTTATGGCTCATCGGCCCCAACTCTCTGGAGCCGAAGGATACAATCACCGGATCGGCCGCGCAAGGGCTGACGCCATCCGCTCCATCCAGTGTGAAACGCTACTTAAAGCAGCAGCATCGGGTGCAAAAACCAACCCGGAAGAAAAGAGCAAAGAAGCCCTGCACGGCAGCGGCCGGGATACCTATAGGAGGAGCAATTGCATATTTACGAAAACACTCAACCCTGTAAACGCTGCTTTGTTTGAGCGGAGCCAAGGCTGCGGCAGGTGCTATTTTTCCAGATCCCGCCGAAAATGCGGACGGCCCGAATCCATCTGGATCAGCTCGGCTAACGGAGGCAGCGGTTCATTCTCCATCAGCCACCGGCGCATCTCTTTGATCGCCTCAACCTGTCCGTTCCCCTTGTCCCGCCAGGTCAGCAGCTCGATTACACGAATCACCAGGGCCATCATACTGATGTGATTGTGCTCGGATTTGTCAGCGCGGATCTTCTGGAACAGCGCTTCGTTTTCCCAATCTATAAGAATCTCTTCAGCGATTGTCGGTTTCATTACGGTAAATAAATGGCTGCACTTGGGGCAGCTGACGGCTGATACCGGTTCTTGGCCGAACACCACTTCGACAGCCTGTCCGCAATGCTGGCAGTGGAATTTAACCTCTATCGGGTGGGGTGGAGTATTCATTTCCGGACCGACCTCCTCTACGTGGTAGTTTCTTTTACACTTATGTATACCCCATTCCCTCCTGCTGTGACCCAGCTCAAGCAATTGAAACGGGAACCTCTACGCAAATAACAGGATCTGCCGCTGTCATCGCACCTTTCATTCTGCCGATTCCTAAGCGATGAAGTGAGCTTTTGCGGGATTCCGCTGTCCCCGGCTCACGAAAAGGAAGCAAATGCACTAAAAAGCATTTTTATAATGGCTAAGCTCCGCGGTCTCCATCCCCGAACGGTATTTGACCGTAATGACATCAAAGGAAACAGCGCGTCCGCTCCAAGCTTTGGCAAAAAGATAACGTTCCGCCGTTTGCCGCACCTGGCTGATTTTGCGCGGGCTGATGGATTCCGCCGCCGTTCCCCGCCGGCTTTCCGCCGTCCGGCTCCGGACTTCCACAACCACCAGTCCAGACTTGTCTTCCGCCACAATATCCAGTTCCCCGCTGCGGCAGCGCCAGTTCCGGTCCACAATCGTGTAACCCGCTGCCAGCAAATAACGGACGGCCGCCTCTTCGGCTGCCGCCCCGATTTGTTTCCGGTTCCAGTGGTTTACCGCCAGCTCTGGCGTAGAATCTTCAGCAGATCCCCGCTCCCCAAAAATACGGCTGTTATCCATCCGCCTGCTCCTTACGCTGCCGGCTGGCAGCATCCTGGTCGCTCCGGTAGATATAGCTGAGAATTTCGGCAACCAGCTGGTACAGCTCCGGCGGAATTTGCTGATCCAAATCGAGTTTGGACAGCACCTCTACCAGCGCCGCATCCTCCTGGACCGCGACGCCGTGTTCTTTTGCTTTTTTGAGGATAGCCTCCGCCACTTCTCCGTGCCCTTTGGCGACTACGACCGGCGCTTCGCTTTTTTCGGGCATGTATTTCAGCGCAACCGCTCTCTTCAGCGGCAGCGGCTTGTCGTTCTCCGGTTCGGTCATATCCGGAAATCCACTCCTTTGTAGGCATCCGGAACGTAGTTCTCCGCTTTGGACAAGGTCTGGTCATCTCCTTGGCCGTACCGCTCGGGAAGCGGCTCGGTCCGCAGTCCGGACAATTGATAGCCAATCGACTCCAGTGACGCCGAAATCGCTTCTTTGTGCGACTCCAACAGCTCCAATGCCCAAGGCGTATCGTTATGCAGCTTGAGGCTTACAATCCGGTCCACCACCTGCACATCGACCAGCGTCTGCCCCAAAGCACGCATGTCCAGATCAAACCAAAGCCGGCAGTTGGCGGCATCAAGCTCGCCTTTGCGGCCCCGTCTGGACTGAATCTGCAGCGAAGCCGTCTCCACCCCGTCCTGTCCGTGAAGCGGAAGGAACATCGTCACCTGCGCAAACGGCGCCGTCCGGTCCGTATTCAGCAGCAGCTGTTGACCCGTCATATGCTGTACGAGCTGTCCTGCCGCTTCTTTAACCGGCGCGGGGACATCGTCCGCACCCAGCAGCTGCAGCAGCACGCCCTTGAGCGTCTCCGCGCGTTCGGCCGCCTGCCCTTCGGCGGCCAGCGCCCGGCCGGCCAGCTCCGGGCCGGCCGCACCCCGCGGCGCGTCCGCAGCCGCGCCGCGCACCGCCTGCTGCTCGTGCTCCGCACCGAGCAGCTTCAGCACCCGCCCGACCCACGACTCCGTGTCGTGGGTCGGGGCGGGTGCCCCGCCGGCCGCGTTCCCTGCGGCCGGGGCGCCCTCCCCGCGCGGCGCTGCCTGCGCGGGGGCGGGCGCGGGTCCCGCCGCTTCGCCCGGCGGGACAGAGGCGAGCTGCGGAAGCGAAGCACGCAGCTCGGTGAGCACCCCCTGCAGCTTCGCGTGCAGGGGGTGGCCCGCTCCTTGCATTGCGCCCCCTGCTTGACCCGCAACTATTCCTTGCACTGCACCACCTGCTTGGCCCACACCTGCACCTTGCACCGCACCGCCAGCTTGGCCCACACTTACTCCTTGCACTGCTCCGCCAGACTGACCCGCTCCTGCATCCTGCACCGCACCGCCTACCTGACCCGCTCCTGCTCCTGGCACGGCACCGCCAGCTTGGCCCGCTCCTGCTCCGTGCACTGCACCGCCTGCTTGGCCCACACTTGCACCTTGCACCGCGCCGTCTACCTGACCCGCACCTGCTCCTTGCAACGCAACGCAAGCCTGACCGGCACCTGCTCCTGCACCCTGCACTGTTCCGCCAGACTGACCCGCTCCTGCACCCTGCACTGCGCCGCCTACCTGGCCAGCACCTGCTCCTTGCACCGCACCGCCAGCTTGGCCCGCTCCTGCTCCTTGCACCGAACCACCAGCTTGGCCCACCCCTGCTCCTTGCACTGCTCCGCCAGCCTGACCTGCACCAGTTCCTTGCACCGCGCCGCCTACCTGGTCCGCTCCTGCTCCTTGCACCGCTCCACCAGTCTGACCTGCTCCGGCATGCACCGCGCCGCCTACCTGGCCGGCACCTGCCCCTTGCACTGCGCCGCCCGCTTGGCCCGCTCCTGCTCCTTGCACTGCGCCGCCAGACTGACCCGCTCCTGCATCCTGCACCGCTCCACCTGCTTGACCGGCACCTGCTCCTTGCACCACACTACCAGCTTGGCCCGCTCCTGCTCCCTGCACTGCGCCGCCTACCTGGCCGGCACCTGCTCCTGGCACCGAACCGCCCGTTTGGCCTGTACCAGCTCCTAACGCTGCACCGCCAGTTTGGCCCGTTCCTGCGCCCTGCGCCGGGCCGCCGGGTCCAGCTCCAGCCGCCGGTTTGCCGCCTGCGGTATTACTCCATGCGTTCAGCTGTTCTTCCAACGCCGACAGCAGTTGGTGCAGCGGCGGCCCAAACATCGCCTGCTGCAGCCCTTTTACACTCTCAAGTGTTACCGGCAGTCCTCGTTTCATCGACACCACCGCCGCTTCCAGCCACTCCGCCGCCGGCACGGCGGCTGGTTTGGCGTTCATGACCTGCTGCAGCTGGCCGGCCGTCTCGGGCGTAAGCGGGAGGCCCGCCGAACGGAGCGCAGTTATGATTTCCCGTCCAAGCTTGGCATCAGTCAAACCGAGCTGTTTCAGCGTTTCACCCATATTTTGCGGGGTGATTTCCCCATCGCCGGACGGGGCCAGCTGCAGAACCGGGAGACCATGCTCTCCAGGCGCACCGACGCGCAGTGCAAGCGATTGTCCTGGCTGCAGCGGGGTTTCCAGCTCCGCTTTTACCGGCGTCCCTTGAATCTGCACCGTGGCCTCTTTTCCATCCTCCGAGACGTTTAGCACAACGCCGCGCACCACTTGACCCTCTTTTAATTCCAGCGCCTTTGGTTCCCCCGGTTTGACGTCGCCTATCAATCCGCGTATCAGCGATCCGATGTTCACGCGAACCCAGCCTCCTCTCATGCTGTGCCGTTTGCCGAGTGGCTTCAAAGTCCCTTTCTATAGCAGTTGAACTTAAGATACACAGGTTAAGCAGAACGGCCGCTGCGGCGAATTTAAATGATGGCGGTGTTTTTGGAGTGTCTGAAGGGTCTTTCATGATACACCTTTCATTTCCAAAATAAAGGTACACGCCACGTTCGATAAGCCTTCAGCCGCTCATGTGCCAGCCCATTTCCCCTGTTATTCCTTAGTTCTCTCTATAGAGGAGATCCTTTCATTCAGCAGTACTCCAGGAATCATCCGGCTGCGCCGCATCTGTAAAAGCGCTTGCGGACAGCTTGTTTTCCTGCTTGAGTTTTCCGGCCTTTCCTCTTTTATTACTCTATCGGTCAAAAAGCGCCATTGATAAAGCAGATCGTCCGCACTCTGTACACTCCAGACGGTCTTTCCGCTAAGCTTTGAATTTATTGTTTATCAAACACACCGTTCCCCGTACACTCAGAATAACGTCATCTGCTCAGACAAAATCCTGCCCAAAAAGCTGCGCCGGTGCATCGGCGTTGGTCCCAGTTCACTTAGCCGCTCCCGGTGCAGCTTGGTGGCGTAGCCTTTATGTATTTCAATGCCGTAGCCGGGATAAGCTTCCGCCCATTCGCCTTCACAGAGCCGGTCCCTCGTCACCTTCGCCACAATGGAAGCCGCTGCGATGGACTGAGAATTCCCGTCTCCCTTGATAATCGCCTGCTGCGGCAGATCCACGTCCACTTTTTCGGCATCCACCAGCATGTAATCGGGGAAAATTTCCAAACCCTCTACGGCAAGCTTCATCGCCAGCCTTGATGCCTGTTTGATGTTGATTTCGTCAATCCGGTCCGGCGCAACCCGGCCCACGCTTACCGCGACAGCTGATTCCATAATCAGCTCGTAAAGCGTTTCTCGTTTTTTGGCCGTCAGCTTTTTTGAATCGTCCACTCCTTCGATAACGAGCCCTTCAGGCAGCACGACAGCGGCGGCAATTACATCGCCAAACAGACAGCCCCGGCCCACTTCATCCACGCCGGCAATGTGCCGGTATGACCGGCTCCACACGTCTTTTTCATAAGCCAGCATATCTTTATATTCTTGGATTTCTTTATTTTTTTTGCCCGCTTTAGCAGCTTGGCTGTCCTGATCTCTGCTGATTACTCCGCCCGCTGCGAGATCTTCCATTTCGTTCATTGCTTCCACCTGCTTCATCTCTTCCATGTCCATCCCCACCGCATCTTTTGTTTCTAAAATGGTATTCCCAGCTTATCACATGGGCCGCGCAGGGTCATCAATCTTTTAACTTATGTATAAAATAAGTAGACCTTCCTGCCAGCCGGGCCTGGATTTGCTTTCACCATGGCTCGAAGACTAGCGTATTCCTTCCATATATATAGCGCAAATATGAAAGTGCTCTGTCGAACTCTCCTGCCACATCAAACGGCAACGCCTTTACCCCGGCAAATATAAATTTTTAACGCTATATAGACTGAACTTGAGAGGGACAGGTGGGTCGTGACTGTTACTGCGGCGAATTTGGGACTTCGGCCCGCTGTTATTTTCGGAGTTCAAAGGTGCTCAGTACAGACTGAATTAATGACATACAGGTGGGGCGAGATGTCACTGCGGCGAATTTGGGACTTCCGGTTGCTGTTATTTCGGAGTTCAACGGGGCGCAGTATAGACTGAATTAATGACATACAGGTGGGGCGAGATGTCACTGCGGCGAATTTGGGACTTCCGGTTGCTGTTATTTCGGAGTTCAACGGAGCGCAGTATAGACTGAACGAATGGCAAACAGGTTGGGCGGGACTGTCACTGCGGCGAATTTGGGACTTCCGGTTGCTGTTATTTTCGGAGTTCTTGATTGGTATTTAAGTTAGCGGGAGAACTCCGAAAATAAAGGCAATCGCGTTCGCTCCTCCATCTCCAAATTCCCTCCGTGCCATCCCCGCCTTCCTGTATATCAACAGTTCAGTCTGCATAGAGCGAAGAACTCCGAAAATAAGGCTTACGCTGCCGCTCCGCAGCTCCAAATGCCTCCGTGCCATCCCCGCCTTCCTGTATATCAACTGTTCAGTCTGCATAGAGCGAAGAACTCCGAAAATAAGGCTTGCGCTGCCGCTCCACAGCTCCAAATGCCCCCGTGCCATCCCCGCCTTCCTGTATATCAACAGTTCAGTCTGCATAGAGCGAAGAACTCCGAAAATAAGGCTTACGCTGCCGCTCCGCAGCTTCAAATTGCCACCGTGCCATCCCCGCCATCCTGTATGTCAACTGTTCCAGTCTGTATAGAGCGAAGAACTCCGAAAATAAGGCTTGCGCTGCCACTCGCAGCTTCAAATTCCCTCCATGCCTTCCCCGCCATCCTGTTTTTCCTACAGTTCAGTCTGGATATAACCTAGAGCTCCGAAAATTCGGTTCACGCAGCCGCACCTCCATCTCCAAATTCCCTCCGTGACATCTCCTCTTTCCTGTCTTCAATAGTTCAGACTATATAGCCCATTCCTTTGCATCAAAAAAGACAGCCCATGGCGGACTGTCTCGTCGTATCCATTTATTCAGGGGTCTCCAATGTAAACCGACCCAGCTTGCCCGCCCGCAGCTCATGCAGCAGCGTACGCGAAGCTTTTTCCAAATCGACCCGTCCGCCTGAAATCAGGCAGCCCCGTTTCCGGCCCACTGCTTCCATCACGGCAACAATTTCGTTGGGGTTGTCCATATCCTCCGGGAGCTCGCTGATGCCAAAACGCTCCTGGAACCTTGACCCGTAATCCCGCAGCAGATATTTTACCGCATAAAACGCGATATCCTCCACATTTAAAATCTCTTCGCGGATCGCTCCGGTAATGGCCAGCCGGTAACCGACGTCCTGGTCTTCAAACTTGGGCCAAAGAATACCCGGTGTATCCAGCAGCTCCAGATCGCCCCCGGTTTTAATCCACTGCTGTCCCTTGGTGACGCCCGGACGGTCGCCTGTTGCCGCGATACTGCGTCCGGCCATCCGGTTAATCAGCGTCGATTTGCCCACATTCGGGATCCCCACAATCAATGCGCGCATTGCTCTAGGGTTCATTCCTTTAGCCAGCTGCCGGTCAATCTTTTCCTTAAGCAGCTGTTTTACGCGTTCGGGAATATCTTTGACCCCTGTGCCGGTCGAAGCATCCACCAGCAGGACGGCATGCCCCTCTGCTTTAAAATACTCCATCCAGCGGGCATTTGCCGCAGGGTCAGCCAAATCCGATTTATTGAGGATAATGAGCCGCGGTTTGTCCTTCAATATATCATCAATCATCGGATTGCGGCTGGATATCGGAAGCCGCGCGTCGAGCAGCTCAATCGCCACGTCAATCAGCTTCAGCTTCTCTTCAATCTGCCGCCTGGCTTTGGTCATATGTCCCGGAAACCATTGAATGGTCATCTACGAACCTCCCCGCCGGACGGCCTGCTTCCCTGGCTGTTAAACCTTTTGCCGGCCGTCCGGCTTTCCTTATTAATGCTTGATCAGTTCGATATCCTGAATCGGCCAGAAAATCAAATCGGCACGCCCTACGATATCGCCGAGCGGAACAAAGCCAATCATCCGGCTGTCCTTGCTGTCCGAACGGTTATCCCCCATGACAAAGACATGCCCTTCCGGCACGGTGGATTCAGCTACCTCTTCATTCGGAAAATCCTTGTTGTTCCACAGCCGGTTTTGGCTGTGCGCGCTGTCCATCGCTTCCTTCAGATAAGGTTCTTCGATCACTTCACCGTTAACGGTTACCGTATCGCCTTTTACCTCCACCTTATCGCCGGCTACACCGATGACCCGTTTAATGAAATCCCGGCCTTCCGCCGGCACATGGAAGACGATAATCTCGCCCCGCTTCGGCGCGCGGATGTCATACAGAATTTCATTGACGATCAGACGCTCACCGGTATGGAAATTCGGCTGCATCGAAGGTCCGTCCACAATAAACGGCTTGAACAGCAGCCAACGAATCAAGATGACGAGCACCAGCGCGATCACAATGGCTTTGATCCATTCCAGCACTTCATTTTTCGGTTTTTTCACCGGCTGCTCGTTCCGTTCTTCCGTATCTCCTTGCCCCTGCTGCAAATCCTGCTGCATAGGTTCACCGTCCTTCCTTATGCTTGTCTGCATGGTTTGTTTTTATTACTGCCTGATTAAAAACGGCACGCAGTCCTCCGCTGAATCCGCAAGTATAGATTACGCTCAGATGTCCCTGCGGCGGATAGGGCGTGTTGCCACTGTTCGATTCTGATTAAGTATGTGTTATTTGTTAATCCCGCCAGCCACACTGCGAAGCTGCCCGGTTGTATAAATGCCCACAAAAAAACTCCGCCGCAAAAGCTCCTCGCCCATCATGCCTCAGGAAGCTTTTCGGAGAAGCTGTCTGCCCCGTGATACCTATTCGCATGTCACGGCAATCCTGGCCGGTTCCTGTAATCCGCTGCAATCTTGTCCATTCTCGCGCGAGACCGGTGCATGTATCTAAATAAAACGAAAAGGGCTTGAAATCAAGCCCTCTCTGCTTTGCCGGAAATTAACGGCGGATTTCTTTAATTCTTGCTGCTTTACCGCGCAGTTCACGCAGGTAGTACAGCTTGGCGCGACGAACTTTACCACGACGGGTAACTTCGATCTTCTCAAGCTTCGGCGAGTTGATTGGGAATGTTCTTTCCACACCAACACCGTAAGAAATTTTGCGGACCGTAAAGGTCTCGCTAATTCCGCCTCCACGGCGCTTGATTACAACGCCTTCGAACAACTGGATCCGTTCCCGGTTACCCTCGACGACCTTAACGTGCACTTTCAATGTGTCGCCAGGACGAAAACTAGGGATATCCGAGCGGAGCTGTTCTTTCGTAATCTCTTGCAGGATATTCATTAAGGACTTCCTCCTTCCGTACAGGTGTTCATGCCTCTTCCGGAGAATCTCGTTCTCCTTCATCATCCGCAGCGGACCACCGTATTCCACACAACAAAAATAATAGTACCATATCTCAGACTGCATTTCAACAGATTTATGCTTGATTCCAGAGATTCAGTTATCAAAGATTCCGGCAGTCCTCTGCTAGTTATAGCGGCATCATGTCCCGCTCGTCAGCCTTGGAGCGGCAGTTCTTGCACAGCCCTACAACAGAACCATTGTCCTGCGCATAAAAAATCAGCTTGCCCTTGGCATGGCAGTGGGAACATACCTGCTCCCCGCCTGACTTGCTTCGTGCTTTCCGATGGGCATCCAGCGCAATGACGTTGCTCCCCCGGACGGGTTTCGACCGGTTCATTCGCGTCACGGCAAAATAGGCGGCTGCAGCGGCGGCCGCTGCAATGATAAGGATCAGCGCAGCTTTCATCGGGTCCATCCTTTCTCCATGTTTCATTATAATCGATTCCATCCGTCTTCGCTAACTTCACGCGACGTAGCACATCCGCCATCCGGTCCGATCCCCAACTTTGGTCTAGGGCGCAAGCCGTCCCCTGGACGGTTTTGGCCGTCTTCTATCTTGATTATAATGTAAACCATACATATCGGCACAGAAACAGATAACATTTTTGGAACCGGGAGGACATCTGAAATGAATAAAAAACAACTGCCGCTGCTCGCTGCCGCTTTTACCTTAGCCTTATTGACCGGCTGTTCCGGCGCGAACCAAGCATCCGAAAGCCATATAGAGACGATCGGAGATTCCATTTCCGAAGGCATCACGCAGACGATTGGCCAAACCGTAGTGAACCTGGAACAGGCGGTACAAAACGAAGCCTCGGACTGGAAAGAACACGCTAAAGCCGGCAGCATGTCGGAAGAGCTTGCAGCCAGCCAAAAAGTCGAAGCTTCCGCGGAGCTAAGTTTAAATAACGCAGTCGGCGAAATTGAAGTCAAACCGGTTACCGGGGATCAGGTCATTGTGCATGCCACGATCTGGGGGGCGGACAAATCCAGCCACCGGGACGATTTGCAAAAGATCATGGACGAAGCCGAACTATCGATCGACGTTCGCGGCAGCAAATTGAAGGTAAACGTACATCCTCAGGATCAGCCCCGGACCGACTTGTGGTCCTGGGCGCAGAAAAAAATCGGCTATTCGGATTTCAGCATCGACTACGTTGTGGAAGTCCCCGAAAGTGTGGATACGTTCCAAATCCAGAACAGCGTAGGCGAAGTCCGGTTGACCAGCGTCGCCGGCAGCTTCGACATCGACAGTGATGTTGGCGCAATTTCGCTGGAGCAAGCTGTGATCAAAGGCAGATCCGTATTCGAATCCCAAACAGGCGGCATTTGGCTTGATGTGAACGAACTGGATCCGTCCGCAAGTGTAACCGCCGAGACCGAGGTTGGCAGCCTGAACGCAACGTTCCCTGCCTCGCTTGATTGCGATTTGAAGGTGGATACGGAGCTTGGAGCCATCTCCGGAGCCGCGCAAGGCACAAGCCGTCTCGGCCAAGGCGGGCCCGAAGTCGTTCTGCGCAGCAGTGTGGGCGCAATCAGCATCAAACAGAAATAATCGTTGTACGGGAAGCTACGGGTTTTCCCCGCCATTTTGATTACGATATCCATCGGTGCAATAACAGACAATTGGCAGCAAAAGCCCCGACGCTACGGCGTGCGGGGCTTTCGTTTAAGCGTGCGGGACTTTTTGACATTTGGGAGTTTATTGTACGCGCTGATTCATATACGGCGTAACGATCTCTTTCCATTTTAAGTAGCCAAGGCTAGTTAACTGTACACCGTCTACCGTATAGTTTGAATAAAGATTTCCTCCATCGTAAAAACTGTCGAATAAATTAATATAAGTAGCGCCAAACTCCTCAGCAGTTTCTTTTAACTCTTTGTTCGTTTCCTTAATAAGTTCATTTATATCTTTATAAAAGAAAAATGAGATCTTTGTGTTAACAGGCAAAATGCTCTGCACGTATATCCCCGTTTGAGGATTGGACTTTTTGATTCTCTCCAATATCATCTGGTAGTTACGGATTACCCCTTGCTTCGCCTGTTCGGCACTTTTCTCAGTTTTTACCTTAGCAAAGTCATTCACGCCCGCCAGGATAAATACTTGGCTTGGCTCATTTGAAGCAATAGAGTCCAACCGGTCTATAATGTTCTGAGTAGTCTCTCCTTCAACTCCGCGCCCTACTACCTTCGAACCTATAAACTCAGACCAGTTTATCCCCTCAGTGATATCGTCGCCGAGCATGATTATAGGATCAATATTCGTTGGATAGATATCAAACTTATCCGGAATTTCAATACCGGCTAACCGGTCCTGATTTTTTATATCCAATCTTTTTTGGAATAAATAATCTAATCCCAAATCATTCACAAACACATACCCCAACCCGCCTAATAATAGTAAGTTAACCGTTACTGACAAGATAAATAATGCCTTCTTAAGCTTTTTACTCACAGTTTCACCGTCCCACCCTTTGTGCCTGATTTGCAGTCAGATTGTTTTAAATAAAAATTCGAATAGATTTAATTTTAGATGAAATAGCGCGATAATGCCTCATACAAAAGTATCATCCTACTTTAAAAGGTGTTGGATAAAATTTTAGATCGTTTTTGTCCCGGCAGCAGTCCAGCACATTTGAGCCGTACGCTTTCCTGCATCGATTCTGTCGCATGATCCTTCTGAATTAGACCGAAGAGCTTGATGCAATGACGCGCGCATAATTCTTGCAATAACGCGCGCCTACGTGCTATAATCGTTATTGTTCGTGAATGACGCTGGAAATAGTGAATGAACGAACGCTGACAGCACGCGGTATGACGCGGGTATGTCTTACATACTATCGGGGTATGGCGCAGTCTGGTAGCGCGCACCCTTGGGGTGGGTGAGGCCGTGGGTTCGAATCCCGCTACTCCGATTGAATATTCCCTTTAAGAAGCGCTTTCCGTTACGGAGAGCGTTTTTTATTTCATTTTACGATGAAGTTAATGTTCCGAACTTTTTTATATTTTCACTCTTTATCTATTAAAAATTGATGGATATCGCCAGCCGCCTATGCTATACTGTCGGTATAAGGAAAGGAGGTGCGTTCACATCAATCACGATATGCTGAACGTATCCCTTACCCGGACCAGCCGTTAATAAGCTTCAGGCTGGTGGCGCGGGATACGGAACTTAGCAGCACAAGCGCCACGGGTAGAAAGGCCGTCTTCGGACGGTCTTTTTTATTTACCTCATTTTATTTATCTCTCTTATTTGCAGGCTTCGTTTTCCTTTCGCTGCTTCGGATAACGGTTGCCTCCTCCATTTCTGCGAACAACATTTACCTTCTCCATTTCTTCGGATAGCGGCTACCCTCTCCACTTCACTCCGCTTATCAGACTTTTGCGGTTCACATCATAACGTTTAGACAACAAAAGAATGCTTGTTTCTTCTATTGAAGCAAGCAGCGCCAAAACAGCAATCATCTTTAAGACAACGCCGCCGGTTGGCGTCACGCCAATGGTATAAAAAATAGGCAGTGCAGCAAACAAGGCCAGCCCCGTCATTTTATTGCCCAGCGTATGGATGACATTCCATTCTCCAAATTTTGTTTTTGTGATTAGCAAGTTCAGGACCCGTATTCCTAAAACAAGCAGTACACCAAGGATAAATAATCGGCTAAGTATTCCATGCATATGCATGTATATCAAGTAAAGGATCATGCCCGTAAAGATGGCGTCCGCGATGCTGTCCAGTTTGGCTCCAAGGGAGGTCATACCATTCCATTTGCGGGCAAGATAGCCGTCAGCTGCATCGGTCAGACCGCATAACATATAGATCACTAAAAACAACAACTCATTGTTTGCGGTGACTGCCAAACCTGCTGATAACACCATTCTGCTGCAAGACAAAATATTGGGTAACCTCTTCTTCAATGCCTATTTCCCCTCCCTTTTCTTCACCTGCCTTTACATTATCTTTATTCATACGTGCTTTATCAATGTGGTTTTATACCTGCTTACTTCGTTCGCCTGATTCCCCCTTACTATACGGGGGGGGGGTTGAATAACATTGCTTGTACGTCCATCTGTTACGACAAAGCCGCCCCTTTCCGTATGGACTGCAACGGAAAGGGGCGGCTGATTGCCATCCTTATATGGTGGTGCCCTGGGGCGTTCTATGCTTTACGGTTCGTGTAAAAGTCAATGATGTCGTTTACGGTGCGGAGCTGCTCCACCGGTTTGCCCACAGGGTTCGCGTCCTGTTTCACAGGTTCTTGGGTATTCGTGTTCACTTGCATTCATCCTTTCGCTGATAAGCTGCGTCTCTTGGTTGTCATCTATCGGCGCCTCTTATTATTACCCGCTTCAGGAAGAAAGTAACCCGCACCCGGAATTATTTTTTGAACCTTTGATGTCTGCCACCCGGCAATTTGCCGGATCAGGCCGTGTGCAAGCTAAGTCCGGCGAAGGAAATTCATTCTCCTTTTATATAAAAAACGCCCCGGCCGACAGGAGCAAGTCAGCCAAGGCTTGTATCTCGTTTATTCAGGTTGCCGGAGCCCTTCCAGCAGCTTCCGGTCCTGCGGAGACAGGTCGGCCGAATCCAGCAGATCCGGACGGCGCTCCAGCGTGCGCCGCAGCGCCTGCTCCCTGCGCCAGGAATCGATCTGTGCGTGATGTCCGCTGAGCAGCACATCCGGCACCTTCCAGCCCCGGAATTCAGCCGGACGGGTGTAATGCGGATATTCCAGCAGCCCGGTGCTGAAGGAGTCGGTTACCGCTGACGTCTCATTGCCGAGTGCTCCCGGCAGCAGCCGGACAACGGAATCGATCACCGTCAGCGCGGGCAGTTCCCCTCCGGTCAGCACATAATCCCCGATCGACAGCTCGTCGGTGACAAGGTACTCCCGGATTCGTTCATCATAACCTTCATAATGGCCGCAGATAAAGATAAGATGGCTCTCCTGGGCCAGCTCCTCCGCAATACGCTGATTATACGGACGTCCCTGCGGACACATCAGGATGACGCGGGGTTTGACCCCGCCCTCTTCGCTCATGCCGGGCAAATCCTCCACAGCATGGAAAATAGGGTCCGGCTTCAGCACCATACCGCCGCCGCCGCCGTAGGGCGTATCGTCCACACTGCCGTGCTTGTTGCCGGAATAATCGCGGAAATTGACGGCCTGCAGCGATACCAGCCCTTTCTCGCGCGCTTTACCGAGAATGCTGGTGCCAAACACGCTTTCACACATGTCCGGAAAAAGGGTCAGCACGTCGATCCGCATCATTACAGCAGCCCCTCCATCAGATGGACCTTCACCCGTTTAGCTTCCACGTTCACGTCGAGCACCACGTCGCCGATCACCGGGATCAGCAGGTCCGCCCCCTGCGGGCGTTTCACAACCCAGACATCGTTTGCCCCCGGCGTCAAAATTTCCGTAATGACGCCAATCGCGTTCTGTTCGTCTTCGTCGCTGTACACTTCACAACCTACGATTTGATGGAAATAATATTCGTTTTCCGGGAGCTCGACCAGATCGTCTCCGGCGACCTTCATCAGACTGCCCTTATATTTTTCCACCTGGTTGATGTCGTGGTAATCCTTCAGCTTGAGAATGTACATCCCCTTATGCTCCCGCGCCGATTCCACCGTCACTTCCACGGGACGCTGCTTGCTGTCCTCCGGGACAATAAACAGCTTACTGCCTGCTTTAAACCGCACTTCGGGAAAATCCGTCCGCGACAAAACTTTCACTTCGCCCCGGATGCCGTGCGTATTCACCAGTTTGCCGACGGTCAACTGCTGTTCGGACATTGGTATCCCCCTTCCTGCCTTGCCTGAAGTAGCTGTATAACGAAAAAACACTTGACCCTATATATTTCAACAAAAAGGAGTTGGGATATACCATCCCAACCCCTGTTTGCGCGTTTCCTCAAGATAAAATATCCACGGTCACGCGTTTGTCGCTTTTGACTGCTGCTGATGTAACGACGGTGCGCAGCGCTTTGGCGATCCGCCCCTGCTTGCCGATGACCTTGCCGACATCCTCGGGATGTACAGACAGCTCATACACAATCAGGTGCTCCTTCTCCACGGTCCGCACCGCCACATCTTCGGGATGATCCACTAAAGCCTTAGCAATAATTGCAACTAATTCTTCCATAGAGGACCCTCGCAATCAGTCTTATTTCTGCAGCTTCAGCTCATGGAACTTCTTCATCACGCCTGCTTTGCTCAGCAGATTGCGGACGGTATCGGATGCTTGCGCACCGTTTTGAAGCCATTTCAGAGCCTTCTCTTCATCGATCTTAACTACAGCCGGTTGTTCAACCGGGTTATAGTAACCGATTTCCTCGATAAAACGACCGTCACGAGGGGACCGGGAATCGGAAACCACTACACGATAGAAAGGCGCTTTATGTGCACCCATGCGTTTCAGACGAATACGTACTGCCACGAAAATTCACCTCCCTTAAAGAATAATCGGATGTATTTAGATTACGGCATTAACGGAACGGGAACTTCATTCCTTTGCCGAGACCTTTAAGCTGTTTCATGGCGTTTTTCTTTGATGCTTTGCCGCCTCCGCCCATCATGCCGGAGAACTGCTTCATCATACGCCGCATTTCATCAAACTGCTTGATCAGCCGGTTCACCTCGGCCAGCGACGTCCCGCTGCCTGCGGCAATCCGCTTGCGGCGGTTGTGGTTGATGATCTCAGGCTGCTGTTTCTCTTCCTTCGTCATCGAATGCACAATCGCTTCGACCCGGCCCATCTGCTTGTCGTCGACCTTCAAATCCTTGATTCCCTTGGCTTTGCCCATGCCGGGCAGCATGTCGAGAATCTGGTCCAGCGGCCCAAGCTTCTTCACCTGGTCCATCTGCTCGAGGAAATCGTCGAACGTGAATTCCGCGTTGCGCATCTTCCGTTCCATTTCCTTCGCCTTGTCGGCATCGATGCCGGCCTGGGCTTTCTCGATCAGCGACAGCATGTCGCCCATGCCCAAAATCCGCGACGCCATCCGGTCGGGATGGAACGGCTCCAGCGCGTCGATCTTTTCGCCAAGCGCGGCGAATTTGATCGGACAGCCGGTTACCGCTTTGACGGACAAGGCCGCACCGCCGCGGGTATCGCCGTCGAGCTTCGTCAGCACGACACCGGTCAGCTCGAGCTGCTTGTTGAAGCTGTCCGCCACGTTGACGGCGTCCTGGCCGGTCATCGCATCGACGACCAGCAGCACTTCATCGGGCTGCACTGTGCTATGGATCTGCTTCAGCTCTTCCATCAAGTCTTCATCGATATGCAGTCGGCCCGCGGTATCAATAATAACGTAATCCAGTCCGTTGTCCTTCGCGTGCTGAACGCCTTGTCTCGCAATCTCGACGGGACTTGTCTGATCACCGAGCGAAAATACCGGCACCTTGATCTGCTCGCCGAGAATCTGCAGCTGCTTGATCGCAGCCGGGCGGTAAATATCGCCCGCTACCAGCAGCGGCTTGTGATTGCTCTTCTGCAGCAGCTTCGCCAGCTTCCCGGAGGTCGTCGTCTTACCGGCGCCCTGCAGGCCCGCCATCATAATGACGGTCGGCGGCTTGTTCGCCTTCGCCAGCTTCGCCTGGCTGCCGCCCATCAGCTCCGTCAATTCCTTATTGACGATGTCGATGATGACCATGCCCGGCGTGAAGCTGCTCATGACTTCCTGGCCGACGGATTTCTCTTTTACTTTGGCGACGAAATCCTTTACGACCTTGAAGTTGACGTCGGCTTCAAGCAGCGCGAGGCGCACCTCGCGCATCGCTTCGGTTACGTCTTCTTCGGAAACCTTGCCTTTGCCCCGCAGCTTGCTGAACACATTTTGCAATCTTCCGGTTAAGCCTTCAAACGCCATAAGGTCACCGCCTTTCCTCTTACTCCAACCGTTCTAAAAGGTCCACCAGCTCGGCGAACCGCGTTCTATACGTTTCAGGCAGCGCCGCTTGTTCCGGCATACTGCGGAGTTCTTCCAAATATCTCATTCGGGATTCGTGTTTCTCCAGAAGTCCCAGCTTCTCTTCGTACATGTCCAGCACCTGTTCAGCCCGCTTGATATGCTCGTACACGGCCTGGCGGCTGATCTCGAATTCCGCGGCGATCTCTCCCAAAGAGAAGTCGTCGTGGAAATAGTACTTCAGGAACGTCTGCTGCTTATCGGTCAGCAATTTCTCATAGAAAGCGAACAGCAGATTGATCCGGTTGGTCTTCTCGAGCCGGTTCTCCTGACTCATCAAGGGCACTCCCTTCGTCAAGGAAAAACACTTTACAGCTTTTCAACGTTCCTTATCATACCGAAAACAAAGAAAGATGTCAAGCATTATTACTTGTCATCTTTCAAAGAAATTTTGGGCTGCGCGGCTTAGCGGATCGGCAACAGATATATCAGCACCGCAAAGAAATGGGTGACGCTGCCGGCGAGCACAAAAACATGCCAAATCGCATGGTGGTAAGGGAACCCTCTCCATACATAAAAAATCGTACCCAGCGTGTACAACAGTCCGCCCGCCACCAGCAGCGCGATTCCCCCGCTTGCGATTGAAGCCGTCAGCGGCCCCCAGGCCAGCACGATCAGCCATCCCATACCGATGTAGAATAGGGTCGACATGAACAGGAAGCGTTTCGTAAAAAACGCTTTGAACAGCACCCCGGCAAAAGCGATGCCCCAAATGACGCCGAACAGGCTCCAGCCCAGCGTCCCGCGAACGGCAATCAGCAGAAACGGCGTATACGTTCCGGCAATAAACAAATAGATCGACGAATGGTCGAAGAACTCGAACAAGTCTTTGAGTTTGCCTTCTTTAAGACTATGAACGAGTGTTGAATTCAGGTACAGGAGCAGCATCGTGGTGCCGTAGATTGAATAGCTGACGACATGCCAGGCGGTCCCCTTCTGGGTGGCAAAAACGACTAGCAGCACCAGCGCAGCAACGCTGAGCACCGTGCCGATACCATGCGTGATGGCATTTGCGATTTCTTCCCGGCGGCTGTAAGTGTAGGTGTTTGCCATATAAAAATCCTTCCTCCCGGTCGTTTTCTTCTATTATAACCCTTCCGGGGACCGTGATCCACTTGGTTACAGGCTGTAGATTTCCTTATACTTGGTTTCCAGGTAGTCGGCCAAATAATCCGGGTTCAGCGGTTCCCCTGTTACCCGTTCGATAATTTCGGACGGGGTGAGGCTTTGTCCGTGGCGGTAAATCTGCTCGGTCAGCCACTCTTTGATCGGAAGCAGGTTTCCCGCCGCAATCCATTCGTCCAGCTGCGGCAGCTTCTCGCGCATCGTGTGCAGCATTTGAGCCGCATACATATTCCCCAGTGAGTAGGAGGCAAAATAACCAAAATCACCGCCCGACCAATGGACATCCTGCAGGACACCAAGCGAATCGTTTGGCGGCGTGATGCCGAGGTACTCCTGGTATTTTGCGTTCCAGACGGACGGCAGCTCTTTCGCGGTCAGCCCTTCGTTAAAGATCATTTTTTCAATTTCGTAACGGACGATGATATGTAGATTGTAGGTCAGCTCATCGGCTTCGATCCGGATCAGGGAGTTCCCCACCTTATTAATCGCCCGGTAAAAATCCTCCAGCGCAACGTTCGCAAGCTGCTCCGGAAACTGCCGCTGCAGATCGCCGTAGTACCGCTGCCAGAAGGCCCGGCTCCGTCCAATCATATTCTCCCACAGGCGGGATTGGGATTCGTGGATACCCATCGATGCGCCCTGCGCAAGCGGTGTGCCAACCAGCTCTTTGGACACATTTTGCTCATACAGCGCGTGTCCGCCTTCGTGCAGGCAGCTAAAGATGGAGCTGGTTACATGATCCAGGAGATAGTTGGTCGTAATCCGCACGTCACCCGGGTTCAGGCCGGTCGCAAACGGATGCACGCTTTCATCCAGCCGGCCCGCTTCAAAGTCGTACCCCATCTCCTTCAGCAAAAACAGCCCAAAGGCCTGCTGGCCCGCTTTGTCAAACGGCTGCTCCAAAAAAGACACATCCGGCTGATTCCCCGAAGCAGCGATTTGCTCGACCAGCGGCACCAGGCGGCCCCTGAGACGGGTGAATACAGCGTCCACTTTTTCCACCGTCAAATCGGGTTCGTACATGTCCAGCAGCGTATCGTAACGTGTGCCCTTGACGCCCCAGTAGTCGATGAACTGCTGCTTGAACTCGATAATCCGGCTCAAATACGGCTCAAAAGACGCAAAATCGTTCTTCTCCTTGGCTTCTTCCCACATGCTCTCCGACTGGGATGCCAATACCGCGTATGCTTCGTACTGCTCGGGCGGAATGCTTTTGCTGCGTTCGTATTCCTTGCGGCAGTCCTTGACGATTTTGTTCTGGACGGGTGACAGCTGCTCCTGAATTTCCGGACGGCTGAATAAGGCCGTAAACTCGCCCATTTCTTCCGAGGTTTCCAGGCGGAACACCTCTCCCGTCAGCATGCCCACCGTAGCGGAACGAACCTCGATGCCCTTGCGCGGCGCGCCGGTCCGCATATCCCAATGCAGCAGTCCAATCGCTTCGTTATAACCGCTGATTTTTCCTAGCAGTGTGCTGAACCGTTCCCACGCTTCCTTTACTTGTTGTTCCAAATAAAACACCCGCTTCCCTGTTTGTTCCATACTCTATTAGATGATACTTTGTAGAGCGGGGAGACGCAACTTTCACGGCGGGTCCGGGAGAAGGTCAAATTTAGATGTTTTTAATTTGATGAAAAAGTTGTATGATTTTCATACAGCCATTACACAACCTGACAAGGAGCGTGATTCGTAATGAACATCGAGGTGACTCCGCTGGCAGAACGCCGGCTGGAAGAGCATCTGGGAAGAAGCGGCGGCGTATTCCGGCTGTTTTACGACACGGAAGGCTGCGGCTGCGACGGCATCAGCGTGCTGCAGACGGTTTCCGAACCTTCCGAGCATGATTTGTCCGTAGCGTCGAACAAGCTGAGTTTTGTGGTCGACCGGCAGCAGCAGATCTTTTTTAATGAATCGCTGCGTTTGGACGCAGACCCGAACTACCCGTCCTTCTCGCTTCGAAGTGACTCCATGACGTATGGCAAAAATGTAAAAGCCGTCGATCTTCGGGGCGCCGCCGCGGTGCCAAACAGCTCCGCAGCCTGTTCGCTTAACAAATAACACTACTTACTTTAAGGGAGGCTTCCAGCATGAATCCAATCTCAGAAATCCTGGCGTACAATAAATCCTTTGTCGAACAAAAAGAATATGAAGCCTACCTGACCAGCCGTTATCCGGACAAAAAAATGCTGATCATTACCTGCATGGATACCCGGCTGGTGGAACTGCTTCCCCGTGCAATGAACTTCCGCAACGGCGATGTCAAGATCATCAAGAACGCCGGCGCTATCATTTCCCAGCCTTTCGGAAGCGTTATGCGAAGCGTCATGGTCGCCCTTTACGCCCTGAATGCGGACGAGGTCATCGTGGTGGGACACCATGACTGCGGCATGGCCGCAATCAATCCGGACCAGATGATCGAAACGATTAAAGACCGCGGCGTATCCGAGGAAGTGCTGTCCACATTGGAGAATTCCGGCATTAAACTGACAAAGTGGCTGCGCGGGTTTGACAACGTGCAGGAAGGGGTAATTCAAACTGTGGAGCTCATTAAGCGGCATCCACTACTCCCCCCCAACGTCCCCGTTCACGGCATGATCATCGATCCGTCGACCGGAGCGCTTGAGCTTGTCTCGGACGGGTACGGGCAACTTTAAGACATCTCTCTACTGCTGTTGGCGCGGATGGGTATCCGCGCGCTTTTTTTTATTTTGGCGGCAAAAATTTAAAATAAAATTGAAACCATTAGGGAACCCTTTGCGTATTACCGGACATACCCACTATTTTATATATACAGGAGGCTCATTTCCCGAAATGAAAATGAAACGCGTTCTATTAATTGTAATGGCTTTCACGCTGTTCTTCGCCACCGTGGTTCCCGACATGGCGGATGCCCGCCGGGGCTTTAAATCCGGCGCGCGCAGCTTCACCACCACGCCGAAGAAATCGACGACAGACAACGTAAAGCGTAGCGATAGCGGTACAACCAGCTCCACCGTCGGCAAAAACTCCGGCCGCGGCTTCTTCTCCGGCGGCGGATTTATGCGCAGCATGATGATCGGCGGCATCGCCGGCTTCCTGTTCGGCAGCATGTTTGCCGGCATGGGCGGTTTCGGCCAGATTCTCGGCTTTATGGTTAACGCACTGTTTATCCTGCTGATTGTGGTTCTGATCATGAACCTGATCCGCCGTTTTACCAGCCGCCGCAATTACGACCGTCATCGCCGGGGTGAGTCTTAATGCCTTCTGTTTTGTCGATGGATGAAATTATTAATGCGGTCTGCCTGCATATGGCGGAGCGCAAGCAGGTGAAGCCTACCGACGTGATGGTAGAACTCAGCTGGGATGAAGACCTTGGATTCACCGCCGAAGTGTGGGTGAACGGGCGCAGCCAGTATCTCGTCGAGTCCAATCTGATGGAAGCGATCCTGCGCTATCTGCACAACGAATACAACATCCGGGCGTATCGTGAAGATGTCCGCCTGGAACTGGAAGACGAGATTATCGCGGTCGTGAATACGTAAACCGCGCGGATGATAAGATGCAAAAAGGTTTGGCCGATCCCGGGCCAAACCTTTTTTTTCGTGAATGCGGCCATTCCCGTCTAAATCAGTGCTACGGCAAGCAGGTCAAACAAGGCCAGCGGCAGGATCACGTTATTATAGTAGGGATACGGATACGGATACGGGTATGGGTGTGGGTGTGGGTGTGGGTACGGATACGGATAAGGATACGGCGGTCTCGGACGAGGCGGGTAATACGGGTTGTAGAATTGGCGCGTTTCTTCCGTTACGGTCACCTTCAGGAACAAATAATGGCTGTCGATGCCCGAGATCACACCTTCATGCATCATGCCGTCCATCATCTGAACCTTCGCTTTGTGATTAATATACGGCTTGCAGCAGTTATGCAGGGAGTTTTTTACACTGTGCAAATGCTGGATCACCGCCGGATCGGCCTGGTAAATCACCGTTTGCTGGCCGGGGTAAGTCGACATGGCTGCTCAACCTCCGTCTTGGTTTTGCCATATCCTATGCGGATGCCCAGGAAAGCGTTCCGCTCCTGCCCAGACAACTGTACTAGAAGGGCGTACAGTCCCAGTGTCGTCAAATAGGCACAAAAAAACCGTATCTCCCTCCCCTTACGGTTAGACCGCGGAGACAGAAAATACGGCGGTGAATTGCTCCTACATACCTTAATCTCTGGCCTATACGATATAGTCTATGCTAAAAAGACGAGTTATTCCGTCACGCTGATCCTCAGCCGCTCCCGAACCGCCTCCAGGCTGGTCAGCGGCTCGCGGCAGGCGAAGTTTTGGCATTCATAAGCGGTCGCTTCTCCGTGTATGGCCGGCTTGTCGCCAAGTGCGGGCAGCAGCCCGGTCAAGCTGTCTCCATCCGTCCAATGCACCAGCAGGGAGGCACCCGGAAGATAAGTCTGCTGCACCGCGGCAATCATGCCGTGCAGCGCAGGATCTCCTTTTTTCCCGGCCAGCACCCATTCCGCTCCGCCTTGAGTCAGCTCCAGTACGCCTAGAAGCGCCATCGCATATCCCGGCGGATACTGCACCGCTGCCCCGGCGAGCAGCCGGGCAGTCCGGATAGCCGTCTCCCGCAGCCCGGCATCCTGGGTCACCGCGGACAGCTTAAGCAGCATCCGCAGCGCCACCGCGTTCCCTGACGGCAGCGCGCCGTCATACAGTTCTTTGGTCCGCACCGGAAGCTCTTCGCCGTCCGTACCGGCAAAAAAGAAACCGCCGCGTTCTTGGTCTTGGAACAGCGCCAGCAGCCCGTCCTTCAGCTCAATCGCCCGGCGCAAAGGCTCCGGCTGTCCTGTCGCCTCGTACAGCTCGGTCAAGCCCCACAGCAGATACGCGTAGTCGTCCACATACGCGGGATAAGCGGCTTCGCCGTCACGATACCGGGCTAGCAGCCTGCCATCCTCCCGGCGCAGCTTTGTCCAGATGAAATCCGCGGCCCGGGCAGCCGCCTGGGCGTACTCCGGCTTCTGAAGCGCTTTTGCCCCTTTGGCCAAGGCTGCGATCATCAGCCCGTTCCAGGCGGTCAGCACTTTGTCGTCTTTTGCCGGATGTACACGCCGCTCGCGGTAAGCATACAGCTTCTCCCGCCATTCTTCCATCCGGGTCCGCAACCCAAGCGGATTCATTCCAAGCTCCTCCGCCAGATCATCAGGGAGTCCCTTTAAGAGGTTAGGAATGCTGCGCCCTTCAAAATTGCCTTCCGGCGTAATCCCGTAGACATTGCAGTAGGAGTGCATATCCTCTTTGCCGAGCGCCTCCTCAATTTCGTCCCGGGAAAAGACGTAGAACTTGCCCTCCACCCCTTCCGAATCGGCATCCTCAGCGGAATAAAACGCGCCCTCCGGCGACGTCATGTCCCGCAGCACGTAAGCAAACACACTTTCGGCAATTTCGGCATATAAGGTCTTGCCCGTCGCCTGGTAGGCTTCCAGGTAGACATAAGCAAGCAGCGCATTGTCGTACAGCATTTTTTCAAAATGCGGCACAAGCCAGCGCTTGTCCGTCGAATACCGGGCGAACCCGTACCCGACATGGTCGTACATGCCGCCCCGGTACATTGCCTCCAGCGTTTTCTCGGCCATCTCCAACGCTTCCGGCTGGTTATAAGTCCGGCTGTATGCGAGTAGGAAGGACAGGTTATGCGGCGATGGAAACTTGGGCGCAGCGCCAAACCCGCCGTAAGCCTCATCGAACTGGCTGCGATAGGTTCTGTAGGCGTCATGCAGCAGCTGCTCGCCTGCGGCATCCGGCATATCCTCTGCGCCTGCTTCCCCTTCAATGCCATCTTCCGCTGCCCTGCGCAGCTCGGCGAGCAAGTCGTCGCCTAAGCTGTGCATTTTGGCGGCGTCTTCCTCCCACTTTACCCGTACCTGTTCCAGCAGCTCCATCAGGCCCATCCGGCCCCACTGCCGTCTTTTTGGAAAATAGGTTCCGGCATAAAACGGTTTCCGGTCCGGGGTCAGCAGCACCGTCAAGGGCCAGCCGCCCGATCCAGTCAGTGCTTGGCACACCGACATGTACAGCGCGTCGATATCCGGCCGTTCCTCCCGGTCCACTTTGATCGCCACAAAATGCTGATTCAGCAGCTCCGCCACCTCAGCATCCTCGAACGATTCGCGTTCCATTACGTGACACCAATGACAGGTCGCTTAAAGGCTCACTACGAATACCCAATAGATAAGAAGACAGGCTTGTTGTCGCGCTTCGCGACTTCAAAAGCCTCTTCAGACCAGGGGAACCAGTTCACCGGATTATGCGCGTGTTGCAGTAGGTAAGGCGACTTTTCCTTGGCTAATCTATTGGGTACTTTGTGAGTTGTCATGGGGCATCACCTCTTTTCGTGTTGGATTTGGGTAAAGTGTTGCTTAAGGATAGTTTACCCAAAAAGGTGGGGGAAGGATCAAAGGAAGAATTAGCTACCATTATAAGTTAATGTAAAATACCTAGTAGTTTTTGGTATTGCTCTTCTATGACGTTAAAATTATTCTCACAATTACGTTTATAAACAGAATTTCTCTCTTCAATTGCTTTATTAGTGAAATATGGTTTAACATCGAAGTTATGTCTTGTATAATAATCTTCAGTATTTTCATCTGAAAGAGGTAAGAATATACCTTCTTCTGTGTTATAAACTACTCCCTTTACTGCAAATAATCTTAACAATTCTCGGAGTCGATAATCATTTGACAGAAAGAACGGAATGAAAAAGCGCCCTTCCCCCATTCTTGGAAGAAAAAACTCCATTAGTCTTGGTACAGTAAAATCCCAAGCAATGTTTTCTATTATTTTGTACAAATTCTCTGTTTTCATACCTCTATTTATTTTAGCTAGAATCTTTACATTCTCAGCTTTTGAAAAGTATTTATGGGCTATCATTACTTCTCTCTCAAGGTAAATTCCCATAACTTTGTCAGAATAATCAAATAATTTTCGTGTTTTGCTATTAATATTAGATTTATCTGAGAATTTCACCTGATAGATACCTATTAATAATAGAACCATATTTTTATGAATTGGTAAGAATATTTCCATCATTTCTCTACCATGACTTGAATTAAATATCCCATTAAAAATTTGATCGGCAGAAATAAACGCTTCTTCTTTTGTCATTCTATACTCTATTTGGTTTGTATGTTGGTATTTCATTGAATCTATACTCTTAAATAACTCTAAATTGACTAAGTTTTCATAGAATTTAATTTTCTTATTTGAAATTTTTTCGGTGCTATCCGAAACAAATGAGTTCTTATAATTTTCAATCATATAAAATAAGTAGTCATAGTGAAAATCATTTTTTAGTAATACATCAATCGTTGCGAAAACATCATTAGATATACTTTGCCAGTTTCCCTTAATAAAATCATCAATATAGCTAGCGTAGTTAGTATCCAACATGATTGAGTAATCTATTTTAAATTCGAAGGGCCCATTTTCACTAGCTATCATGTCATTTAATAAATCAGTGTTCATAAAGTACAAATTTTCATTTTTAAAATAAGGTATTAAATGACTATCATCACTTTGTATTAAATTCGATATACCAGGGGAGTAGGCACTCTTTTCATAATCATCCAAAGAAATTATTACACTTTTACTGATTTTATCATCATCCAACTTACTCCAACCTAAGATTACTTCACTAGGATTTCTTGCTATTGACAGATCAAATAGTCCCTCTCTAAAATTATTACTAAACATTTCAATTTCCTCTTCATGTTTGTATTTTTAAGTACTATTGTTATATGAAATAACTCTTCTTTATTACCAATCCATGTTCGCATTTCGAGCATATTCTTCCGATTCTATCTGAAGAAAAGAATTTAAAGATTCATCTGATTGTGTTGCGATATTCAATTGTTCCATAAATTCTCTATCATATCTAATATCTATACCCGCTTCTAGAATTCGAATCGCTCTAGACCACTCAGAAGTCTGTAAATACAAATCAAATTCATCAAACACTTTACATATTTCTGTGAAATTAACATCACCAATGGGTATCATTCAATACCCTCTTTCATTACGTTGAGGTAATTCCACCGGAATAGCACCTACTGTAGGCACATGAGCTAATAACGAGCCTTTCTTTTTCTCAAATCCTCCATGAGCATATTTATTGCGAAGTTCCTTAATCCCCCTTATGCAGTCATAAAATTGCATTACTGATGGGTTTTGCTGCGGTTTAAAGATACGATTAAATTTTGTAGTCCAATCACTTCCTATCAAATTAGTTATGTTATCCTCATCTTTATTAAACTGACTAAATGGTAATAATAATATAAGAATATGTTCCTGAAAACTGAAGTAAGCATCCAACATTGCTTGTGTGTTAAATAAAGCTTCCCATTCTTTATTAGAGCGACTATTCATTGAAGCAACTATTTCTGAAATATCAACCCCTGGCTTCCCATGATCAAAATCCAAACATAGTTGTACATTATTGCGAAAATATAAATACCGTCTTCTCAATACACCAGACGTATTTTCCAGGGTAAATTCTCCATTGTTAATGGCTTTCTCAATAAATGGGCTGAGCAATCTATTCGCTATTTTATTGGCACTATTTATACTTTTAAATAACTGACGTATTATCTCTTCGTTGTTCGTAGTACTCGCAAACTTTAGTCCGAATTTTTCCATTGAGAAGAAACAGTAATGTTCTTTATATTTGAACGGTATTACATATAATACCTTTTCCATTGGTTGATATTGATATGGTAAACTTTTTAATCTAGCTAGAACAAAAAAAATCATATAAGGTTCTGTATATTCTACATCTAAATTCTTTACTTTACTTGAATAGAACTCCTTATCATCAAGTTCTTCTTCCGCTACTCCTGAAATTTTTGATGTACAATATTCAAATGTTTCCCACAAAGTTGGATTACTTCTTTTTATAATGTCATTAAGCTTCTCCATATTACCTCCAGTGATCGGTAAGTCTAAATTAACAACATCAAATTTCAGCAATGAAAAAATATCAAAAAGTTGATTACTTCTAGTTAATATTATATTGTAAGTCAATCCATTTTAAGTAATATGGATCTTTGATGTAAGAAATAATTTTTTCTCTTACCGAACTGTCGATCCTTATTTTTTCGGAATTTAGTACTGAACATAATACAAGAAATTTAGGAAGTGGATAAGGTCTTTGACTAGGTGTGGGAAATAAATACAATAACATCTTGCTTTCCAATTTTTCCAAATCTCTAAAAGCTAGAATCTGACTCGCCAAAGTTACCGTATTAGGCACACCAGAAGAAATCTGACTTGATAATAATGCTTCACCGGACTTCTCATTTGTTGTAAGAAACCTTGAAATAATAGCTGTTACTTGTCTTCGTAGGAAGGTTTCTGTTTGCCATAGATTTTTATATTTAGTTATAAACTTAAGCAAATCCTCTGGATGATTGTATTTGGCTTTGAACCATAGTAAACAATAAAAGTCCGAAGCTACTTTCCTAGTAAATGAAAACTTAGTAATTAGAGCTTCAAATTCTTTCAAGAATTTTTTTGCTTCTTCATTTGTTGGGATTTCCCATTGAGTAATTAAAAAGCATAATTGATACATTGAAATGTCATCAAATATATCAATTGATTTTATTATTTCCAAAATTTTAGCAGAAGTAGTTTTTTCATATCCTAGTATTTGCAAGTAAATATTTAAATTACTTCTTAGATTCGGGTAATCAGCATATATATTCGGCAAATCAACTAAAAGCTTTTTTGATTCAAGACGTCCGAAGGCTGTAATGTATCGCTTAGTAACTTTCTCCCAATATTTCGCTCCTTGATCTTTGAAATGTTGCTTGAATTTTTTATGCACTTCTTTACATACTTCTTTATAATTCGAGTCACCTTTTTTAACTTTTTCAATACTATCTAAATACCTATTCTCTTCGATTTGAAAATGATAATATCCCTGTTTTTCATCATAAATATTTGTTTTTGAAAGATTTAAAGCAAGACCTCTACTCTTTAACATATCCGATATAGAACTTATTATTTCTACGGCATGCTTCTTTGAATTAACACCAATTGTTATATCATCCATCCATCGCGCAAAACTGTTATTTGTTTCTTGTTTTATAACTTCATCTATTTCAAATAAGAAAGAGTGAGCAAGTAATCGTACTCCTTCTATATTAGTAGTAGGTAGCCCTCTTGAGGAATAAGGCAAATAATCCGGCTTCCATGAAATCTCTTCAATTATCTTAAATACAAGATCAATTAAGACTTCATTCATTTTTGAATAGCTAGAAAATACTTTACGAAGCTCCTTAATATCTATACTGTCGTAATAATTAGAAAGATCAGTAACAATTATAAAATCCTGCTCATCATTAAAATTATAGATCATTTTCTGCATTTTCTTCCATTGTTGTCTCCAATTAAACATATACTCATCAACTTCATGAGGCTTAGATACACTATGTTTATCTCTCGAATAAAATGCATTTTTTGAAGGCTGGTTTTCTAAAATTCCCTTTGATACACTTTCGACAAGAACCTGAAAAACTAAAGCATCAGTTGGTTGCGGAGTTACAAGATGCCTACAAACGCCAAATTTCTTTTCAATTCTGTAGGTTAGTGCCTGAGAAACTTTATAATTCCCGCTTAAAATATCACTTCGTATTGTAGTTGCTCTTTCGTCAATATTAAAATTAAAATCATAGTGGTCAAAGAGATCTTTAAGATCAATATTACGCAATTGATTCCTTACTATTTTTCTCCAGATCTCAATTATATTCTTTTTTTCGAATATCTTTTCTAATTCTGATTTTCTAAGTTTGCTAAAACGCTCTGTCTGCAATTTAGATCATCCCTCCTAATACTTGGGTATATTGTACCACAAAAAAAGAGACTCCTGGAAAAAATTTCAGAAGTCAACAACAGCATCCCACTGTCTTAATTATCTATAACAAACCGTTAATTCGACCCGATTCCCTTTCCGATTATAAACTATCCGCTCACCAACTTCTTCAACGCCCAATTCTTCTCTTCACTAGTCACTGCCTCACTCCACAGCTCCCTAAACTATCCAATTCGCTCAACGATCTGCTCTAACGTAGGATAATTACTTTCATTTACTAGCAGCTTTCGCAAATCCTCCAATTCTTTCTCCAAATGCTCAATCTGTCTTGTCCTAACAGCCTTTCGTTCTAAAAATACTTGCTTCGTAATAATATAAGATTCATATAGTTTATCTAATGCCCGTTTATGCTTTGCAGCTCCCGCTCCTTCACGGCAATCATAGTCTTCGTATCGTTATAACCGCGACCTTGTAGCTCGATCTCTTGCAACATGTTCGGGTCTACATTAATGATCCGCAAAAATAAAGCATTGAAAAACTCTTCGTCCAATACCTTCCCCTTCTGCTCACATTTGCTGCCATCCTTATAATGGTAATAGCATAACGCGCTCCAGTATTGGCCCTGTTTTTTGCTTTGGCCCACTCTGAACTGCGTTCTACAGCTGCATTTACACAGTAGAGTAGTCCCGAAAGTGAAATTATATTTCTCCGGTTATTGGGATTCATCAGCCTGTTCTGCACTAAACGTTTTACGATGGCATCATGTTCTTCCTGTGTCTTCAACTTCTCATGTTTTCCCATGACCTGGATTCGTTCCTCTTCAGGGACAATTTCTACTTGACCACGCTTGGTTCGTATTTTCTCATAGGTGATATACCCAAGATGAAATTCGCTTAACAGCAGCCTCTGCACAGTCACCATCCCTTGTCCCTTCCATCCGGCTTAATGTTGTATGGCGTAGTTATTTTGTTATCCGTTAACCACATCGCAATATGTCCAAAATTGATTCCACTTTATGGTCCGGTAAATTCTCTTTAAGAATCCTAACCTTATAAAAGTAAAAGAAGCCAATGCGTAAACGTCTATACACAGTGGCTTCTTTTACTTCAAACTATTTCGAATAAATTCCCGCTCCGCTTTTTTCAATTGCTTTAATGAGTTCTCGAAAGAATACGGAAACCTACCTCTAAGCTCAATCAGCTTATCAACCTCTCGCAAGGCAATAGCTTCCCTAATAGCAGGAATCCACTTCTCTTGAACAATGCCCCAACTTTCTGCCTGAAGAAGCTCGTCGATCAACATAGGCAACTTAGAATTAGAATTAAAATTATCATAACTCTCTCCTATCCAACTTTATTTGTTTAAAGATCAACTTCTCCTTGGTGTGTAGAGGTTTTACTTATGTTCCAATGCTTCAACGAGCACCGTAGCTCCCGTTCTGAAGCCAAGAGTATAGGCAGAAGCGGTTGAAATAGAGATCAGTAAATTGTTCAAGTCCATTACTTCTTCGAGCATGGTAAAGTCTTCTAGGGACAGGTTTGCTTGCAGTATGTGCATACGCTCCGAGATCAGCTTAGAGTAATGTGCATACTCGGGATCATTTAAACAGATTTGTTCATTTGGGCAGATTTTTCCGTAATATAGATCTTCTAAAAGA
Organism: Paenibacillus nanchangensis; assembly: GCF_046543445.1. Taxonomy (NCBI): domain Bacteria; kingdom Bacillati; phylum Bacillota; class Bacilli; order Caryophanales; family Paenibacillaceae; genus Paenibacillus; species Paenibacillus nanchangensis. Next base: position 225,683 of record NZ_JBHOFD010000001.1, read on the forward strand.
CTCACTTACAACCCCTCCCAAATCATCTTCTTGATAATTTTAGCGAATTTTTCGCTAAGAGTCAATAGCGAATAAATCGCTAAGATATGCTTGCGTTGGAGGTGTTCAAATATGTATCAACGTATCCGGGATTTACGCGAAGATAAGGATTTGACGCAAACTCAAATGGCCGAGTATTTGCAATGCAGCCAGCGGATTTACAGTAATTATGAACGTGGAGATGTCGATATTCCCACGACGATTCTGATCAAGCTGGCAGATTTTCATATGACAAGTACTGACTATTTACTCAATCGAACGAACCAAAAGAATCCTTATCCCAAAAGTTAAATTAGGGTGTGTACGCAAACTATAAATTAAGGAAATAGTCTGGTAAAATATGAGCTATGAGACGAAGATACGAGATCACAGACCGTGAGTGTGGTCATTCAGATGTTTTTACTGCCATCCCGAAAATCACAAGGGGGTCGACCACCTAAAGACCGTCGTCAGATGTTAAATGCCGTCCTGTGGGTCGCCCGTACCGGTGCTCCATGGCGTGATTTACCCGATTATTATGGCCCTTGGTCTTCCGCCTACAGCTTTTTCTGGCGCTTGCAGAAGGCGGGAATCTGGGATGAAATCCTGAAGCATGTCACCATTGAGCCCGACTTTGAGCAGATGATGATTGATACAACCATAGTCCGAGTCCATCAGTAGGGGGCCGGCGCAAAAGGGGGCAAAGCAAGCAAGCGATCGGACGTTCCCGGGGCGGATTAACAACCAAGATTCATGCCGTGGTCGATGCACTGGGAAACCCACTACGCTTTGAATTAACACCTGGACAGGCACATGATTCAGTAATGGGCTACGAAATGCTTTCTGCTCTGGATCTACAGAACCGTGAAGTGTTGGCAGATCGGGCTTACGATACGGATGCCATTGTTACTTTATTGGAGAAATAACATGCAACTCCCGTCATTCCGAGCAAGCGAAACCGGCGAAAGAAACGAGCTTACGACAAGGATACTTATAAAGAACGGCATGTAATCGAATGCTTTTTTAATAAAATGAAAAGTTATCGGCGCTTGGCAACCCGCTATGAAAAGAAAGCGAGCATGTTCAAGGCTTTTTTGGCGTTGATTTCGATGAGGTTATGGCTGAAATAAGTTTGCGTACAGGCTCTAATCTGTTTGACTAGATATGATTATAAGTGTACCTTTTCTTATTCATACATAAATGCTTTCATAAAGCCTCTTCCTGGTTCTGCCATTTTATTTATCTCTACATATAACGATTGCATTTTGTACCATGTTGCTTCATCTACCTCACCTTTATTTTTCTTAGTCTTCTCGAATAGTTCTTGGAAAGCAACTACAGCATTTTTTGTCTTTTGTCCAAACTCTCCATCGACGTCTAATTGGGTGATTTTACTCGGATATCGTGTTCGAATAGTATTCAAAAATTCTTGCACAACTTTGACATGATTATCTTTCATACCTAACTTTAATACATAACCAGGATAAGATTTGGGGCTACCCTCTATTATTTCTGCGGTCACTATTTCAAATTCTATTCCTTGCGCATCATAATATTCTTTGAGTAGTCGTTCAGGTGTCCATGTTTTATTTTTAGAGGAAAGAGATTGCAATCCCAACTGAGGGACACCTTTGTTTGTACAGTTTCCTTTTTTTCCTGCACAATATTGAGCTAACAAAGGTTGTTTCTTATCTGCAAGTTTAATATATCTCCTAAAATTATTATCTACGTATGATTCTATATTTTCAAATATGGTTCCACCTAAGGGATAATGTTGATCAAATTGTACCGAGTCTGTAATTACAAAATCATAACCACTATTTCGATACATTTCAGTAAACACCCTGTTTAAAGCAAATGAATTAATAAGAAGTAAATTTGCAATCGCCGCATTTTCTGTTAAGTTTGGAATTCCTCCAAACTCTTGAGTAGAGACTATTTTCAAATATTTTTTATAATTTTCAGTAATTATTTTTTTAGGGTTTATTCTACTTCCTGCAACATAAGGGTTGACAGTGCCATGATAGATACTTATTTCATTTGGTACAAAAGGTATCACGTCCAGCGGCCACACCCAATCTGGATTAACATACGGATCTGGTATAGCTAATGGATTTTGATAAACCTTATCTTCTTCAGGTGAAAAATAGTTATTTTCCGGTAAGTTTATAACATTCTGTCTCGTTTCTGCATTTAGTTGCTCAAATTTTAGGATTTGAGTGAATTCATCTTGATTTATCGTAACTTTGTCCTTCCATATTTGAACCCCCGATTTAGTGTACTCATACGGTTTATTATCCGTTCCTAGATAGTCTGGGTTCTGGACGATTAAATCATATTTTCTAAGAGGCTCTCCAGCATTTTCACCCGATTCTAATTCAATGTAATTCACTTGTCCATTACCGTCTGTGGTAAGTGTTTTTACAACCGTCCCTCTGTTCCCATGCTCTGTGACAAATATCTGGGCTCCTTGAATTGGATTGCCTTGCATTGAATGATTCAGTGTTATGTTTAAATAGCCGCTCAAATGATTCACCCTCCTGGAGGAAATTGTTATAACGTATTGTATTCGAATAGGCGAATAGCGGGCACAAGATGACTGTTATTTTCCAAACCTCAGATATTTACACTCCTATGAGAATTTTGTTATTGACCGCAGGTAAATCATTCCATATACTAGGATTGTAAATAAATGGTATGAGGCAGGTGATTGCCTTTGGATGGAAGTATACTGGCCGGGCCAGTAGAGGTGGATACCCTCGTGAAGATGATAAAGATGGCTTATGCTTTTGAGAACTGGGAGAAGGTACTCACTTTATCCGCCAAATTACTGGAAGCGGTGAACGAAATACTTCTTACCGAAAGCCAACCCTATACCAAGATGGACAGGCATATCGCCTATTATTTTGGATACGCTTATTTAATGCGAGGCCTGGCCTATCAGAAACAAGAGCAGTTCTCTGCCTCACTTGAATGTGTAGCCCTCTATTCCAATTTAGATTACCTCGGCGACTCTACTAAAGAATCCAGACAAATTATTGACGACTACAAGCAGTTTGCCAAGGCGAATGGGTTAACGCTGGAAGTGTTGAGGGGAAACAGAGAGCGGCTAAATGATTATGTCCTTTATCTGGAAGAACACCCTGACCAAATTCTCTCCGGCCTAATTACCATTCTTGAATCCGCGCTTCACCATATATACACCGTTGATACGGAACTTACGACATTGATGGCTTACATAAAAGACCCGGGCTGCTATTCCGATCAAATCGCGGCAGCCAAATACTTATCGCTTCATTACTTATTAGCTTTTTATAAGTACCGCAACCATCGCTATTCCGAGGCTTTAGACCTTTCCTTACATACCTTGATGCAATCGGACAACTTGGGCAATGACGGATATTTCAAGAAGTCAGTCGCTTTGTTTGAAATACTCAAAACTCACGCTTCTGCCTCTCAATTAAACGAGTATTCCAATATACTAAAAAAAATTTTTAAAGGAGCGAATGAACATGAAAAAAGCAATTGTCCTGGGAGCCATTTTGTTGAGTCTGGTCAGCACTAGCGGTTTGATCTCCACTTCGGCAGGCAGCAGCGCAGACGGCGGGATTCATCCTTTTAACCACGGAGCCGAATACTAAGAGCGTGGAGTAATCTGTCCCCTCCGCATTACTTTTCATGTAACAGGCAGCCGTTAATGTGCATATTTTCATATTCATCGGCTGTGTCGACATTGGCATACTTTTATACCGTATATCGTAAGAAAGGGCTGCGCTCAAGTTAGTGATTTGTGACTTGGGAACAGCCTTTTCCTATGGAATTAGAAGCTGAAATCAAGAAAAAGACCCGTAAAGGGCGCTTTGATCCAAAGCTTCCTGCTACGGGCCGTTATTCCAAACTGGCGCTAAAGCCAGCCGATTGATTAAAATACCTTTGTTGTCCACGATTCGCAGTTCCACGTCTCCGTCACGACATCCTGGTAAAACTCCGGTTCGTGGGAAATCAGCAGAATACTGCCTTTATACGCCTTAAGCGCACGTTTCAGCTCGTCTTTTGCATCGACGTCGAGGTGGTTGGTCGGTTCGTCCAGTACCAGCAGATTTGTCTCGCGGTTGATCAGCTTGCAGAGGCGAACTTTGGCTTTTTCGCCGCCGCTGAGGACGGCGACTTTGCTTTCGATATGTTTGGTGGTCAAGCCGCATTTCGCAAGCGCCGCCCGCACTTCAAACTGGGTGAATGCCGGGAACTCGCTCCAAATCTCCTCGATACAGGTGTTGTAGTTGGCTTCCTTCATTTCCTGCTCAAAATAACCGATTTCCAGCAGATCGCCAAGTCTTACCGTACCCGAAAGCGCCGGGATCTGACCCAAAATGCTGCGCAGCAGCGTCGTTTTACCGATGCCGTTTGCCCCGACAAGCGCGATTTTTTGCCCGCGCTCCATTCGCAGGTTCAGCGGCCGCGACAGCGGCGAATCGTAGCCGATCACAAGCTCGTTTGTTTCAAAAATAAGTTTGCCCGACGTGCGCGCATCCTTGAAGTTGAACTGCGGTTTCGGTTTCTCCTTCGTGAGTTCGATGACCTCCATCTTGTCCAGTTTCTTCTGACGTGACATCGCCATGTTCCGCGTTGCAACGCTGGCCTTGTTCCGGGCAACAAAGTCCTTCAGGTCCGCGATTTCCTGCTGCTGGCGTTTATAAGCCGATTCAAGCTGCTGCTTTTTCGCCTCGTACACCTGCTGGAAATAGTCGTAATCCCCCACATAACGAGTCAACGACTGATTTTCCATGTGATAAATCAGGTTGATGACACTGTTCAGGAACGGGATGTCGTGTGAAATCAAAATAAAGGCATTTTCGTATTCCTGCAAATACCGCTTCAGCCACACAATGTGCTGCTCGTCCAGATAGTTGGTAGGTTCGTCGAGAAGCAAAATGTCCGGTTTCTCCAGCAGCAGCTTGGCCAGCAGGACCTTGGTCCGCTGCCCTCCGCTTAGGTCATGAACGTCCTTGTCCAAGCCGATATCCGTAAGCCCCAGTCCGCGGGCTGTTTCTTCGATTTTGGCGTCGATCATATAAAAATCCTGGTTCGTCAGCGTATCCTGGATGGTTCCGACATCCTCAAGCAGCTGCTCCAGCTCCTCCGCGGATACCTCTCCCATTCTGCCGTACATGTCGTTCATCTCCTGCTCCAGGTCGAACAGATACTGGTACGCCCCGCGCAGCACATCGCGAATCGATTGTCCCTTGGTCAGCACGGCATGCTGGTCCAGATAACCGGTCCGCACGCGTTTTGACCATTCCACCTTTCCTTCATCCGGCTGCAGCTTGCCTGTAATGATGTTCATGAAGGTGGATTTCCCTTCCCCGTTGGCGCCAATCAGACCGATATGTTCGCCTTTCAGCAGGCGGAAGGATACGTCGTTAAAAATCGCACGGTCTCCAAACCCGTGACTCAAACGTTCTACGTTTAAAATACTCATTTTGAATTTAACACCTTTTTCATTATATTGTGTACTCGTCATATTATAATGGTTAGCCTGCCACAACTCCATAAGGTTTCAAAAAAAGCTTCATAACATTTCATGATTGCTGCCGTCAGCGGTAAGAGAATCCGCATTGATTTGAACCTCAGCAGAGGGTAGAATTAGAAGTTGATTCCGGCTCAGGGTATGTAATAGAATAGACGGATTGATTGAACGCTAGTACTCATCATCATTAATAATAGAAAAGGATGCGCATCACCATGCGGATAAAGGAACCACGCACACTCAGCAAAAGATCGATTCTCTTTTTTTCGTTTATTATGCTGCTAAAAAGCTACTTCGCCTGGTATTACTTATTCGAGGACGGGCCGACCTGGAGCACCTGGCTCAAGGAGATTCCCTTTCTGCTGCTCATTTTCTGTATTATCGAATGGTTCACCACCAAACGAAAAATCGCGGTATACATGCTGGTCAATTTGTTAATTACCGTCTTGTTTTTCTCTTTGATTGTCTACCATAACCACTTTGGCATCATTGCCACGTCGCAGGTCATCGGCCAGGCCAAACAAGTTGGAGCCGTTAAAAAAAGTATTTTTGCCGGAATCCACCCGCAGTATATGCTGTTGTTCCTCGACATTGCGATTATCAGCCTGCTCATGCTCAGCCGTAAAAAAGCGCTGGACTGGAAGCGGGCCATGTCCCGCCCAAGCAACCGGAAATGGGTAGCCGCGTTGTTCGGTTTGTCTTTGATCCTCTGTTCAATGAACATTTTTCCGAACCGGGCCAGCATGAATGAAACAATCCAAGCCGAACAGATGGGCATTTTGAATTACGAAGCCTACTCGCTGCTTGCAGACCAACAGGAAGAGCCGATCGAGCTGTCCAAAATTACGCAACCCGCCATCGATCAAACAAAAGGCATTTCTGTTGTGCCCAACCCTGTGTTGTTTGGTGCAGCCAAAGGCAAAAACCTGATTATTATCCAAATGGAATCCTTCCAGAACTTTCTGGTTCACTTGTCGATTGACGGGCAGGAAATCACACCGAACATGAACAAGCTTGCGGATGGCAGCATGTACTTCCCGAAGTTTTTTCAGCAGGTTGGACAGGGAAATACCTCTGACGCAGAGTTTATCGTAAATACGTCCTTTTATGTTCCGCCGGACGGGCCGGCTACGGATATTTACGCCTCCAAAGTGCTGCCCAGTCTGCCCAAGCTGCTGCAGGCTCAAGGCTACGATACCGCCACCTTCCATACCAATGAAGTGGATTTCTGGAATCGCGGTGCGCTGTATGACGCATTGGGCTTCGACCGGTATTATGACAAAACTTATTTTGGTGAAGAAGACGCCGTATTTTATGGGGCATCCGACGAAGTGCTGTATGCGAAGACCGCCGCAGAACTTAAGCGGATGAACGAGAGGGACACCCCTTTTTATTCGCATGTGATTTCCATGTCCGCCCACAATCCGTTTACCATTCCGGAAAACAAATATAAAATGCAGCTCCCTGAGCGGTATGAAGGCACCTTAATCGGGGTTTACATCCGGTCCCAGAATTACGCGGATTATGCGCTTGGGCAATTTATCGGCGAGCTTAAGGCCAGCGGCGTCTGGGACGACAGCTTGGTTCTACTGTATGGAGATCACCGGGGACTGCCGATTTTTTCGCTGCAACAGGAAGACAAGTTGCTGCTGGAAGAGCTGTTGGGCCACGAATACACGGAACGCGACCTGATCAATATTCCACTGATTATCGCCTCTGGCGGAGTCGGGTCCCCCAGTGTGAAGGAGCAGCTGGGCGGTCAGGTGGATATCCTGCCGACGGTCTCGAATTTGCTGGGCGTTTCTTTAAAAGACCATCTTCATTTTGGGCAGGATCTGCTGAATCAGACGGCTTATAATTTGCTCCCGCAGCGCTATTATCTGCCGACCGGTTCCTTTGTGAACAATGAAGAGCTGTTTCTGTCGGGCAGCGGATTTGAAGACGGCCAGCACTATACGCTGTCAGGCGACGGCAACCGGCCGCTGCAATCCACCGAAGACGAATTCAACCGCGCCCTGAAGCTGCTGCAGCTGTCCGACAGCTATGTCACGCAGCTGCCGGATCGGGAGGTTGAGGAGGAAGATTGATGCAGTTCTTTTTTGAACTGATATTGATACGGTTCATTTTACAACTGATATATGAAAGAGGAACAGCCACTCTCGGATGAGGGTGGCTGTTTTGTCGTTTGTTATTTTGAGTAGTATTTTTCTCTATTTGCATAATGTTCTTGACAAGCTCGGCAGTATGCTGGTTTCCCTTTCTTGGTCTCTAAAGGCTCAGTCCATGCACGATTACAGTTAGGACAGGTTCTTATGCTTGAGGAGGAGTCGCTAGAGACAGCAACATCGTTATGAAAATCAGCCGAAGCAGGAGATGAACCAGTAGTGTCAGTGAAGTTTGGAACTGTAGAAGCGGAAAAAACGTTTGCACTTTGACTAGTATTGGCGCAGATTTGATTCAGACTTCTTTCAACCATTTGTAACCGACTCGAGATGGTCGAGACATGCTCAAGTAATTCTGAGAAAGCTAGAATGAACAACGATCCTATAATTCCAGGCCCCCATACCATTAAGGCATTAGACCATGAGAAACTCTTGTCTTCAAAAGTGTATTCTGGGATCGAAGCCATCTCGTAGCCGATAATTAACCCTGCAATGAAACTTAATACCATAAGTACCCAAGCCATTCTTTTTAAAACCTTAGCCATCCAATCATACCCTTTCAAGGAATATTTTCTAAATTTGACTCTACCATGTATTCACGGAAATTACTATAAAGGCTATTATTGGATGTATAAAGGAATAGACGAGTTTAAACTACTTCACCAATTCTGGGGCTTCACCCTGTTTTGCGTGACCCCGCAAAAAACCTGCGCCCTTCCCCGTAAAACCCGCGCGGCATACGGATTTCAGAAATCCCCTGCCATGCTATGCTCCTTGTGTGCACAATATCCGACACGAGGAGCGTTCGTTAATGACAACCGATTGGGCTCGTAGAGCCGCCGCTTTTTTTGTAAAATCAGACCCCGAATACGATGAGTTTCTTCGCCAGCATGAAGCAAAAAGCACGAAGTCGATTGTGTTTTATTTGTCCTGCGCAGTGTTGCCCGGCTTTTTGGCCTATTTGCTGATTTATCCCCTTCATCCCTTTCTAATGGAGCTGACCGGCCTCTCCAGCCACTACATTCAGTTTCTTGTGCTGGCTGTGATGGCCAGCGGGTGGCATATTCTTTTTCCAATCTTCATGCTAAAATTTGTAGATAAGCTGACCTGGAAGCAGACGTTTATTTATCTCGGATTCCGCAAAGGGGATGCAAAAGGACTGCTCGTGGTTTTTCCGATCATTACGGTAATGTTCACGCTGCTTTCCCTGCCTTATATGAAATGGATTTTTCCGCCCCTCTCCTCCTTCCTGGACAACCTGCCTGCACTGCATATGGGCGAGTGGCACATCTTCAACCAAGGGTATTATGATTTTCCGTGGCCGCTGCTCGTTATCGGACTGATCGGGAATTTTATCGGAGAAGAGTTGTATTTCCGCGGTTATCTGCTGAAAAAAATCGGCCGCCTCCCCTGCGATTGGCTCATTATCAGCGTGTTGTTCCAGCTGTATCACATGTGGCAGGCGCCTATGAACTGGGCGTTTATCCCACTCGCTGTGATCATCCCGTGCGAGATTTTGGTGAAGCTCCGCAAAAATCTGTACGGAGCCATTTTGTTTCATATCTACATCAACACCCTGTGGGGTGCGGTTACGCTGTATTTGGTTGGCGTATAACGGTTCGTTTACACTGTGTTTGGTTGGCGTATGACTTTGGATTGAGGAATGATAGAAGAAAATGCCGATGGTTGTCACCCGATTTAAACCTTCCCTGCTTGCTGCGGCGCTTGCAGCTGTTTTTCTGTTCCTGGCCGTGTGTATTCACCTGGAAACTATCCGTCATCCTTATATCGGGGCTGTCTTGGAGCGTGACGAAACGGGCTGGCGGGTTACCCGGGTGGACCCTTCAGGCATTGCCGGACATGGTCCTATGCTCCGGGGCGACCGCATCATCTCCATTGACGGCGTACCCGCCGCAATCAAATATAAGGACCAGACCCAAACTTCGCTTACCCAAGCCGCAGCGGCTACTTTCCTGAACAGCAAAGGTTTGACTTACGAACTGCAATTTAAAGCATCAGCCGCGGATATAGGAAAAAGTCTGTTCGCCCTGCTGCTGGAGGTTCTCCTCCTGTCCATTGCCTGGCTTGCCTGGCGGGCCAATCCCGGCTCGTCCACGGTCCGCAAATTCGCCCTGTTGAACTATGTTATGGCGTTGGTTATTTTGGCGGTGTACTCCACAGAGATAGCAGCGGCGAATTGGATTCTTGCCCTTTCCTCCGTCTGGCTGCCCTACTTGCTCCTCACTTTTTGTATATCGTTTGTGCTTCGGGCGGTCCCCAAGGCATGGGTGAATGCGCTGCTGGCCTGTCGGGTGTTTAGCCTGCTGCTTTCCTTATGCGCGCTTTGGGCAGTGGCGCAGCCTGAGATTCCCGGCTGGATCCGGGGGACCCTGCATGTGGTGCTGTTAGCAGTGCTTTTGTTTTTGCTGGCGACGGTCGCTTTTTATTGGAGATCGCTGGACAACGTGGAAAAAAACCATGCTTTAGTCCTTGCCGCCGGACTGCTCATCAGCCTGCTGCCTTTTCTTGTGCTGTACGCTTTCCCCAGTTTTTGGGGAGGAGGATATGTTGTTGCTCCCGAATATGCACTGACCGGTCTTGTGCCGCTGTCCGTCTTGTTTCTCTATGTGCTAAATAAACGGAGCATGGTGGATATGCAGGTGTATCTGCCCCGCGCGATCCTGCACACCGTTTACTACGGAGGCGTATTCGGGTTATTTGCCCTCGCTTACCGGGTCAAGCAGCCTGCTTACGTAATCGCTTTGTTCCTCTGTTTTGCAGCCGGCTCCTGGGCGTACCGGCATCTCCTCCAAAAATCCAAGAATAACACGGAGAGCCGCAAAAAGTGGCTGGAGCACCAGACCTATAAATTTTCGGTGCAGGCCGCCGAAAAACAGAATATCCAAGATATTTTGCAGATGATGGGCGATATGGCACATTACGCGGCGGATATTGAGGGGATATTTATCGTCTGGCGGGAGGCGCCGGGCATGCGGCCGGTTTTTTACGGGACGGGAAAATACGAAGGTTTGCTGAACGGCGAGCCCCTCTCCGTAGAAGACAACCGGATTATGGACCAAAGCTATTGGGAACAGCGCTTCGATTTTGAGCATGTGGTTGCGCTTGCAAGTCCCGCTGGGAGAAGCGGTGATGGCGGGAAAAGGAAAGACCGGAAAAATAATGCCGGGAAAGACAACGCTGAGATCCATGCAGAGATTCATGCAGAAGTTCATGCAGGAGATAATGACGGGAAAGACGATAGCGGGGAAGGTTTTTTGTATGTAGGCCCCAAGCGGAACCGGTCGTTATTCTCCGCCGAGGAAAAACAGCTGATCGAAGCGGTCTGCGGCGAATCCGTCCGGCTGCTGGCGAATGTTAAGCATATGGCTGGAATCTACAAGCAGTCTCAACAGTTCAAAGACCAAAATGCCGCTTATGAGCGGCATATGACCGGCATCCGCGAAACCCAGCATCTCCTGCTGGAAGCCCAGCAAGAGGAGCGAATCCGCCTCTCCTATCGGCTGCACGACAGCCTGCTGCAGAACCTGATTTTTTTGTCCCGGGATCTGGAAGAGCTGGGGGATCAGCAGAAGGTGGATGCCAAGCGGCTGGCGGTGTGGCTGAGATGTCTGTATACTTCGCAGCAGGAAATCCGGCAGCTGTGCGATGAGCTGTACCCCCATATCGTTGACAAAACAGGACTGGAGGAATCCCTGCGCTGGCTGCTGCGTACCGCCCAAGAGCAGAGCGGCCTTTCGGTGTCCCTGGATTATCAATGGAACGCTGACACACCGCCAGACCCCATGTTAAAATCCAACCTGTTCCGTATCCTGCGCGAACTGGTCCGAAACGTGCAAAAACACGCCGAAGCCAGCCGGTTGGAGCTGCACCTGGCGCAGTGTCCAACCGGCGAAGTCCGCTGCGAGGTCCGCGATGACGGCGTAGGATTTGACGCAGCCGCTTTGACCAAACAAGACAGCTTTATGCACGGCCATCACCTCGGGCTGCTGTCTGTAACCAGTCAAATCGAGTTTTTGGGCGGCGAGCTGGACATCCGGTCCGCACCCGGAAAAGGGACCGTGATTACATTGCGGCTTCCGCCGCATCAGAACGCTCAGGAGGAAAAACAATATGGTTGAAGAGATTCGGGTCATTTTGATCGATGATCATCCTTTGGTGATGGATTCGCTGAGAGCCCGGTTGGAGCAAGAGCCCGATATTTGCGTGGTAGACACCTTCGCTGACCCCAGTCGCCTGCTGGAGCAAATCGGCACACTTCAGCCGGATGTGCTGATTTTGGATGTGTCTCTGCCTCATATGGACGGCTTTGAACTGGCGGCTGTACTGAAACAGCAGTTCGACTCCACGCTGCGGATCATCATGCTGTCCGGGTACACCTATGATGAATTTTACCGGAAGGCTTACGAGCTTGGAGTCAACGCTTATTTGTCCAAGCAGGCCTCCTATGCGCAGATTATTAATGCAATCAGACAAAGTATAGCGGGGCATCTGCTGGTGCCTGAGCGGATTTTTAACACTTCGGCACAAGATAAACTGACGCCGACAGAACGCGAGGTGCTGGTGCGGGTGGCCCGGGAAATGAACAACCGCGAGATTGCCGAAGACCTCCATATCAGCCAACGCACCGTAGAATACCACCTGACGGCTGTTCTGCAGAAGCTAGGGGTGAAATCGCGGGTCGGCGCAGTCGCCAAAGGGTATGAGCTGGGGATTGTCGGGCCTGTTTTGCCGAAGTGACTATGAAGTGACTATTTTAATGGCGCGTCGCTGCGGCAAAGCGAATCCTCCATTTTTCACTGCGTTTTGATGAATGACATGTTAAATTTGAGCGAGTAAAAATAAGCAGCCAGGAGGTTAACACAATGGGTAACGTTACCGCGGCATGGTCGGCATTTGTCGATGCCATGAATGAACGTGAACCAAAGTTCGCCGGTTACTTAAACGCGCCGGTTAAAGAAGAAGAGATTGCGGAAGCCGAAGCACAGCTGGGATTCCCCCTGCCAGAGGATGTTAAGGAATTGTACCGTATACATAATGGACAAGATCACATGTATGGCATCGTTTACGGGCTGGATTTTCTGGGACTTCAAGAGCTGTGCGAGAAGTGGGTGGGCTGGAAAGCACTGATTGAGTCTGAAGGGCCTGACGGGATGGCTGAGCTGGGAAAAGCCTGCACTTCCACTCCAACCGGTGCGATTAAAACCGTATATGCCAACCCACACTGGCTTCCTCTTTTTTATGATGGGGCAGGGAATGCAGTGGGTATCGATTTGGATCCGGATCATGCAGGGACTTACGGCCAGATCATCAATTTTGGGCGCGATGAGGAACAAAAGGTTGTACTGGCGCCGAACCTGGCCGCCTTTATTCCGCGTTACTTGACCGGGTTGGTGAACGAAGCAGAGATTGAAGACGAAGATGATGAAGACGATATTTTTTTCAGCCTGGAGTCTCATGCTATAGACGTGTGGAAGGATATGGTGAAGAACGGCTGACTAGAGTCTGTGCGCAAACTTATTTCAGCCATAATCTCATCGAAATCAACGTCAAAAAAGTCTTGAACATGCTGGCTGTCTTGTCATAGCGGGTTGGCAAGCGCCGATTTTATATTTTATAAAAGCATTCAATTAAATGCTGTTCTCTAAAAGTATCCTTGTCGTAAGCTCGTTTCTTATACCGGTTTCGCTGTTCAGAATGACGGGAGTTGCGTTTTGGTTTTTTAGCAAGGTAATAATTACACCGGTATCGTAATCCCGATCGGCCAACACTTCTCGATACTATATGTCCAGGGTTGAAAGCAGTTCGTAACCCATTACGGAATCGTTTGACTGTCCAGGTATGAATTCAAAGCGTGGTACAAGTTCACGGACTCAGGGTACCCTATTTGCTGACTATTCCGTGTTTTGGCAAAGTTACGGACTCAGATGCGCCTATTTACGCGGAGAATCCATCGTTTGGATGTTTTTGGTACGAATAACGGATCTGGAGTCCGCAAAGTAACCCAAAAGCCCAAGAATTTCAGAAATAACGTCCTCTGGGTCCGGAAAGACCTCTGTATCGTGTGCTGTGGTAATCCGCTGCGGGTGTGTTACATCACAGGAGAGGATTCGCGGATCGATCGGACAATAAACAGGTGTAGATCCAGGGTTGATAGCAGTTCGCAACCCATTACGGAATCGTTTGACTGACCCTTATTTCCTTAATTTCTAGTTTGCCTACACACCCTTAATGGATCCGCAAATAATTAATTAATGTAAATATGTTTAGTTCTCCGTTACCATCTACGTTCACAAAAAAAGTAGAATTCGATCTGTGAATTCTACTTTTTTTCAATTAAAAATGGGACAATACTGCGTTCTCTCATCACAACTACAGCTCATACCGGCGCACAAACTCCTCTATCGAACCGCACACAAATTCGGCATAGCTTTGATTGAAGATCTCGGTATAGTTCGGGTGAAAATCCACTTTTGTCGGCCGGTAATGCACCAGGTAAACCTGCCCGTTTTTGTCGATCGCAGCATACTGATCCTTTTCCAGCCGCTTGATGGTGTAGTAATGCCGGTCGATTTTGAACAAGTGGGTGTGCTCGATATCCAGTTTCTGCGTGATCTTCGCCGGATAGCGTTTCAGCAGGCCTTTCAGCTTTTTGCGTGCGGTATGGTTCGTCGGCTGCTGTGTAATTTGGGCTTGTTCCATTCTGAGGTCTTGTGCTGCCAGCTGGAACTTCCGGTCATCCGGAAGATAAAAATGTGTCAACAGATTGTTGTTGCCCAAGGCGCGAAAAGGCAGAAACCCCTGCGTTGTGGGACTGTAAATCTTCATGCCGCTTATTTCTACCCGTACCTCATTATAAGGGGCAAACGGATCATAAAGCTTGGTATCATACCTGTAATCAAGCTGAATCAGCATCTCGGGCTCATGCCACTCCGACATTTTGTATTCATAACGGCTGCAGGCAAAATGGTTAGCACTCAGTTCCGGCAGGCGCTGCCCCAATAAGCGGTAGGTGTTATCGATAAACGCTGCAACATCAAGCCCGCTTTCCGTCCGGTCCACCGTTTCTCCTCACTCTCCTTCCCATAAATCGTCGACAAATTGTTTCAAGTAATATTCTTCATTCTTTTCCCCCCACTTGCTCCAGAAAAACAAATCGGTATAGGAAACGTCGCGCAAATTTGCTTCCGCCACTAAAGTCGCTTGAACGTCACCCGGAACCTCGTCGTAATAGGCAAAAGCCAGCGACGGGTGCCCCTTCTTCAAAGTATCGCTTTTCCCGCTGTTCCACCACTCCCTTAGCGGAACGTCAGCCGTAAGGATCACCATTTCTCCTTCATATTCAACCGACACATTTCTTCCATTCATCGCATGAATCTCATTTCTCGCAAGCGATAGCAAGCTTTCTTCAACTACCACAGTTAAGTTCATGATCGGCTCTAACAGCACCGGGGCAGCACGCTTTAGCCCATTTTTAAACGCCATAGCGGCTGCAATGATGTATGACATGGAGCTGGAATCTGTGCGATGAGTCGATCCATCATACAAAGTTACCCTAAAATCAACTACCGGAAAATTTCCTAAAACCCCGCTGGTCATCGCCCGTTGAAGCCCTTCTTCAACACTTTCGATATATTTTGACGGAATCACTGCCTCGCCTGTAATTTGGTTTATAAATTCGTATCCCGCTCCGCGAACCGCCGGCTCCATCGCAATCCAGCAGTGTCCGTAACGGCAGAGGCTTGAGGCCTGCCTGACAAAACTGCCTTCCGATTTCACAACGCTCTTGATGGTTTCTTTATATAAAATCTGTGGAGTCTCCGCCTGGATCTCCAAGTGAAATTCCTCGATCAGCCGGGTGATGATTCCCTGAATATGCCGTTCGCCTAGTCCGGCAATGATAATCCGCTTACGCACGTCATGGGTATACACCAATAAACCAGGGTCTGTTTCCGCACATTTTTTTAACGCGAGAAGAGTGTGGAACAGGCCTTCCGGGGTATCCGGTTTGCTGAGTGTAACCATCAGATAAGGGCCGTTCAAGTGTTGTGTACGCAAAATAAGGCCTCCAAATATCTATTAATGCGGTTGAATTCGCTCTGTCCCTTATATCCCGCTTCTCCTCATGATCTCCCGCTTCAGCCGCAAAGAGGTTTCGCTGAGCAGCGAAGCCGTATCCAGCTTTAAATACGGTTTAAACGGATCAAGGAGCGGATGGGAAATGAAGTCGATTGATTTGTGCCGGTTCATTCTCAGCTTTAGCAGACATAACATTTCGGCAGGCAGATATCTCCATTCAAAGCTGTCGAAGACGTAAAAGGTTTTGGAGTCCTTCCTGCAGTGGTCTCTGTGATAATCACCCAGGTCTTGAAACAGCTTGGTTACCGCGGCTTCATCATCACTTAAATAGTGCTCATAGGCATAAGCGTACACTGGATTCAGGTTGTGTTCGATCACCGGATTCAACGGCTGCATGTTTCCGTCCAGATGTCCCTCAAAAGAGCGGACCGCCGGTTCGCTCTCCGAATGGTTGCGGCTGAGCAGGATATAAAGCGGCATAACGCTGGATGCGCCAAAGCACCTTTTTACTGCCGGGTTTTCATTTTGTTCAAATGCACGAATCTGGTTGTCCAAGTAAAATCGCAGGTAATTCATAACCATATTTTGCTCTTCGGGTCCAAAGAACCCTAAGGCAAGCAGCCCGGCGGAGCTGATCGTCATATCCATGTGCGCTGGCACCACTGTCTTTTGCATGTAGCCGGTCATAAGGGTCAACACTTCCATGTAATAGCAGTTGATCAGGGAGATAAAGTTCGCTTCGCTCGGATTGCGATGATAGTCAAGGACGGCTTGGGGGATTTCGTTAATTTTTTCGGATAGCAAATCCGTGATCCCCACGGAAAAGCTCCGGTTTCCCACCTTCTCATTAACGAAGTAGCGGTAGATAAATTCCTGCTCACCCCCATCCAGATAAGCTTCGAGGCTTTGATTGACAAAATCATGAAAGGCCTTATTGTCCTCGGCCATGTAACGCGCTCTGTCCTTCATTTCTTTCAGCAGATGTTTCAATTCGCTTCCACCTTTTTTACTTATCATTGCACAGCATACATCCATGGCAGGAAAGGTACACCCCGTGCTGTTCGCATTTCGGGTAACCCGGAGGGATGGTTGGATAATCGTCGCCTTCAATCACTTCCGACCATTCCAGGTAATTGCTTAAATTTACATGTTCTCGTTCAAAAGCTAAAATCATCACCTGAAACTGCTCCAGGCAGTTTATGACCCAATCCTGGCGTGGCTCGTAATCCAGCCGGTCCCAGCCCAGACCTTGTTTTGCCCCTTCGATGGCCCGCAGCAGGAAGGCTTTTTCACTGTCAAAAGAATCCTTTGTCCAGGGCATTTCATCAATTTGAAATCCCACTGTACCAATTCCCACCACCGACTGGTCCTGCTGCGCCAGCCAGATGATCAGTTCCTTCTCCCGGTCTGTTTCTGCTAACATCGATCCGCTCAGCACCAGCACACTGAGGAACACGGAGGTGAGTCCATTGGACATGCGAAACGACTCTACCACCGAGTCCAGCGCGTCAGGCATGGAAATCCGGTTTGCCATAGTCTCTTCCTTTCGGTTTGATCTCGCGGCATTTGTACTAATGATACTTTGCCTTATTGAACCCCTGCCATTCCCTGGGTGCTCATAATCGCCTTCTCGTATAAGTCCTGCTCAAAATAAAAAGGTCCGATTGAGATGGGCACGGCGCCAGGTTCAAGTTTGAAGTCACGCCATACATAGAGACCATCCTCGAACTCAATGTACAAGGAAATAAACCCGCACTCTTCATCCGCACACCATGGACACACTAAAGCGGGGTATCTGTAGTACAAGGAGTCGTGCTGCCGTTTTAATAAAAAATAATCGATCATCATTTTTTGATGCTCTTCACTGCCCCAACCAAGTGCAGGGACAAAATCATACTTTCTAAGCATCTGGTAAAGGGATCGCCCATCAATAATAAAATCTGCAAACAAGGTGTTTTTGTTGCCTTCCCGGTCAGGGTCCGAATCTTTAAAGCGTGCAGCAAGCCTCGTTTCCAGTACATTGATTTTTTTCACGTGATCCTCCCTCACCGAACCGAAGAATACTTAACCGACTTGGCTTCCTTTTCTTCTATAAGCTCCTGCACCGGGGACAGCTTGATGTCCGTGATATGATTACTCGCAAAAATCTCCTCCAAACGCAGCTTGCCGCTCCAAAAAGAGACCCGCCCCGATTTCACATTGATCAGCCCTTCCGTTCCTTCCCCGTCCGTCGAATGGATCCGAAACGCGATGTAATCTTGGTTCCAGCCGATTTCATTGACGTAGGAAGCATACACCGGCTCAGCGTCTGTTTTGCCTCTAATCATATTAGCCTGATCATTCACCTGAAATAGTCTGTAGCTGCCCGGCAGAATCAGAATCCCCGGCTCGACTTGATCGCGTGCGTCCTCAACCAGAGTACAGCTGGATAAAACAAACATCAGGATGAACCCCATCCAAACCGAAACGGCTGTCTTCAACACTCGAAAAGGTCTCACGTCCCTACCTCCCCACCGATCAGCTAAAATTCCGGTTAAAACACTGTGGTGTTTCGCAGCTTACTTTATACCACACGGTATAATCCGATTTTTCTGTGATGTTCAGTTTGCCGCCGCAGCGTAAACATCTCCGGTCAGCCGCATGGCCGCGCTTGAACTCCTCCACAAAATCTTGCGCATACTCTACCTCCGCTCCGACGCGCGCTAGAGCTGCATCACTGATGTCGAACTCCCGCATATCTCCCCTTGAAGCTGAAATGGACCGCGAAAAAGCACCAAACCCGCCCACCAGCTCATGATGGTGCGTGCTGATCATCCCGCCTCCCCGTTCAAACAGCCGGATCATCGGTTCATAAATATCTTTATGCCGGGCGGCAACCGGATCGTTCTTGTCCAATAAAATACACCAATTGAGATAATGAAAAGAAATCAGCTTAATCAGCAGGAGTTCGACCCTGCCCAGATTGGGGCACAGCGTGGGCAGCTGCTCGTAGTCCAGCAGTTGACTGTTATCGCGCTTCGCCACCTGCGCCATACCGCCCCAAATACTGACCCCCTCGATGGAAAGCTCCTGCAGCAAAACCCCGACCCGGCGGTAATACTCCGCGATTAACTGTGCATCCGCTACATATTCAGCGTCTGTCCGAAACTCATGATAACGTTTATGCAGATTGACGATATAAGGTTCCACATCGATCCGCTGAAGACGCGAAAGTGCTTCATCAAAAAAACCGTTCATTCTCTTTCTCCTCACCTGCCGGCCTTCTTTTCAGCTCATTTATTGTCTAATTCTGCTCCTTCACCTTACGTTTTGTCCCGCGTTTGGGTTTGCCTTTCGCCCGGTTTTCGTCCGCGCGGTACGCGGCAATCCGTTTCACAAGCTCAATCGGCAGCGGCTGATCCAGCGGAAACTGCACCGATCCCTTGGCGTGCTTGTATGGCGTAAGTTCCTCCTCAAAAGCGGAAATGCCGCTAGGTCCCGGATACAGCCCGATGTGCTTATCGAACGCGGCAAAATGCACCAGATTCCCGTTCAAATAAAACGTCGGCATCTGATAGCTGATACGCTCCTCCGCTTCGGGAACGATGTCCCGAATGACGCTGCGGATCTGCTCCAGCTTGACACGCAACGGTTCATCAAACTGCGCGATATACTCCTCCGTATTCGTAAAGGCGGGTTTGTCCATATGTGGTACACTCCTTTTTTTAGAGGATGGACGTTGAGACGTAGACAAGCCCTGGCAGCCCGCGGACCAGATGTCCGTTTATCCCGGGATACTGCCCGCCCCATCTTCTTACCTCAATCCAAGATCCTGGCTTAATCGCACCATGTCACGCAGCTGCATCCCGTTTTCGAAAATCGGTTCCTCATAATGCCGGATAAAAAAATCCCGGTCGATCCCCGTCATCCGAAATCCGCATTTTTGATACAGCATCAGCTGAGCAGCGCCGGTGCTGCCTGTGCCAACTTCGATCGTTTTGAATCCCAGCGCCTCCGCCTGCCGTACGGCATGCTGCACCAGCTGCTTGCCTACCCCTTGTCCATGAAGGTCTTCTTTTACCGCAACATTCACCAGCTCCACGGTGTCGGGCCGGGTAGGCAGCAAAACATACTCTCCTACCACTTCCCCAGCCTTCTCACCTACGTAACAAACCCCGCGATTCAGATAGTTTTCCACAAGACTTTCGGACGGGTCTGCCAGCAGCAGCAGGTCCATTGGAGGTTGTTCGTCCGCATGCAGCGGTCTAATATGAATGGTCATCTTCATTCCCCCTCACGCTTTTTCCGGCATAAACCAAGATAACGCCATCCCGACGCCGCTCTGATATTTATGCTCGCTGTGCAGAATCGGCTGCTGCTTCAGACCGTCCAGCCGGATATACCGGGCCAGCCGTTCACGTACCGTATCGTCGTTGTCGCGTGCGCTTGCATTCACTTGAATCCCTTTGAACTCCGCTTCACACTCCAGCAGGAATGGCAGCCCTCCGCCGTATTCTTCATCCCACCAGATGTCACACAGCCCGCTCCACCGCACTTGAAAAAGCGAACCGGATCGGCGCCCGATCATCAAGCTGCCTTGGGTCAGCGGTTCATGTTCAAATACGTATAGGCCGCCCTCCATCTCACCGTCCGGGCCGGTTGGATCATTCCAGCTGTACGCGGCGCCCTCCAGCTCCTTCCAGCTGCCAACGTTAAACTGCAGCTGCTCATGGTACAAACGCGGCTCCCAGTTCTCTCCGTCATACACCTCGCCTTCGCACTGAATATCGATGCTCCACATCAGCTGCTCGGCGTATTCAGGTCCATAAGTTGCTCTCCAATAAGGATCAACGATTCCTCCTGTAATTGCCGCCTCTTGAACGGTAAACGTCCGGTCTTTAATTGTTAGACGCATGCTGTCTCCTCCATCGGGTTCGTTTTTTTACATCCGCTTGCCGGTTAATGGTCGCTTTTGCTTTCGCTCTCCCGGCGGGGCGGCTGGCTGGGCAGCGTGAACGCCTGCCCGCCTCTCATTCCTTTGCGCAAGGCGCCTCGGGGGCCACTTCCTCCAGGCGTCTTTTCACAAATTCGCCAGATTCGCTTGCATGGACTAGATGAGACCTTGCCCCTTTTCCCATTGCGGAATGGTTTGGTCCCAGGCAATTGCACATCAGCCTGCATTCCTTTAATCTTAACTTATTCCACTTCCTTCCGGTAGCGCCAAAGGGAGGATTAGGCAAGCGCAAATCAGCACCTGGGAATAGGGGAACAAAGCCATATCAAGTAAACAGCGGTCTCCAGCAGGAGCAGGCGGCCTATGGCGCGGCCAAACGAAGGGAAGCAGAATTTATATTGTACATAGGAAGAAGGACAAGCAATGATGGAAACCTCGGACAAGGTCGAACAGCTCCGCAACCGCATGCGCAAGGAGGGCTGGGACGCCTGCCTCATCACAAGCGCGGATGCGCACCTGAGCGAATACGTAGACGAGCACTGGAAAACAAGACAATGGCTGACCGGGTTCACCGGATCGGTTGGAACCGCGGTTGTTACACTGGATGATGCGGGACTGTGGGCGGACGGACGGTATTTTATCCAGGCGGAACGGCAGCTGCAGGGTTCGGGTATCCGGCTGTTCAGAATGGGACAACCCGGCGTCCCCACTGTAGAGGAATGGCTGGCGGAGACGCTTCCTGCTCAAGGGACCTTGGCTGTCGACGGCAGAACTCTATCCGTCAGCGGCTGCAATTCGCTAAACGCAGCGCTGCGGAATAAAACCGTAACGATTGTAACCGCCCAGGACCCGGCGGGCGCCCTTTGGCAGGACAGACCGGAAATCCCGAAGGATACAATCTATATCCACGAAGACCGTCACGCAGGACGGACGCGCGTGCAAAAGTTGTCCGACGTACGCCAAGCGATGTTCACCCACGGCGCTACCCATTACGTGCTGTCCGCGCTGGACGACATCTGCTGGCTGTACAACATCCGGGGCGGCGACATTCCGCATAACCCGTACGGCACTTCGTTTGCGGTGATTGAAGCCGATTCGGCCGTTCTTTTTATCGACAGCGACAAAATACCCGATTCCGTACGAGAGACGCTTGCGAGCGACCGGATTCGGGTACTGGATTACAGCAGCATTTACAGTTACCTTGGTGAGCTGGACCAGGCTGCCATCGTCTACGATCCGGACAAAACCAACGTCAGCTTGAAGGCCGCTATCCCTTCCTCCGCTGCCGTTATTGAAACCCGCGGTCTCGTCACCCTGCTCAAAGCGGTTAAAAACGAAGTGGAAATCGAAAACATCCGCGACTCCTATCTTAAGGATGCCGCCGCGCTAATCCAGCTGTTCAAATGGCTGAAAGAGACGGTGCCGGTTGAGCCAGTGACGGAACTTCAGGTGGATCTGAAAGGACGGGAGTTCCGCAAACAGCAGCCTTTGTTTGTTGACCTCAGCTTTGCCTCCATTTCCGCATATGGCGATCATGCGGCCATGATGCATTACGCGCCGACAACGGAAGGCCAATACACGCTCGGGGGCAAGGGGTTTTACCTGCTTGATTCCGGCTCGCATTTTCTGAACGGGACCACGGATATTACGCGCACAATCCCCCTCGGGCCGCTGACGGATGAGGAAAAACGAGATTTTACGCTGGTGCTGAAATCGGTTATCGCGCTGTCGGAAGCAAGGTTTTTGTACGGCAGCACGGGTTCAAACCTGGACATTCTGGCCCGCAAGCCGTTGTGGGACCACGGGCTGGACTATAAGTGCGGTACCGGCCACGGCGTCGGTTATTTTTCAAATGTGCATGAGGAGCCCCAGCGTTTCGCCCAGAAAACAAACGACGTCCGGCTGGAACCCGGAATGATCATTACGGTTGAACCCGGCGTATACAAAGAAGGCCGTCACGGTATCCGCACGGAAAATACGCTGCTCGTCGCGGAAGACCGGACAACGGAGTCGGGTCGGTTTCTCCGGTTCGAAAATTTGTGTTTCCTGCCAATCGACCGGAGCGCTGTTATACCCGAGCTGCTCACCCCGGACGAGCGGGAATGGCTGAACCGCTATCACCGGGAGGTGTTCGAGCGGCTGTCTCCGCGGCTGGATGACGAACACCGGGCATGGCTGGCCCAGGAGACGGCGGAAATTTAGCCCTCGTCTTATAAACGCTGCCCAGCCCCAAAAAAACGCCGGTTCCTTAGTAAAGGAACTCGGCGTTTTTACATTTCCGGCCAGCCTGCCGGATTATTTCGGTTTATAACTCCGGCTGCTGAACCGGATCAGCTCACTGATAAAAGGATACAGCATCGTGACATGCCCCTCTCCCTCATACTTTTTGAGCTTAAGCCGGAAATTTTCGCCTGCCAGCGGCTCCAGCCTGCTGTGCAGGTCTACGGCGTCTGCCAGCATTTTGCCGGTATCCGCTTCCACCCCCATAAGCAGCGAAACCTGAGGCAGCGAACCGTCCTGCAGCCGCTCGATGAACGAAGGGAGCCAGTCGTACAGCATCCGTCCGTTCCACCAGATCGAAGGGCTCCCCGCGATAAACGTCTGGTAGGCCTCCGGTGTCCGAAACAGCGTGCGGAGTGCAAAATACCCGCCCAGCGAGTGCCCGAACAGCGCCTGGCGCTGCCGGTCAATCGGCAGCAGCGCCTCCATCCGGGGTTTCAGCTCATGTTCGATAAAAGCAGTGAACGCCTCGGCTCCCCCTGTCTCCGGCCAGGGCGAGCCGTCGGGGCGCTGCGGCATTTTTTCCAGACTCGCCGGATCGGTATAATCGAGGAACCGCTCCCGCGTAACCATCGGCCCTTCATCGTCATAGCCGATGCCTACAATGACCATGGGCTCTACCCCATGCGGCCGCCGCCCCATCAGACGCATCGCTTCCGCAAGCGATCCGAAAATGGCGTTGGCATCCAGCGTATACAGCACGGGATAACCCTGCTCAGGCGGCGCATCAGGCGGGACGGAGACGAAAATCCGGTAATCTCTGCCGTTTTGTCCAGACCGCAAAATAAAATGTTCGGTGCGCGGGATTGCAGCCTCCGTTGTCCATCGGCCATATTTGAACATGGAGAGGCTGACACTGTTGCAGGCGCTTCCGCCAGCGTGCCCGCTGCTCAGGTTGCGAACATCACCGGCGCTCTCCGTATTGCCCTCGTCGCTTTCCGCAATGTCACCGCCGCTGCCCAACTTGCCACTGCCGCTTTCCCCCTTGCGACCGGCACTTCCCGCCGTGTCACCGCCACTGCCCACCTTGCCACCGCCGCTGCCCGCACTGTCACCGCCGCTGCCCGCCGGCCTTTCTCCAGCTCCGCTTTCTGCTGCAGCCGGGGCGAACAGCCAACATAACGCCTTCGGAAAATTCATCGCCATATAATGAACGTCATGTGTCCCTCCGGCATCCAATTGAAACCGGAACCGGTCAGCAGACAGGCCGTCTGCGGCCCAACGGCGCTGCGCCGCAAGCGAAGACTCCACCATCGTCCGCTGGATCGACTGCTTGTAGATGCCCTCGGCGTCTCCGACCGACATGTAGACCCGCTGCCCGTCAAATCCAGGACGGAGTTCTTGAAGGTAAGAGCTCACCCCTTCGAACCACAGCGAAGCGGACAGCAGGCCCAAACTGCCGAAGGTATCCGGCCGCCAGAGACCGGCGAACAGCGAAACCAGACCGCCAAGTGAGCCGCCTACGATCGCCGTATGTTTTGCATCCGGAAGCGTCCGGTATTTACCGTCGATCCAGGGTTTGCAGACATCCGCCAGCTCATCAATATACGCCTTCGCCTTTCCCCCGAACCCCGGGTATCCCGCCGCAAGCGAGTCAGCCGGCCATGGGGTGTATTCATCGTTCCGGCAGGGCGTGCCGACGCCGACCAGAAGCAGCTCAGGCAGCTGTCCCGTCCGGATGAGATGCTGCAGCTCATTATAAGTTTGCATGATAAGTTCCCCGTCATCCTGTACATAAACGACCGGATAGCGGCGCTCCAGCTCACTGCTGTAGGAGACGGGCAGATAAACCGCCAGCTCTCTTCCCTGTACCTTTTCTTGTATAAACATCGCCGTCTTCCTCTCTTCGGCACCCGCAGGCAGTCTTTACTTTTTCTTCAGCAGCAAAAAAACAAAATAAGGCACGCCGATGATCGAAATCACAATCCCGACAGCGAGCTCCACCGGCGCAAACACGGTTTTGCCGATATAGTCGCCCAGCACCACCATCGCCGCACCAATCAGGCCGCTGATCGGCAGCACATGGGCATGCCGCAGCCCGACCAGCCGTCTCGCCATATGCGGAGCAATCAGACCAACAAACCCCACGCTGCCCGAAACAGCTACACTGGCGCTGACGAGTGCAATCGCGCAGGCCAGCAGTATTTTTTTCTCGCGTTCGGCTGCCACCCCAAGCCCGGTCGCCGTATGTTCGCCCATCTGCAGCAGATCAAGTCCGCGTGAACGGTACCAGAGTATAGGCGGAATAATGACCAGCCACGGCAGCAGCGTGGCAATAAACTTCCAGTTCGCACTGTACAGGCTGCCCGCAAGCCAGACCGTCGCCATCTCAAAGTCGTTTGGGTTCATTTTTAGCGATAAAAACAACGTCATTGCCCCAAAACCCAGCCCAATCGCAATCCCGACTAACACAAGCCGCTGCGGATCAAGGCTATCCCGTTCCCTGGCAAAAAAATAAATCAGCACCGTCGCCAGCAGCCCGCCAGCAAGGCCAAAAACGGGACGGATCATCACGCCCATCCATCCGGTCAGCGTAATGGTTCCTTGAAACAAAAACATAAACGCCACCACCGCAAACCCAGCGCCGGCGTTAATCCCGAGAATTCCCGGGTCCGCCAGCCCGTTGCGGGTCACTCCCTGAATGACGGTTCCCGCCATCCCGAGCGCCGCTCCCACCAATACAGCCAGCACAATCCGCGGCAGCCGGAATGAAAAAATAACGAGACTGTTCTCCTGGGAATCATCCAAACGAAGCAGGGTCCGGAGTACGTCGCCTAAGGACATGTCGAACAGGCCGCTTGTCAAGCTAAGGTATACGCCGAGCAAAATGACGGCAACCGCACCGGCCGCCGCTGCCCATGCTTTTGCCGCTGAGCCGCGCGCCAAATCAGGCATGTTTGCCGCCCCCTTTCTTCTTGATCAGGTACAGGAAAAAAGGGACGCCCAAAAATGCCGTCACCACGCCAATCGGCGTCTCAAACGGCGCATTCAAAAACCGGGAGACAAGATCGCACAGCACCAAAAACAGCGCGCCCAGCACTCCGGACAACGGCACGATTAGCCGGTAATCCATACCAGCGGCAAACCGGGCGATATGCGGAATAATCAGACCAACAAACGCGATTTTGCCCGCAAGCGCGACAGAGACCCCGGTCAAAATCACAACCGACAGCACGGTCAGTCCCTTAATCAGCGCCGTACGTTGTCCAAGACCTGCCGATACATCGTCCCCAAGCGACAATACCGTAATCGACTTGGACACCCCGATTGCAAGCAGGAGCCCTGCCGCGGCAAACGGGAGAGACAACCAAATCTGCTGCGGCTCAATGGAATGCAGCCTGGCGTTGTACCAGAAGCTGAGCCCCTGGGAGATTTGAAAATAACTCGCCACGGCGGCGGACACCCCATTCAGAAATGTGCCGACGATCGTTCCCAGAATCGCCAGCTTCACCGGCGATAATCCGTCCGGAATAAGCCAGGCGATGCCGACGACAAGCGCGGCGCCAAGCGCCGACCCGATCATTGACACAACAATCAGGCTGACCGATCCGGTGGAGGGCAGGAACACCATGCACATCGTTACCAGAAAAACGGACCCGTCCGAGACACCCATAATGGAGGGGGAAGCCAGATAGTTGCGTGTCATCCCCTGCATCAGCGCGCCGGACACGGCCAAAAACGCGCCGATCAGCAGCGCGCCAACCGCTCTGGGCAGACGCGAGGAACGGATAATCTGATGATCCATGTTCCCCGGGTCAAAATGGAACACCGCATCCCAGATGACGGAGGCGGAAATCGCTTTGGCGCCGAAGGAGACCGATAAAATGACGGTGAATATAGCCGCTGCCGGCGCCATCCAGAAGATGACAGCCGGCAGGGATCGAGAATATCGCATTACAACACACCTTAACTAAAGTTAGTGTAGCCGGGAGCGGACTGGCAGTGCCAGTCCTCCTGAGCAGATTTGCCGGTTGGAAATGTACTCCTCCCGCCAGACCAGGCCAGCCGGCCAGTTTAATCTGGCAGTCCAGGTTGCCCGTAGACCGGTGCCGGTGGTGCCGGGGGGATCCGGTGGTGCCGGGGCATCCGGCACGGCATTCCTTGACCATTCCGTTCCTAAGTTGAACAAGCGGTTTATTTTGACAGCTCGTTTACCACGGCTTTGAGGAACTCGATTTTGCTGAAAGCTGTTCCACCTTGAGCGAGCGGGTCAACAACGTTAATGTACGCTGTGCCGTTTTTGAATGCGGCCGAATTTTTAATAATCGGATTATTTTGCAGTTCTTCAAGCGCCTTTGGACTGTCGGGATTTTCGTTCTCTGCGAACTGGATGAACAGGTAATCCGGGTTCATTTCGGCGAATTTTTCGACCGACAGCTTTTCCTGGGCTTTGGCGGCGGCGATTTCAGCCGGTACGTCCATACCTAATTCTTCGTAGATAACCGGGTTAAAATAGACATCCGCTGGGTAGACAAACATCTTGCCTTGACGGACACGCACCACGGCAGCTTTTTTGCCCTTCAGCTTTTCGCCGAGCGTCGCTTTGGCTTGCTCCAGATCGGCTTTGTATTTCGTGATAGCCTCTTCCGCCTGCGCCTCCTTGCCGCTGATTTGTCCGAGCAAGTGCAGATTCGCTTCCCAATTGGTAGAGATATGCGATACCAGAATGGTCGGCGCGATTTGATTCAGCTTCTCGGCGACTTCTTCAGGGAATTTAGTCGAGCCTAAAATCACATCCGGCTTCAGCGACAAAATCGCCTCGAAGTTTGGCTCTGTCTTTTCGCCGATCGACACGGCGTTTTTTGTCACCGGCCCGAACAGCGGCGGGAAAGCTCCGCCGAAGCTGATGGCCCCAACCGGCTGCACATCCAGCACCAGCGCATCTTCCATCGCTTCAACCGCGCCGGCAATAACAATCCGTTCAGTTTTGGCGGGCAGTTCGTAATCTTTGCCCAGATATGTAATCGTGCGCGTTTCACCGCTCGCGTCCGCGGCCGGTGCCGCAGACGCCTGCGCGGTTTCCGCCGGCTGTGCGGCTGGCGACGCGGCTGTTTGAGTGGCGGTGTTTGTCGCGGCCGGTTGTCCGTTATTCGAACCGCCGGTTGCGTTGTTCCCTCCCCCGCATGCGGTTAACGCTATAGTGAACAGCAGAATGATTCCAGCACCTAATCCTTTTTTCAACACTTGATGCCTACCCCTTTTCCTCGTCTAATTGATAATGATTATCATAACCAATTGTAAAGGGGCATTCGTGTCTATTCCATGGACAAACTTCCGAAGCCTGATGGACAATCTCCGGAAAAAATCCGCTCCGTATCCTCCAGCATCCGCTGAAGCGCAACCGGCGAGTACTCCCGCCACGGCTCTGACGCGATTTGGCGGACTCTGTTTTCCTTAACGATCCGCAGCGTAACCCAAGCGGACGAAGCCTGCAGCTGTTTCCAATAATCCAGCGTTTCCGTTTCTTTGCAGATCAGCAGCAGCACACGCCCCGGGTTCATGTTGTCCAGCTCCTCCAGCGAAATCGGCTGATTGTGTGCAGGTAGGCTGCCGGGTCCGGCAGCCCGGAATTCCAGCTCCCGGTGCAGCAGGCAGGTCACCGCGTGATCGCGATAGACATACAGCTGATTTTTTAGCAGCTTGACGACCATAACCGTTTCTTCACCAGCCAGCCGTTTGAATCTTTGTTTTTTCTCCCGTACTTTTTGGTCAAAAGCATCAATCCAGCGTTCCGCTTCGGCCTGCTCGCCCAGCAGCTCCGCTAATTCCCGCAATTCCTTTCGCCAGTCCAAACAATCGTCCCGAATGGAATGGACAGGGGCAACCCGATTCAGCCGCCATAGCTCTTCTTCCTCCAAATCCCATCCCGTAATGATCCGGTCCGGGCGGGCCAACTCCAGCCGCTTCAGATTGGCCTCCTTATAATGGTTGTGGCGGTAGGCATCCAGATGCACCGCAATATCCGCTCCGTAGCGGTCGCAGTAATAGCCGGACCATTTGGGATGCAGCGGAGCAGCATAAGGAATGATCCCGAGCGGAAGGAGATAACCCGTGAGCCCTGCCGAGCCATAGGCGGCTACCTTAACACTCCGTTTCTTTACGTACGCGGAGGGAGACAGCCCAAACGATTGCTTAAACTTCCGGCTGAAAAAAAACTCATCCCGGTAGCCAACCGCATGTGCGATGTCGCGCATCCGCCAGTCCGTCTGCAGCATCAGCCGCTTTGCCTCCCGCATCCTTACCTGCGACAAGTAGTCGAGCGGACTTTGCCCGAATGTCCGCTTGAACAGATCGGATGCATATTTGGAGCTCAGCCCGGCGATCGAAGCCAGCCGCTCCATTGAAATATCTTCTTGGTACCGGTCGTCCAGAAACGCCTTGGCGCGCTGAAGCGCTTCTGCCGTCCCCCCCTCGGCCGGCTCCGCTGCGCCCGACAGCAGCAGATAAATCAGTTCGGCACCGTCCAGTTGGGCGCGCAGCCGCTGCCTGCCGTCCCGGCTGTACAGAGTGCGGTGAATCTCCCGGCACAGCTCCGCCGCTTTTCCCGGCGGCTGCAACAGGATGACACGATTCCAGTCAAGGAATACCGCCTCACCAGCGGGTACGGCGGCATACTCCCCATCTTCTTCCCGCAGCTCCAGCAGCTCGAAGCGGATAACATACAGCGACAACTCCTCCCCCGGTTTGGAGCGGATCGCAAAGGTGCCGCCGGGCGGGCAGACCACCGCGTGATCGGGACGGACCAGCCGTTCCTCCGTTCCCACCATGACTTCGGCGCTTCCCGATACCGGCATAATCAGCGCGGCATGCCGGCTTAGCTGGTGCTCCGGCTGCTCCCCTGACGAGCCGGTGAACAGATCAATTCCTTTTATACGAACGACAAGCGCGCCGATATCCGGCTGACCTGTCCGCTTTTGTTCCATACTGATCCCTCCTGCTTCTCTGGCCTATGGCAACTAGTGATAATGATTATCATTAGCGATTATAACAAAAGCCGCCCTGCTTGAGAACAAGGCGGCCGCTTCAGAAGCATAAGTTAACCAGACTTACAGACGAATTCAATTCAAAATCCTAAATAGTGGAGTTGGGGTCTTCTGCCTCATCCTCCATCCGGTTCTCATCCGGCAGCAACGGCTCCACTTCAAAACATCCATTCCTGAACCGGACAAGATACAGCTCGTCGAAGCCTTCCGCGGCATGGGGGCGTTCCAGCTTCGCCAGTGTGCTTTTGATCCCGGCCTCCCGCACTTTGGCCCGGCCCTCCCGCCGTTCGTTCCGCTCCATGGACACCTCGTAATCGGGCTCGAAAAAGTAGCCTTTTACGGAAAACCCCAATTCCTTGGCCGGCTGGATGTAGCGCTGCCTGTCCAGAGCGGAAGGATTTGTATTATCGATGACAAACGGCTGCTTTGCCCGCAGCGATGCTTCAAGATAGATGCTCTCCCGGTTGCGCGTTCGGAGCATGTCCAGATTAATCCGCATATGCGTGGCAAAAAACCGCTCTTTGTAGAAGGTCGATTTGCCCGATGCCTGGATGCCGATAAAAATGACGCATTCCATTACGGCTCATCCCTCCGCGTATAGACATGCCGGTTAATATAATCGCGTTCCTGGCTGAAGATCGGAATGTTTAGGTCCACCTCCCATTTTCTCCGGACCGCCTCCCCTTTATGGTATTCCTGCTTCACGATGCATACGCCCCGTTTCTGCCATACCGGCAGGTCGTTCCAGTTCAGGCCGCGTTCAAGAAACAGCAGGTCCTGCAGCTGCTTCCCGCTTAACCCCTCCAGCCGTCCGTGCGGGAACTGGGCTTGTGCTGTCATGGAGATGCTGTTTTTGGTCGCATCCTGCTGTCTCCAGATAAAATAGTTAGCCGCTTCGTCATGCGGAACCACCCAAGCCCGGCTGTCAAACGCGGCCAGCGGTTTATCCGGGTAAGCTTTGGCCAGCGATTCGTTAAACTTGGCGGCTGCAAGGGAAGCGGAGACGGACACGATTTTTTGCAGATTGTTGTTAAACCAGGATTCGGTCGTCAGCTTGTCATCATTGGTCAGCAGCAGGGAAAGCTCGTCGCTCTGGTGATACACCAGTTTGCAACCCATAATATTTTCAGCTAAATACTTGCCGGTCTCCCAAAAAGCCTGCGCAAGCGCTTCGTCAAAAGGTTTGTCCATGCCCCGGGTTAGTGTATGGAAATGGCAGCCGTCGATCCGGATCAGCACCGGAAGCCGCCTTGGCAGTTCATGCCGGAACGCCTGTTCATAACCTTTCATGCGGTTGCCGAAATCGTCATTATTCATCGGAATCATCCTTTCAAGACAAAGTTGGCGGTTCACGATAGAAGTGCGGTGTCAAAAAGCAGCAGCCCTGCCTTGGGTATTGTCTGTATTTGAATCGTTGGCTTAAGATTAGGCTGCATTGCGGCCAAGGCACTTGGCACAATGGCAATAGGGTCAATTGAAGGCAGGTCACCAGCCTGCAGCCGGTTCATACCCACGGGACCCCCATCCCCCTCAAGACAGGTCTGAAGGCAGGCAGCCGGTGTGTTGTTCCATATATGTATACATATCTTACGCAGAACTTCCATTCGGACAGGATCGAACATCCATACATCTTCATCAAGTAGGACATCGCTCTCAGGAATAATACATGTCATAACGATGCTATCCTCCTGACAGCTCCAGAACATTCTTACTTCGCTAAACACCTCGCTCTCAAGCAAAACCTGCTTATACCCTTTGCTGTAATGCTCGGTAAAACCCAGTTGAAATCGCTTCGTAAGCAAACGCCCGTTCCAGTCAGCGATCTCATTGGCAGACAGATGCTTATCATCGCCATACCCGGATCGAAACGGCAAATTGTCAAATAATACAGCATGAACCTGTTGGACCAGTGAATCGCTGACGCACGTGTACGGAAACTGGATTTCAATTGAAAAATAAGGTGGCAATTTCTTGTCTCCTTTTCCGAAAATTCAGATTTAACAAAAGGATTGACACTCAAGGTCTATTAGAGTAAACTTCGTTCCATGATAAGGTTTACTGCAATAAACCTGAGCAAAACTTTAATTTCCCCTGCAAAGGAGCCAACTAACTTGGAATCTTACAAACTATTTGATGCGGAATACAAATTTATGTCGCTTGTGTGGGACCATGAGCCGGTGAACTCGACCGAACTGGTCAAACTGAGCAATACGGTGCTGGGCTGGAAAAAGTCCACTACGTACACCGTCCTCCGGAAGCTGTGCGAGCGCGGTTTTCTGCGGAATGATGCGGCGACCGTTACAACTCTCGTCAAAAAAGAAGCGGTGCAAAAGCAGGAGAGCGAATCGCTGGTGCAAAAAACGTTCGGCGGCTCGCTGCCCCAGTTTCTTACCGCTTTTCTTGGAGGGCGCAAGCTGTCCGCGCAGGAAGCCGAGGAGCTGAAACGCATTATTGAGGAGGCGGAGGAATGACGGATTTATTCCTGACCGTTCTGAACATGAGCATTACGGCTAGCTATGTCATTGCCGGCATTGTGGCCGTCAGATTGTTCTACCGGCGTCTCCCTAAATTATTTGCTTATGCGCTGTGGCTGCCCGTCTGGATCCGGTTAACGCTGCCGGTCAGCTTCACCTCCGCTTTCAGCCTGCTCGGCTTGCTCGGACTCGAGTCATCCTCCGACACGGGCAGGCTGAAATTCACCGGTATCACCGGACTAAGCCATCCTCCAGCAGACTTGTCCGGTACCGCAGAGCTGCCAGCCGCGGGTCCTTTCCTATCGAAAGCAGTTCCCGATCCATTACCAAAAGCGGTTCTGGCCCCTTTTCCAGAAGCTGCCCACCCGCTGTCCCCATGGATGCATGTTTTGCCAGCCGCAAGCTGCCTATGGCTCATCGGCTGCGTCATCCTGCTTGGCGCGGGAGCCGTATCCTATATACGCATCAACCGGCAGGTCCGCACCGCGGTGCGGATTCCTGGTTACGATAACGTATACGAAACGGACAGGATCGACGGCCCTTTTATACTGGGCTGGCTTCACCCAAAAATTTATGTACCTGTAGGCGTGCCATTAGAGGAATTATCCCTTATTTTGGCACATGAACGGACGCACATCAACCGCCGTGACTATCTGCTGAAACCTGCCGCTTACGCCGTGCTAGCTGTTCATTGGTTTAATCCGCTCGTCTGGTTCGCTTTTTTCCGCATGAGCCGGGACATGGAAATGGCCTGCGATGAAAGTGTGCTCCGTCAGTTGGGCAGCGGCGTCAAAACCGCGTATTCGAAGTCTCTGCTCTCCTTTGCCTCCCGCGGAAGCCGCTGGAACCCGAGCGGACCTCCAGCCTTCGGAACAAGCCAGGCGAAAAGCCGGATCCAAAATGTGCTGAAGTACCGGAAACCGCGTTTCGCCGCTGCTGCGTCCGCATATGTGCTGACGATTGTCTGTACCGCCGGTTTCCTGGCCAATCCCGGCGTGACAACGGAAGCGCATCTGGCCGTACTGGGTGATTACAGCGGTCCAGTGAAGCTTACGTCCCCATACGGCATAATCCAAGTCCCCGGAGATCAGCTGAAGTCCCTTCTGGATACGGCAAATTGGAAACCTGCTACCGGCCGGCCAAACCCATCCGTCTCAGCGGACATGATCCTGCCGCTGCCGGGGAATGAGCAGGTGGAGCTGCGGTTGTACCGGACTGAACCGGCTTCCGCTGAGCTTGTAGATCTACAGGGCGGCGGCTCTACGTTCTACGTCGTTCCGGAGAAAAACTACCAGCAAATCGAACGTTACACAATGGCCTCGGTTTGGGCCGACGCTCTAATTACACGGGACGGAGAACCGCGTTACCATATGATGTCTCAAGCTGCCATAACCAAGTTTGCTCAGGAGCAGAGCAGCCGATCGGGCGAGAACTGGAATTATAATATCGGCGTATCGAGCCCTTGGGCCGTAGGTTATGAGATTTCACTAGAAGGTGATGCCGCACTTATCACTTACCAGACCCGCACCAGCGAACCGGCGGAATTCCGGACGGTGGAGGGAATCGTGTTCGGGGTTGAAAATGGCCGGGCTGTAGTCGCAGACTACGAAACGCTCAAGGAAGCAGAACCGGTTAAACCCTCCCTGCTTGAATAACGCGCCAAAAAGGAGCGGCAGACTACCTGATGAAATAAACCGGCCGGCGGCCGGTTTTTTCTTTTGAGCAGCGCCTTCTCCAGGAAAGGATTGACAAAGGGGCCAAAGCAGACTCATAATGCTTATAAATAGACCGACGGTCGGTCTACAACAAGGAGGGGAACGATGAGAACGGTAAAATCCCACCATACTCGAAAAAACGAACTGCTGGATACAGCGGAGTCACTATTTTTCACTAAAGGCTACGACCAAACAACCGTTCAGGACATTTTACAGGCTGCCGGTATTGCCAAAGGGACATTTTATCATTATTTCAAGTCAAAAGAAGAGATGATGGATGCGGTAGTTATCCGTTACATCGAAGCAGGGGTTGCCGCAGCGGAACAGATTGTTTCAGACCCCGGCTTGACAGTACACGAGAAGCTGCTTCGGGTGGTCATGGCGCAAAAACCCGAAGCTGGCGTTCAGGAACGGCTGCTGGAACAGTTTCACGAACCGCAAAATGCGCTGCTTCATCAGAAAAGCCTTACGGAAACGCTGCTGCGGCTGACTCCGGTGCTGACCCGGGTGATCGAACAAGGCAAGGCGGAAGGGCTATTTCATACCCCTTTTCCGCGGGAATCGGTCGAATTTCTGCTGGCCGCTTCCCAGTTTCTGTTCGATGAAGGACTGTTCCATTGGCAGCCCGAAGCGCTGTCCCGCAAAATTGAAGCATTTATTCACATCATGGAGACCGTTCTTGGAGCGGAAACCGGAAGCTTGGCTTATGCGGCCGGCATGTTCGGTCAGAGTCCGGACCAGCGAAAGGAAAAAGACCGCCCTGATGCTGAAAACGCAGCCGGCTCCAACACATGAGAACGAATTCCCGCTCGGGTTTCTCCCGTTTTGTTGTGCTTTGGCTGGGGGAGTGGGTTTCGAGCATTGGTAGCGGACTGACTGCCTTTGTACTGGGAATCTATGTCTTTCAGCAGACAGGTACAGCGGCTTCCGTGTCCATGGTAACGTTATGCGCTTTCCTGCCGTCCATTTTGCTGAGTCCAATCAGCGGTGTTCTGGCAGACCGGTACGATCGCCGGTTGTTAATGATACTTGGGGATCTTGGTTCTGCAGCGGGACTGTTCTGCATCGTGGGTGTGATGCTGACGGGGGAGCTTCAGGTGTGGCACATCTGCGTTGGCATGGGCATCAGCTCGGTTTTTGGATCGCTGCTTGATCCCGCCTATAAAGCATCCATTACCGATTTGCTTGGTGAGCAGCAGTATGCGCGGGCAAGCGGTATGGTGCAGCTAGCGGCCGCCTCCAAATATTTGCTATCCCCCGTCCTGGCCGGGCAGCTGCTGATGGTTTTGGACATCCAGTGGATTTTGATTTTGGACATCGGGACGTTTGCTGTAACCATTTTTGCAATTGCCGCTGTGCGCAGACAAAATACCCGCCCCGCGCAGCCCGGCGAAGTAACAGCAAGCCCGTCTGCGCCTGGTCTGGTTCAACCGGCGGATCCGAACCGGTCCGCAATCGGGGAGCTCATGGCCGGCTGGAGGATGGTGAGAAGCGAAACGGGCGTACTGCTGTTAACCGGTATGCTTGCCGCCGTTACTTTTAATGTGGGATTTGTGCAGACCCTGTTTACTCCGCTGCTGCTTCCCCTAACCGATGCCGATACCCTTGGCACCGTCCTCTCCATCAGTGCAACGGGATTGCTGGCAGGAAGTCTGATTGTCGGAATTCTCCATATCGAACGGTATCTTCTCCGGTTTTTGTCTCTAGGGTTGGTAATGGCCGGCTTATTCCTGATGTTTATTGGGGCTTCCGTGAACGTTGTCATCATCACCGCTGCGGCATTTCTGTTCTTCTCCTCGCTTCCTTTTGTTAACACAAGCGCGGAAGTACTGATTCGGCGTACCATTCCGAATGAAGCCCAGGGCAGAGCGTGGGGAATTATCGGTATTTTGTCTCAAACGGGATACGTTGTGGCTTATGCAGTTGCGGGACCTGCAGCAGACCGCTGGTTTAATCCGCTGCTGGAGAAAGGGGGCAAGCTTGCCGCATCGCTGGGGGCGTGGATCGGTACGGGAGCAGGCCGCGGAATCGGATTTATGCTGATTCTGCTGGGAGCCGCTATAGTTCTGATCGCTTGGATCGTCTCCCGTCTAGGGGCTCTGCGGGAGCTGGAACGGCGGGCCTAACCTTCAATTGCTGACTATTTATCTTTTATATGGCTGCGGCCGCTTATGGGAAGGGAGCACATGATGCTGTTTAAACTGGCTGTAAAGGACCTAATGCGGCACAAAATCGTTACTTTCGGCATCCTGCTGTTTCTAACGATATCGACACTGCTTGCCGGAGGCGCTGTCCGAATCCTAGCCGAACTGTCCGGATCACTGAACAGGCTGTTGGAAGCGGCGGATACGCCTCATTTTGTTCAAATGCATAGCGGAGACGTGGATGAAGGACAAATCCGCGCTTTCTCAGATGCCAATCCGCTTGTCGCCAAGCATCAGACGGCGGAGATGCTGGTGATCGACGGTTCGCAGATCCGGCTCGGCCAGGGTGGTAAACCGGAAACTGGCGGAGTGATGGATCTCGGTCTGGTGAAGCAGAACCCTCTATTTGATTTTTTACTGGACAAAGATAATCGCCCAGTGGAGGTCCAAGAAGGGGAAATCGCCGTCCCTATTTATTACCTGCAGAAAAACAACCTGGAGGTCGGTGACGAAGTCCGTCTGACCGGCCATTCGTATTCCCGCACTTTACGGATAGCCGGCCTGGTTCGTGACGTTCAAATGAACCCGGCAATCGTCAGCTCCAAGCGATTTGTGGTTAGTGACCGTGATTATGAAGCGATGAAATCGGCCCGGTTGGGCCAGTCCGAATTTTTAATTGAATTCCAGCTAACCGATCCGTCACGGTTAAACGAATTCCAAAGGTCTTACGAGTCCGCCGGTTTGCCGGCAAGGGGGCCTTCGGTCGACTACGGTCTGTTCAGGATGCTTAATTCTCTTACGGACGGATTGATCGCGGGCGTGATTATAGTGGTCAGCGGCCTGCTGCTGCTTGTGGCCCTTCTCTGCCTCCGGTTTACCGTAATTGCGAAGCTTGAGGAAGAGGCCGCGGAAATCGGAATGCTGAAAGCCATTGGCCTGCCATCCGGCGACTTGCGAAGGCTGTACTTGACCAAATATGCCGTGATAGCCTGGGCTGCATCCATTTTGGGTTATACAGCCTTACTGGGTGCGGGGAGCATGTTCACCGCCAATATCGGACTGTACCTTGGTTCCGTCAGCCCCTCCCGCGCAGGCTATCTCTATCCGGCGCTTGCGGCTATAGCTGTATTCGGGATAACCACTGGAATGTGCAGCCGGTTTTTGCGGCGTCTTGGCCGGATATCCCCTTATGCCGCACTGCGCAACGAGGCAGGCGGAACATCCGTCAAAGCGGGACGCATGCCGGTTCTTGCCCGAAGCCGCCGCTTACCTATCAATTTGCTCATCGGCTTCAAAGAACTGGCGGGACAACTCCGTTTATATGGTCTGCTTGTTTCCGTTTTTGCCGTTTGTTTTTTTATTATGGTTGTTCCCCTCAACCTGCTGCATACGCTCAAATCGCCAAATTTCATCACCTACATGGGCGTCGGCAAAAGCGATTTGCGAATCGACCTTCCCGCATCCGAGGAAGGAGGAAATAAATTCCGGGAGCTGGTCGCTGCCCTCCGGTCAGACCCGGAGATCCGGAAATATTCGCCTCTAGTCACAAGCCGTTTCCTTGTTCAGGATGCGGGAGAGGAGCGCGTTAGTCTTCAAGTAGAAACGGGGGATTTCAGCTTATTCCCTCTGTCCTACACACGCGGACAGGCTCCGTCGGCCGAGGGAGAGATTGCTCTTTCCGAATTGAATGCGGAAGAATTAAAAAAACAGCCGGGCGATACGCTGCACATGCTGGTCAACGGGTCCGGGCGGGATTTAAGGGTTTCCGGCGTTTACCAGGACATCACAAACGGCGGGCGTACGGCGAAAGCAATTGTCCCTCCGAATCCCGACACCCTTCTCTGGTATACGGTAGCTTTGGACATCCAGCCGGGGATTGATGCTGCGGCAAAAGCGGACCGTTACGAAGCACGGTTTTCGCCAGCCAAAGTAACGCCGATCGACCATTATTTAAACCAGACATTAGGGGGCACAATCAATCAGCTCCATACCGTCACATTGTTAGCCATAGCCGTCTCCGGGACGGTGGCCGGGTTGTTAACCGCTTTGTTTGTGAGTATGCGCTTGACCGGAGAAGCCTCGCGGATTGCTGTTTTGAGCTGCATCGGGTTCAGCAAAAGGGATATTCGAGCGCAGTATCTAACAGCGCTGCTTGCTGCGGTCTTTACCGGAATTCTGCTGGGAATGCTTGCGGCGGGAACGATAGGCCGGGGACTGCTTCAGGCGGCAGGAGGTATGATGGGAGCGTCGGCCGTCCGGTTGGAAATTCAGCCGGGTGTCGCCTATATTTTGATTCCATGCTTATTTGCGGCAATCGGAGTGGCAGCGACACTGCTTAATACAAAAACTGCGGATGGTACGGCTGCAGCACGCCGTATAGCTGCATAAAAATGGAGGATGCGCTCTGTGTATCTGCTTGAAGCCAACAACATTACAAAACAATTTGCCAATGGCGCCGGGCCGCCGCAACCGATTCTTGATAGCGTTTCGGTTCAGTTTTCCAAAGGGGAATTCACCGCCATCATGGGCCCGTCGGGTTCTGGCAAGTCTACGCTTCTTTACGCGCTTAGCAGTATGGATGAGCTCACCTCGGGGACCGTCCGGTTTGACGGCCTGTCTTATAACGGGCAGACGGAACGGCAGCTGGCCGATCTCCGGCTGAAGAAAATGGGGTTTATTTTTCAGCATATGCATTTGTTAAAAAATCTGAGTATCCTGGATAACATTTTGCTGCCGGCTTACCGTGCCAAGACAGGACCAAGAGGAGAGCTGAATACCCGGGCGGCAAATTTGATGCGGCGTGCAGGAATAGAAGGATTGGAACAGCGGGAAATCACGCAGGTATCGGGCGGGCAGCTGCAGCGGGCAGCTATTTGCCGGGCGCTGATCAACCGGCCTGCGGTTGTGTTCGGGGACGAGCCGACCGGAGCGCTCAATTCGGAGTCGGCGGACCAGATCATGTCCATCATTCAGGACATCCACTTATCGGGCACAACCGTCATTCTGGTCACCCATGATACAAGGGTTGCGGCCCGGGCGGAACGGGTGCTTTATCTGCTGGACGGCAGGCTGGCGGGTGAACTTCGTTTGGGCCTCTACGCCGGGGAATCCGCCCAGCGGGAACAACAGCTTAGCCGGTGGCTGGCCTGCTTGGCAAGTGATATAAAAAACAAGTAACGCAATGGCTGCCGCTGCTGGTTGCGCAAAAGCCTGGAGGGAGCGGAACTCCGCTCCTTTTTGCTGACGATATAGTTTACTTCGATAAAGTGCGAGACCTAACGACTGCCGGGGAGCCTTGCTGTTGTTACCCACAATTTGCGCAGCAGCACAATTTGCCCGATGTGGTAAGTATTATGGCTCGCGACGTTTCCGGCGACCTGCCACCATGCCCCGCCAAGTCCCTCCGCTTCCGCCTCCAATGGATGAACAGGCAGCAGGTCCTGCCATTTCAGCAGGGTGTCCAGCAGCCGCTGCTTTAACTCGGACAACGGAATATCCCCGTACATAACAAAAGTTGAAGCATTGTTGGCAACCGGAGGAACCGCGCCAATATTTTGCTCCAGGTACCTGATCTGCCATGTTTCGTTCCAGTACAGCAAATGCCGCATAAGCTCTGCGATGCTGTGCATTTGTTCGCCGGGTTTCCATAGCGCTTCTGCCTCGCTCAAATCCTGCACCGCCTCTTTAAATGGCGGATACCAGCTGGGATCGTCAGCATTCGCTCGCAGCATATCGGCCAATACGGCTTGGGCATCCATCTTTTTCATTGCTCATCTCCTTGTTTCCGCATGATTTAACCTATCTGTAGCTTATCACAAGACTCACCTGACGGTTAGGCAGAAAACGGTTATACTCTTTTTCGCCTGCTCCACCCCTGCTCCACCCCTGCTTCTTCCTGCTTCTTCCTGCTTCTTCCTGCTTCTTCCTGCTTCTTCCTGCTTCTTCCTACTTCTTCCTGCTTCTCCCTGTTTTCAGCCCTTAGCTGGTTTGGGCCGCAAAGTGCAGCCGAGAAGCAAAAAACCCGGCCGGCATCCGCCGATCGGGTCTTCACAGCAAATCACTTTGTTCCCTGCTGCTATAAATTATTGTTGAACTTCGTTTTTGCCGGTTACTTTGCCGTCGATTTTTGCGCTGGCCTGCACATCGGCGTTGGCAAAATACAGGTTGCCGTCGATGGTTGCCGTTTTGTCGAGGTTAAATCCGTTTGCTTCAACAACTACATCGCCTTTCACTGTACCGCCTTGGATTCTAAGGTTCTCGCTTTGAACGGTAAGCTTCGGCACAGTCAGCGTATAGGAAGCGGTGATATTGTGGTCAGCGTCCTGCGAATACAACGCAATTTTGCGGTAAATGTCCTTGGCAGGATCGTTTTTGTCATGGAATTCGCCGGCTACAGTGACATCCGAGTCCACTGTAAGGTCGTTGAGAATAGCGATAATCCAGGTGCCGTCCTGTCCGACTGCTTTGCTGAAAGCATCGGCATCATTGACGATCGATGCTGTCGTTTTCGCATCGGTTTGCTGTCCTGCAGCGGGAGCGGTTGCTGCTGGTGCGGTTGCCGCCGGAGCCGATGCCGCAGGGCTTCCCGCTTCTTCTCCGTTGTTCGAGCCGCAGCCTGCAAGTAAAGCCGCCGATACGCCTGCTACTACCAATCCTTTAATCAGTTTCATGATGATTTCTCCCCTTCTCTGTTTTATGTGCCCAGTATACATCAAATTTTAATTATTAAATGTGATAAACATCATAGATCGCATTCTATTTTCGTCATAATTTCATTAAATTCGACAAAATCCTGGATAAGACACAGGATATGATGATAACGATTAATCACAATCCGGGGCAAAATCAAACGGAAGCATAATTCAGAATCAGCGCTTCCCGTGTCGATTCGTCATACGCGATCCACAGTTCGTCGCCCGGCATCACGCCGTACACCGGCTCAATCGACTGCTCGATCCGGTATTCGCCGCCGCCGCGTTCAACCAGGATCCGTGCCATTGGCCGTTCGCCCTTGGTTCCATTGTACTCAACGCGAAGGACCCGTGCGGCGCCTTGTTTGCCCGCCAGCAGCCGCTGCTCCTTATCCAGCTCGCCTTGCTCCATCACAACCGGAAGGACAGTATCCGTTGTCACATGAAGGTTCTGAGGAACAAATTGGCTGTTGATTTTCTTTACCCTTTTATCCCCAATGGTAACCATCACTTCCAAAAGCTGAAGCTGACGGCCCGATACGGTTACCGGATAGCGTTCAACTTTAGCTACCTGTCCTTCCAGGGTGACATTTCTCGACTCGTCGTATTCCTCCAGTGTTTTGTACCGGTACAGACGAATCAGTCCGCCGACCGAAATCAGATTCGCCCGTTCGCCGGTCCGGTATTCGAACCCGGCGGGCTGCACGGCGGGCACGGAATAGGTACGGCCCTCCGCTTCAAAATGCAGCAGCACCGCAGTTCCCCGGTTGACGCTGCCGTGCCGGTCGACGCTGCGCAGCACCGCGCCGCGGATCATTTCCGGCCGTTGGTCCGGCAGGTCGCGCTCCGTTACCAGAACGGCCTTATGCTTTTTGCGGTTGTAGCTGATCATGACCGGCATCCCGCGCCGCATTTCCGTGAGGTAGGAGACCACTTTGCGGACCTCCACTTCTTTCATGATCCCTTCGTCCTCGAACCGGATTTTGAAAGCGACTTGCGGTTGTTCGTTCACATACGTTCCCGTCTCGTAATAATCGGCGATGGTGCCTTGAATCAGCTCACCGTCCTCGATTTGCCGTTTATGCCGCCGCTGCAGCAGCATCAGGATCAGCGGAAGGCCAAAAAGCGATACCAGCGGAATAACCAGCCATGCCGCCCAGTTAATCACCAGCGCGCCGCCTTCCTTGACATAATCGATGAATTTCTGTACGGACGGCCCGTCGCCTACTGGTCCTCTTAATAAAGCTTCCATATCAGGCATGGTCATGATTCCCATATTCCCTGTGCCCGCTGTGTCAGCCCATCCCGCACCGGCTTCTGGTGAAGAGAAATACAGCTCGCCTGCATTCGTTTCCTTGTAAAAAGTGATCTGATTGGATTTCAGATCATCATAGGTCAAATGCGTCAAAAACGGCGTCACATCTGTTAATTTCTTTGACTTTTCATTATAAAGGTACCCTGCTGTCGTCCCGTTCAGCTCATCTTCTGCGGTCGAACCGGCAATCAGTGTCTCCTCGTCATTCAGCGGGAAGACCAAGGTCTGATACAGCGGCTTCGGAGTAGGAACATAAGGTCCGTAGTCGCCGGTTACCGAGTTGTAAAACCGGACGCGTCCGGGAAAGTCGCTTTCCTGTTTCAGCAGCCGGGTGGCATCGCGGCCAAACGTTTTTGAGAACTGTTTGATCGCAATTGGCTGGGATACAAAAAAAGCCGTATCCTTCTCCACGATCATTATGTCCGGCTTACCGTCCGGCTTGATTAGACCGCTGACATACACCGTGCGTCCATCAATCAAATCAGCTTCATAAAACGGGACTGGCAGCTCATTCGGCTTCAAATTAAAAACCGGCGCAATCCGCTCCGGCCTCATCGGCAGTTTGCTCCAGCCGTTCAGATTGGCATTTTTCAGCTTGGCCGCTTCAACGACGCCGACATTCACCGCCTGAAGCTCCGTGTCCCTAGAAAACATGAGGCGCCCCCGCCATACATAAGCATTCCCGGTTAAATTGCTTTGCATATCGATGGTTCCCATGACCAGCTCTTCGGACTGCCCGGACGGATCAATAGCATAGACCGACAGCCCCCATCCAGGTTCAAGAGTGGCTGCGATCAGCTTACCCTGCTGATACGTAGCCAACAGCTCCTGGCTTGGACCGCTTCTCATCTGCACCGATGTTGTCTTTTGACCGGTGGCGGTATCGTACAGGTTGGCATTCAGGTCGTAATCCCCGTTTGTGATCAGCACGGCCTTACGGCCGGCGTCCAGATAAAACGCCTGCTTTACCTTTGGCAGGCTCTCCTCCGCAAGGTATCTGCCGCTGTAATCCCTCCATACCATAAAGCTCAGGAACACAGCCGGTATAAAATAGACAAACATAAATAAAAATTTGCGAATTTTCATTATCTCCCCTCCTGCTTTCAGTAAAGAGGTTACCACAAGGACAATGGTGATTTCCAAAATATCGCACGAAATCGCCTATTTTTCCGGCTCAGGTCTCATAGATTTGTTTCTGTTATGCGCATTTGCCCCAACGGACCAGCCTCATGCCGGGCCCTTGCAACCATGATCGCTTAGTCCCCCCGGCTCTTGGTTTCTTCATTCGTGTGTATGCCGCTGTTTACCGGATCAGCCGGGAAGTTTCCATTTTTGCCGTTTTTTATGACAAACTGGACGCACTGCTGTCAGGTATACGTGTTAAAATTTGCTTATATTAATCTGTTAATACATACGCTATAAGCGAATCAGGAGGTTATAACGCACATGGCAAGCTATCAATATGCATCGAAGCAGGAGCTGAAGCAGGCGATTCATGAAGCTTATCTGAAGCTGGACGCGGAATTTGATGAGGTTTCCGAGGAGGAGCTTCATCTGCGTCTGCCGGATGTGGACCGCACGCCGTCGGAAATCATCGCCTACCAGCTTGGCTGGCTGGAACTGGTGATGGGCTGGGACCGGAGCGAATGCGCCGGCCAAATACCGGAGATGCCGGCTCCCGGACACAAATGGAATCAGCTTGGAGGATTATACCAGTCGTTTTATGACCGGTATAAAGCGAACACACTCGCTGAGCTGAGGGAACAGTTTCAGGAGCTGGAAGGCCAGTTTCTGGCGTGGATTGATACGTTGAGCGAAGAGGAGCTGTTTACGCAAGGTATCCGCCGGTGGACCGGCGATCTCCCGGCATGGCCGATGGTGCGCTGGATTCACATCAACTCGGCCGCTCCGTTCAAATCGTTCCGGAGTAAAATCCGGAA
This sequence comes from Paenibacillus nanchangensis, assembly GCF_046543445.1. Classification (NCBI taxonomy): domain Bacteria; kingdom Bacillati; phylum Bacillota; class Bacilli; order Caryophanales; family Paenibacillaceae; genus Paenibacillus; species Paenibacillus nanchangensis. Next base: position 269,962 of record NZ_JBHOFD010000001.1, read on the forward strand.
GTGGAAGAAGGCGCGCGGCTAGATCCCCGCGCAAACAGCCGGGAGGGTTAACCTTTCCCGGCTGCGTTTTTTTAAGTACAGTAAGCAGGCGTCTACACAATGTACAGCAGCATGCCTTCTCCTTTTTCCGCCGCCTGCTGGTAATAGGCATACATCTCTTTATAATAAGAAAGCAAATAATCTCCTTCTTCCGCCGCCTGCCAATCGATATCGGGATATAAGGGAAGTTCGTTCATTTCCTCCGGATGATAATAGTTCGCCAAGTTCCCTTCATTAATAACCGGCAGGGCGGCAGCCACCTGTTTAACCTGGGCCGGTGTCAACGATCGTGCCGGACCATAACCCAAATCGTCGCCGATCGGCGACCCGCCAAGCACCGCGTTGAACAAAGGCTCCTCCCCTTCCCAGGCGGATTGGTTCAGCAGATAATGAATGCCATGCCAGGCCTTGTCGAGATCCAGTACTCCCTCGTCTTCCGCTTCACTGAACAGCAAATCCTCAATAATCAATTTTCCCCGCTGCAGCTGCAGCAGCGTCAGCTCCGTCACCGCACGCATTTGACCAATCATCCCCATATGATCTTCCCCTCTCCTAGCACTAGTAAGATAAATGCTGATTCTACTGCTTAACTTCTCCCGTGACCTGCAGCAGGCTGTTCACGAGCTAATTTCTGCACTTCCGCTGCCGGCTGTTCCACCGGCCGGTTCTTGCACTTCCGCCGCCTGCATCAGCTCAAAAATTTTCCTCGCCGTGTTCACATTCCGTACGGTCATTTGTTTGTATAAGGCCGTACCTGCCAGCTTAAGCATTCCGCTGCGCGTAACCTTGTCTTTAGGGACCGAAAACAAAACCGCTCCGGGCACATAAAACACTGTATCGACCTCTGGCTTCATCGTCATGCGCTCCAGGATCGACGGATGGTCAATTTCATCCCAAAGAAACAGACAATCGCTTTTCATCCGGCTGTCATTGGTCCAATCGGCCGGGATCGCTGCATTGATTGCCGCCATATCGACAATGCTGCGCACCAGCACGCGGATGTCCAGGCCGTAATCGGCCAGAATCGCTTGTTCCAGCACTGCCGCGATCTCCAGCCGGGAACGCCCGGTATCCGCAAAAATGATATTGCCTGAGTTGATATACGTCTTCACCGCTGTCATCCCCGACTGCTCGAATGTCAGCTTCAGCTGTTTCATATCGATTTTGTTATTGCCGCCAACATTAATTCCGCGCAGCAGCGCCGCATAAATCATCGTTTTCCCCCTCCGTCCGCAGCATGTTGAGCCATTTATCCAGCTGCCTGCTGTGATGCCGGTCATGTCTACCCACAATATCAGATGACAGACCAGCGCTTTGGCCGGCCATTTGCCCGGCGCCAATGGTAGCTTCCACCCTGCTTCGGTCACTTCCGCCAGCGACCCGATCAGCGTGAGTCGGACATAAAATTCGACCAGCAACTGCTCGTTGCTTTTCAGCATTAGGTGTGCTCAGACCTCCTATTTAATCCCCGCAGTGACGGAGCCCAGCAGCTCTTCTACCGCCTGGCACAGCGGTTCGCCGGTCTCCGGCTGCAGCCATTCATCCGGAATGCTCAGATAAGCACAGTTTCCGCTGTGAAGATAACTGTAAATAATCTGCGCTTCATCGATTTCTTCTCTCCGGACCGGACCCGCTGCCATGGGAGGACTCTCACGGAAGGCGCAGGACATTGCCCCGGCCACTACCGGTGTGGGAACCGCCAGTCCCGTGCCGCTGCTGTTCCAGCCGAAATAGCCGCTCCACAACACTTGATTGCGCCGGACAAGAAACAGCTTCACTCCGTTATCATCCATTGGTTCGGCGACCAGATTGCAGCAGCCTTCCGAAGCAAAACCGATCATCGTCCCGTTCCTCAGCAGGTGGTCGACCGCAGTCAGATCGTCGCGGAGCTTGGCCGCCGCTTCAAAGTCGAAGCTTGCGGACGCCTCATGCATCATCCGCTCCATTTCTTCGCGCAGACTCCGGTCGGTCCCTTCCAACAGCGCGGCCACCCGGCTGATGATTTCGTTATGCCGATCCGCCGCCGGTCCGCCGAGGCATGCGCCTTGGCAGCGGCCCAGCGCATGATTCAAACAGGCCGATCCGGCCCGCGCGCTTCGGGCGCAATCAATCCGGAACGTCTCGCGGATGCCCTGCAGCGCTCGTTCCAGCGTGCCGTGATTGGCCGTATACGGACCGATCAGCCGCTGGCCGGCCTGGGCGACGGGCTGATCGGCCACCTCGATCCGGCGGATACCACGGACATCACGGACGGTGATAAATGCGTACGCGGCGGGCGTCTTCAGCTTTTTGTTGTACATCGGCTGCAGCTCCCGGATCAGCCTGCATTCCAGCATCAGCGCTTCAAACTCCGTATCGGTTACCCGGTAGTCGAGCCCGCGTACGTTGCTGACCAGCCGTTTGATTTTGGGCGCGTGCGATTTGTTGTGATAAAAATAGGATTGGACCCGCTTTTTCAAACATTTGGATTTGCCGACATACAAAATATCTCCGTGTGCGTCTTTCATCAAATACACGCCCGGAACCAGGGGGAGGTTGTCTACGATGTCTTTTATCATGCTGTTTGTTCCACGCTCCTCTGTCTATCCCTTCACCGGACAGGCGCGGCTCTTCACCGCAGCTGCCATTGGAAAGGGGACGCCTGCACCTTGCTTCTATGGCCGCTTCCGCAACAGCTGCTTCCGCAAAAATTGGTGAAGGGTTTCCCGCGATGCCGGCGTCTAATAGATAGACATATTATCCCATCCATTTGGAAGATTGTACATGTCTAATGACCGCAGCATTTTGCCGGAGCAGTGATCGTGCCGCCTTATCCCGATGAATGGAAGGGCTGCGGCGCTTTTCGTTTCAGCAAACAACGCGGCGTAATTTATTTGGACTAGGAGTGGAATGATGCGAGTATTGCGAAAATTTGGTTATGGGAATATCCTGCTGGCGGCGGTTATCCTGCTTTTGTGGGTTACCGCTGCGGTTATCCACGGCCTTCCCGGCACGTATGCCTGGGCATCACTGAAGCTGGTCGTGCCGTTTGCCGGTCTGCTGGGCTTAGTGTATCATCTGCTGACTTTGGCCCTCCGTGCAGCAAAGAAAAAACCGCTGGGGTGTAAGCTGATCAGCCTGCTGCTGTGCGCCGTCTGGTCCTCCCATCTGCTGCTGACTATGAATGTAGCCAAACTGGCTTACCCGATCACCATCGCTCAAGCCGGACCAGGTGTGACCGTAAGCTGGCCATTTGCGAAAGCAGCGGTCGTCGGCTGGGGCGGCGACTCGGTGAACGACAATTTGCCGCATGCGGTTTGGGCGTCCGAGCGGTGGGCTTACGATCTGGTGATGGAGCCTTACAGCACGGGAACCAACCGGCCGGAGGATTACGGAGTGTGGGATCAGGAAGTGCTTTCTCCCGCAGACGGAATCGTTATCCAGGCGTATGACGGTGAAGCGGATCTCCGGCCGGGGGACGAGGAAAGCGCAACGATGGAAGGCAATCATGTTTATATCCGGCTGGAGCCCGAGGGCACTTACCTGCTGCTTAATCATTTTAAGCAGGGCAGCCTGAAGGTGAAAACCGGTGACCGTGTAAAAACAGGCGACGTGCTGGGCCGGGTCGGCAACAGCGGATCGACGTCCGAACCGCATCTGCATATCCACCACCAGCGCCAAAATCCGCTGAAGACCCCGTACCCCATACTCGCAGAGGGGCTGCCTCTGTATTTTAAAGGTACGGATGGCGGCGCAATGCCGGTCAAAGGGACCGTTGTCACTCCAAATGCCGCCAACTAACCACGTAAAGAGGACGGTCAGCCGAAACTGACCGTCCTCTTTATGCTATACTTCCGGTAGAAGGAGGCGCTACAGATGACTAACCACTTCCCCAATGAACATTCGCCCTCGGAAACCGGTGCCACCCGTTCCAGCCGGAACTCCACAGCTGCTGCCGGACGCTGCCCGCTGTGCGGAGAGCCAAACGGCTGCGCTGCGGCGGCAGGCCGGGAACCCGGCGCTTGCTGGTGTATGAAAGAAACCTTTCCCCCGCGCGAAGCGCTTGGCTCGTCAGCCGATGATGTTCCTGAAGACGCCTGCATTTGTCCAAATTGTCTGCAGCTCTTGAAAGCGGACTGAATCTGCAGCGGATGCCCTGCCGCAGCCGAAGCTGATTAATACTCAGGGCTTCTCCAGCATTTCCTCCTTAACCGTCTCAGTTAACCAAGGCATATTCCGTTCCAGTTGGTCCAGCTCAGCCGCCTGCTGACCGATTTGCCGGATCAGGGGATCCGCTCCGTCTACGCCGTTCCAGTAGCGGGTCAGAAAATGCAGGAATACATCCAGCTTACGCAGATGCAGCAGCGCCGGAACCGCGTCGGCTTCTTCCCGCGTCAGCCGCAGCTGACCGCCGAAACCGCGGCAGAACTGCCGGACGGCTTCATTGCCCTTATCTTCCCCTTTGGATAACCCGGAGATGGCCACAGCCGCTTCCATCGCCCGCACATCCCAGGTACAGAATTCAAAATCCAGCAGTGCCGCCACCCGCTGCCCGCCGCCGGCATCGGCCAGCAAATTAGAGTAATTCAGATCGCCGTGCACCAGTTGATGCGGCAGGCGCCGCAGTGCTCCCAGCTGTCCGGGCAGATCTGCATACAGCCGGCCAAGCCGGTTCAACGGTTCGCTTAATGCAGCGAACGGCGCGGGAGGCTGCCGGCAGAATGCGGCCACCCTCTCCGGCGTGCAGTCCGGATAAGCGGCCGCAAGCTCATAATACGGCGGATAGGCGGGGGTGCCGGCTGGCGAAATGGCGGCAAGCGCCTTGGACAGCAGGGCCGCGGCTTCGCCAAACGCATAGCCGAGCATGGGCGAAGGATCTGACACTTGTTCTCCCTCAATATACTCGAACAAACAGGCAAACCTCCCCGATCCGTCGTTCAATTGAACCAGCGTTTCACCGGAACGGGTCTTGAGCGGTACCGGTACACGAAACGGCAGCTTTTGCCCGCTGAGGAGCAGAAGCACCTCATGTTCAAATTCGATTTTGGCCCGGTCCCGATGGGTCTCGTAGATTCGGAGCACGACCCCTCCACTGGCCTGCCGGAGCAGCCGGGTTGTATTGTTCCATCCTCCCTCCGCCCGCTCAAACGCACCGTTCCAAACTCCTTCATACTGCGCCAGTATAGCTTCTACTTCCTCATCCAATCGGGTCACCGCCTTTTCCGGAATCCAGTGCTTCCTTGCTGCACAGCGAATGAAGATGCAGTCGGATTATTTCTTCAAGCCGCTCGTTGGTCATCCGGCCCGGATGCAGCACATGATGGATCGACAGCCCGTCCATAATCGCATACAGCTTCTCCGCTTCCAGTTCCGCGTCCAGACCCGGCAGCGCCAGCTCCTGCTCCACCAGCGTTTTCACTGTAAACACCGATGCCTGGAACAATCCGTCGTGCATTTCATTGCTAAGCGTTTTGAGCTCCGGATAGCTGAGCCCTTTGGCGTTAAACGACAACCAAACCTCCATTTCCGTTTTTCGGTCTTCATCCAGCGGCATAAACTGCAGCAGCAGCTTTACCAAGTCCTGCAGGACCGGCCCGCTAAAGGTCATTCCGTCAATCCGTTCTTCGACCCGTTTGACAAACAAGTTCATACAGAATGCAAACAGCTCCGCCTGAGAGGAAAAATAGTGCCGCATGGAACCAACGGATAATCCCGCTTCTTCGGCAATGTTGCGGACGGTAGCGTAATCCAGCCCCGAGCGGCGGATCACCCGCAGGGCCGCTTCGGCGACAGCTTGTCTTTGTTTTTCGTGATCTACGATTTTTGGCATACGTCTATTATACATGCTTTTCTTTTTTTAATACAACGTGCTATAATACATTCGTGTTTATTTAATACATTGTATCAAAAAGGAGAACTGAATCATGAACCCATCCACTGCCGCACCCACTACTGAACGAAAGAAAACGCCCTTCCGCAAAAAGCTGCTGCGGGTGTCGCTAGGATTCCTTGCCGTTTTGCTGCTGCTTATAGGCCTTGGTTTTGGATATGAATGGATAGCGGACAAGCGGGCGGCTTCCGCTTACCCGCCGCCCGGCAAGCTGGTTGACGTCGGCGGCCACCGGCTCCATCTTCAAATTCAAGGCAACGGTTCGCCGGTGATCGTCATGGAAGCTGGAAGCGGAGAAACGAGCTTATCCTGGAGAAACATCCCGGCAGAGCTGTCCAAATATGCAACCGTCGTATCCTACGACCGGGCGGGTTACGCCTGGAGCGAACCCGCCGCTTCCGAACGGACCGGCGACAATGTGGTGAATGAACTGCGCACCGCGCTGCGTGCGGAAGGTCTAACAGGTCCTTATCTGCTTGTGGGACATTCCCTTGGCGGACTCTACACCCGGCTGTATGCGGAGAAATATCCGGATGAAGTCGCCGGCCTGGTTCTGATTGATGCAAGACCTGAAGATGATGAACGGTTGACACGCCCCATTTTGGAGCAGGAGGGCTATCAAGGAAATCCGCAGTCGGGCCTGCTCTCCCTGTTGAAGTCTTCCGGTGCAATGCGCATTTTTAAAGACTTCCTGCTCGAAGGCCTGGTGCCGGAGGAGGACCGGGAACGGTTTGTAAATGTTATAGCGAAACGGTCTTATTTTGAGGCTAAGGAAGAAGAAGCCGCTTTGATCGGCAGTACGGAGGATGCGGTCCGGGGACAAGATCTAGGCTCGCTGCCCGTAACGGTCATTGCCCGGGGATTGCCGCAGGATTATGCGCAGGCGGGTCTGTCGGAGCAAGCCGGCCGCAAGCTTGAACAGATCTGGCAGGAAGGCCAGCGCAACATGCTGAAGCTGTCGCAGCGAAGCCGGTGGGTCGTGGCAAAACAAAGCGGACACATGATCATTCATGACGAACCGGAGCTGGTAGTGGACGAGGTGCTTCGCCTGCTGCGGCCTTAAGTTTTGTGAAAAATTTAAGATATTGTCATCCCAACCCGCCTGTCGTGTGTTTTAATGAGAAGTGAAGCGAAATCTAACACGGTAAGGAGCGATCTGGACGATGGAGATTTCCCACTTTTTATTGCCAAAAGAGCAAGTATCTTATGTATCCCTGTCGCTATCCATGTACGATGCGATGCGCCAGCTGGAACAATACCATTACACGGCCATTCCCATCGTCGATGACGAGGGCCGGTATGCCGGGACTTTGTCCGAAGGGGATCTGCTGTGGAAGCTGAAAGATACGCCGGGACTGACGTTTGAAGGTATGAGGTCCGTTACGGTGGCGGATGTGCCGCGGCGGTTCGTGAACGAAAGTGTGATGATTGATGCCGAAATGGAGGACATGCTGAGCCTGGCGGCGGATCAGAACTTTGTTCCGGTTACGGATACCGGCGGTCAGTTCCTCGGCATTATCCGCCGCAAGGATATCATCGAATATTACAACCGCGGGATTATGGATTAACACAGCTTAAGATAAGCCCGGCATTTTTTCCGTCATTCTGCAAAAAAGGAAGCGGATAAAGCTGAAGTTGAGGTCCGGAGTTCGGTTCGAGGAACCGGCTTCGGACTTCTGTTCCGTTCTGCGGTCACTTCGAGATCGGAATTTTGATTACGGGCATCGCTTTCCGGCTACAGTTCCGGACGTCATTACACGCTTCGGCTTCCGGCTTTAGTCCGGAGGTCATTACGCGCTTCAGCTTCCGGCTTTGGTTCCGGGGCTCAGGTCCGAATATCAATTCCCGGCTTCGTTTCGGGCTGCGGAGCGGCTTCAAACCGGAGTTGCGGATCCGTTTTTTTGTCCCCCGTTTCCGCCGGTAGTTCCGGATTCAGCGCGAACAAGACGGTACACAGGATAATGGCGGAGGTGGCCATTCCAGCAGCGTTAAACGCATGTGCGGCCGGGGGATGAATCCCGCTCTTCAGATGGGAAAACAAAGCTACCGTCCACAGCACCAGCATAAACAGCGGGAATGCCCCCGATACCGGCTGTCCTATCCGTTTGACTCCGCCGATGACAAACCCCGTCAACCCGGCCACCGTATACAATGCAAACGCAACGATCTCCAGCGTCGTCACAACAACCGCCGCTTTGCCTGCGGCAAACCACTCCATCAGGGCGTACTGAAGACCAAGACCTATGACAATCCTTCTGTCCATCGTTCCAAGCGCAGTCCGCATTTCCTCGCTCCTCCTTTTTGATAACGCTTACATTATAGAGGAGCGCAGGAGCTCTGACTGTGATATTAATTACCTCCAGATTCCATAAATGTAAAAAAAGAAAGCGGTGCAGGGGAATCTCTCAGCAGCCCCCCTCACCAGAGCGCCGGATCACCCGCCGCCCAGGCAGCGGCCGGTAAGCCGTACGCCGGATGAATGCTGGTTCTTCCATCCGGCGATTGCCGTTACTCTGCCTGGCAGCAGATTGTACCCCTTCTCCGCCATCCATCACTCATCTTTGGCTAGCTCTCTATCCTGTCCGGTCTTAAATATCCGTTCCTTCCGCCAGAACAGCGGACAAACCCGGAGCGTCCAGCGCCAGCAGCTCCCGGATATCCTCGTCGGTGAGGCCCTCCAGGTTGCCGTGCCCCGGCTGGACCACCTCGTCGATCAGGTTTTTTTTCTTCTGCTGCAGCTCAACCATTTTTTCTTCAACCGTCCCCTTGGCGACAAGGCGGATGACCTGAACCACCTGTTTTTGCCCGATCCGGTGCGCCCGGTCGGCCGCCTGCTGCTCCACCGCGGGATTCCACCACAAATCATACAGGATGATTGTGTCCGCTCCTGTCAGGTTCAGGCCTGTCCCTCCCGCCTTCAATGACATCAGGAACAAATCCCGTTCGCCCATATTGTACCGGTCGCACAGTTCCACCCGTTCCTTGGGAGGGGTGCTGCCATCCAGGTAAAAAAACGGCATTCCCCGGTCGGCCAGCTCAGTGCCAATCCGTTTCAGCATCTCCGTAAACTGCGAGAAAACAAGAATCCGTCTTCCAAGCCCCCGGTATTCCTCCAGCAGTTCAAGCAGCTGCTCAAACTTGGCGGAGCTGCCTGTATACCCTTCGATAAAAAGCCCCGGATGGCAGCACAGCTGCCGGAGCCGGGTGATGCCGGCGAGAATCCGGACCCGCTGTTTTTTCAGCGTGCCTGCGCTCAAATGTTTCAGCGCTTCGTGCTTCAACTCCGCGAGGTAAGCGGCATAGAGCGTACGCTGCTCGGGCAGCAGGGCCGAGGACTGCAAGGATTCGATTTTGTCCGGCAGCTCGCGCAGACAATCGGCTTTGAGCCGTCTCAGCAGAAAAGGCCGGATACGCCTGGCAACGGTCTCACGCGGCATTTCCGCAAACGCCCGCCGGTCCGGGAACAAGCCCGGTAAAACCGCTTCGCAAATCGACCACAGCTCCTCCAGCCGGTTCTCGACCGGCGTGCCGGTGAGCGCAAAACGGTAGCGTGCGGAAATCGACTTCACCGCCTGCGCCGTTTGGGTGTAATGGTTTTTGAAAAACTGCGCTTCATCCAAAATTAAGGTGTGATATGCCGCTTTACGGCCCTGCTCCGCATCCATGCGCAGCAGCGGGTAAGAAGTAATCATCACATCCGCCTCCTGGCGGGATTTGCGGAGGCGGTCTTCTTTGCTGCCATCCAGCACATTTACACGAAGGCCGGGAGCGAATCTGCTGAATTCATATAACCAGTTATACATCAGCGAGGCGGGACAAACCACAAGGGCGGGCTGCTTGTCCTGACGGATTTCGGGCAGTACAGACACAAGAAAAGCGATCGCTTGAACCGTCTTGCCCAGCCCCATTTCATCGGCCAAAATGCCACCAAACCGGTAGGAAGCCAGCGTCTTCATCCACTGGTAGCCGTAAACCTGGTAATCCCGCAGCACCGGAGCAAGACCTGCGGGAACCGGGGCGTCGGTGTGGTCGGGATTCCGCAGCCGTTCCAGCAGCAGCCGGAGCGATTTACCGAGCCGGACAGCCCGGCCGTCATCTGTATGCTCCAAAGCCTGCAGCCCCCGGAGCACAGGCACCCGCATGCGGTTCGCCTTGTCCCATTTTCCAAGATCCGGATCGATCAGAAAGGCGGTTATGGCCCTGAACTCGTCGGTATCGAGCGGCAGCAGCATCCCGTTTTTCAGACGGTGAAACCGCCGTTTCTCGGTCAATGACTGCAGCACGCGGCGGATTTCCGACTCGGGAATCCCATCGATATCAAAGGAGAATTCAAGCCATTCCGTCCGTTCTTCCAGCTCCACTTTAATGCTCGGTGCGGTCTGGATGAATTCCATATTCAATTTGACCGCCGTGGTGGCGTAGACGCGGAGCTTTTTGCCTAGCTGCGGCAGCACGCGGTAGAGAAAATCAAACTCCTCTTCCTGGTCGGCGAGCACGTAACCACCTTCGGTCTCCACAAACGGACAGCGGGCCATCAGCTCCAAAATCTCCCGTTCGGCTTCGCCGTCGCGTACCAAAAGCCCGTTTTCTTCCCTCACGGTCCGCGTATGCTCCAGCGGATTAATGAGGATTGGCCCGTACTGAAACTCCAGCCCGGCAAGCAGCCGGTCCTTGACGCGGTCAAGAAACAGGCTAGCCTTAAGCGGGGTTTGGACGAGCTGGCGGGAGACCGGCTCGGTAAGATGAACGGTGCCGATCCGGCGCAGACTCGGAATCACCTTCTCCAGATAAACCTCCGCAGTATCGGAACGAACGGGAATCCGGCTGCTTCGCGCTTCTTCCATAATCCGCTTTAATCCTGCCAGCTTGCTTGCCTGCCCCGAAGTGAGCGGATATAGCACACCGTCCGCCACAGCCGTCTCATAGGCCGGCAGCAGCACAAAGTCTTCCGGCTCATTGACCGTCAGGCGGTATTCCTCCGCAGACCCGGCGCCGCGGTCGAATACAAAGGTCAGCGGCAGGACGCCTTCGCCCGCCTGGAGACCTTCGTACACTCTTCCGCCGGACGACAGTTTGGCAGACCCCGCCGCCCGAAGGAGCGGCAGCAGCTCCTTCCACCGGGAGGGCGGTATAAAGATGCCTCTGCCAGCTCCCGCTGAATCAGGCATCTCCGGATATAACGCCTCACCGTGGACAAGGCGGGCCAGAACGCGCAGCACCGCATCGTCCTCCGGCCGGAAGCTGTACAGCTCCGGATCGTAGGTGAAGCTGCGGGTAAACGAATACGGCTCCCGCCGCTCCATCCGGTCCAGCAGCACTGCCGGTTCCTTCACCGCAAACAGCCGCTTCGGACCGATTTTTAACTCCAGCAGAAATCCGGTCACGGCGCCTGACGTTTGAATCTTAACCAAAAACTCTGCCGCAAGCACGGTTCTTGAATCAAATAGGCGGCCCGCCCGGGTCGGGATACGGGGTCCATCGTCAAACAATGCCAATATCTTGTCGGCAACCGAGGGGAAGCCGGCGTTTCCCGGAACAGCAGAGGGAACGCTTTCCCCTCTGTGGCAGGCCAAGAGCACCGCCGCAATATGGCGGCAGTACTGATCCTCCGGGTGATAGGCCGGACAATCGCATTCCGCACGGATTTCTTCGGGGTCGGATAGATCTGCATGTACCCGGAACCGTTCCGTTTTATCTCTGATATCCGCCACAAACGGCTCGACCGCCGGATCGCCATCCATAAAGCGGACGGCCCTTTCCCGGAGCAGCTCTTCTCCGTCTTCGCAGGCGAACCGGCCGCATAAATGCCGGATAACTGTTTCATTCAGCACAAATCCCATAGCAGCCTCCTTCCGCATGGCGGACACAACGTCTTAATATATGCTAAATCCTTACATTGATTATCCTGTAGCCCCTTACCGCTTCCCGCTATAATCGTTCCATATTCTCATATAAAGGTGGCCTTCTGCGATGAACCCGACAAGCAATGTGCGCGTGCTGCATTCCCTGGCTTTCAGAACAAAATCATACCTTAACCGAAGCGGAATTTGAAGCGGTCCGGCTGCATTTCAGACAAAGCAAGGTGATCGAGTTGTCCGCGCTGGATGCGCCCTGCCTAAAATTTTCCGCAGGACATCCCCGGCCGGATACCCTATACGCTGCCCATCCTCACAAGCCGGATGTTTACTACCCGGTCCAGCAGTTTCATCATAAGACTTTTGAACAAAATTTCATGAGCTGGCCGCTCTGTTCATGTCCCTTGGAGCAGCCTCCATCGAGGTGGAATGCCAGGAGGGTTACAGCCGGGATTTGCTTCGCCTGCTGCATTGATGACCCTATCCTCTTGCAGAAAGGAGGTTAGGTTTTTTTGATATGCCACGGCTTCCAGAAACCACGGATCTTTTACCCAATCCCTTTAATACCATATACTTATATATAACTTTAATTAGATATGTGTATAATTAGTTGTACAGCTAAATAACAAGGAGGGATTACGATGAAAAACAAGCTGGATAACTTTTTGAATTCAGAACGCATAGTGCACACCTGGCCCGCAAAACGAAGCAACCAGCTGCTTGTGCTCGACCATATGGCAGCGAGCTTCCCCCGCGGCCGCATGTTCACCGAGCGGGAGGTGAATGAGCGGTTGAACACGCTCCACATCTGGGGCGATCCATGTCACATGCGGCGCGAGCTGGTCGATGCGGGCCGGCTGAAACGGACGGAGGACGGAGCCTCCTACTGGGCCGCAGAGCTTCCGGAGTCAGAATAATACACTACACCGCAGCTGTTTCGCCCCTTGTGGCCCCGCCTAACCGCTTGGCTAAACAGGGGGCGACCAGCTGTTATCGGCTGTTTTTACAGCTTAGAAGGAATTATCCTCCGCTTGATCGAATTGAAGGAATCATGAAAAATAAAACCATCATCCACTACATAAAACACCTTTTGATCATGTTGGTTTACCTGTCGCTTCTGGCCGTTATCCGTTTTGCCTGGTATCAGCCTTATCATCTGGACCATCCTCCAAAGGCCGTCAACGGCGTGATGGATCTCCGCGGGATCAACTGGCACAGCGCTCCTTCCATCCCGCTCGACGGGGAGTGGACCTTCTACCCGGAAACGTTTGTCCGCTACAGCGATCTACTTGCTTCCGAGCCGCTGAAGCAGGGTTACGTGCAGGTGCCGGGCGACTGGAGCGACGCGCTTCCTGACGACGACAAACCCTCTTTCGGCTACGGGACCTATCGCCTGCAGATCCTTTTTGACTCCGTCCCGGACGAACCATTGTCGTTTTGGGTGGAGAATATTCAGTCGGCATCAAAAATGGAAATCAACGGTACGGAGATTCCGACGCTTAGCCGGCCGGCAAGCGATTCTGCGGAAGCCATCCCGAGCAATATTTACTATATCGCTACCTATGACAAAGAAAATCCCGCTCAAATCGATCTGTTAGTTCAGGTATCCAACTACGACCATCCCACCTTGGGCGGTATGGTGAAATCCATCCGTTTCGGGCCTCAGTCAGTTATCGATAACGAGCATTTTTATTCCGTCGGCTTTGAGCTGGCAACCTTTTTTATTTTGATGCTGCATGCCTTGTATACCTTGATCATCTACCTGTTTAACCGGAAGGAGCGCATGCTGCTGGTCTTTTTCCTGTTGCTGATCACCGCGGGATTGTCAGTTATAACGGCGAACCATGCCATTTTTGCGCTTTGGCTGTCGCTGAACTATGCGTGGCTGATCAAAATCCGGATTCTCACTTATTTGTGGCTGCCCTTTTTCTTTCTGTTTATGTCCCGCTTCTTTTCGGGAAGTCCTCAAAAAAACAGACTGTATCAAGGTTATGTAGCCATTCTGACTTTGTACTCCGCGTTCATTTTAATGGTATCGACTGAGTGGATTTACATCTCTTATTATAAGTTTTTGATGTTCCCGATTTTGTATTTCGGGCCGATGCTCTGGTCGCTTATTCTGATTTTCCGGATGGTGCGGACACAGCAAAAAGACACCGTCTATATGCTGCTGGCTGCCGCAAGCATCGGTTCCAGCGCCGGCTGGGCCGCCATGCCGCTAATGAAGACTCACAGCAATATTTATTACCCCGTGGATATTATTGCAGCGATTCTCTGCTTTTCGGCCTATTGGTTTAAACGTTACATCCGCAACTCCACGGAAAACGAACGGCTGAATGAGCAGTTGAAAGCGGAAGACCGGTTAAAGGACCAATTCCTGGCGAACACTTCGCATGAGCTTCGCACGCCGCTGCACGGCATGGTCAATATCGCCCACGATGTGCTGGCTTCCAGCCGCAGCGTACTCGACGGACGCAGCCAAAACAACCTGGAGCTGCTGCTCTCCATAGGCAAAAGGATGTCTCATCTGGTGGATGATTTGCTGGATATGGTTACGCTGAAATCCAAGGGGGTTGAACTGAACCGGGGAGCTGTCCGGATCGAATCCGCCGCCGCTGGCGTTGTCGACATGCTGCGTTATCTGAGTGACGGCAAAAATATCTCCATCGAACTGAGGTTTCCTCCGTCACTCCCTGCCGTGTGGGCGGACGAGCAGCGGATCGTGCAGGTTCTGTTTAATCTGATCCATAATGCCATCAAATTTACCGAAGCGGGGACAATCACCATTGACGGAGCCGTCCAGCAGGAATCCGGCACAATGCTTATACGTGTCGCCGATACCGGCGTCGGGATGGACGCTGAGACGATACAGCGGATTTTCCGGCCTTATGAACAAGGCCCCCAGGGACAGGTAGCCGGAGGAATCGGATTGGGACTCGATATCGCCAGACAGCTCGTTGCTTTGCATGGCGGGACCCTGCAGGCGGATTCACTTCCCGGCCAAGGCTCCGTCTTCAGCTTCACGCTGCCGTTGACCACTTCCCCTGCCGCTTTGTCTGCGAATTCGGAAGCAGCATCCCCGGCCGCTGCAGAATGGCTGCTGACACCGGTCGACGAAGCCGCTGCCGGGCGGTATGAACAGGCGGGTCCGGGAGCGGAGGTTCTGGCTGGAGGAGACAGCCGGACACGGATTTTAGCCGTAGACGATGACCCGGTGAATCTGAAGGTGCTGTCGGGTATTTTGGGAGAAGACGCCTACTCTATCCGGACCGCGACATCCGCAAATGAAGCTTTGACGCTGATTGGCGCCCAGCCCTGGGATCTGCTGATTCTGGATGTCATGATGCCCCGCCTGTCCGGCTATGAACTGACCCGGATGATCCGCGAGCGGTATACGCTATCCGAGCTGCCCATCCTGCTGCTGACCGCCAGAAGCAGACCTGAAGATATTGCGGCGGGGTTCCAAGCCGGGGCCAACGATTATGTCACCAAACCCGTCGGCGCGCTTGAGCTGAAAAACCGGGTTGCCGCGCTCGCTGCGCTGAGGCAGTCGGTTAATGATGCCCTGCGTATGGAAGCTGCTTATTTGCAGGCGCAGATTCACCCGCATTTTTTATTTAATACGCTGAATTCCATTTTGACGCTCGCCGAATTCGATACCGCCAAAATGCGTTCGCTTGGAGATGCGTTTATCGACTATATGCGGATCAGCATTGATTTTCTTAATTCCGCCAAGCTGGTGCCGCTGTCACATGAGCTGGAGCTTGTCCGCGCCTACTTGTATATTGAACAAGAACGTTTTGAAGACCGGCTGCGGGTGGTGTGGGAGGTGGAAGAAGGACTTTCGCTGCTGCTCCCTCCGCTGACCGTTCAGCCTTTGGCAGAAAATGCGGTGAAACACGGATTGCTGGGGCGTTCTGCCGGCGGAACGCTGAAGATTCGGATCTGGAGCGAACTTGCGGCCGTCCGGTTTCTGATCTCGGACGACGGAATCGGGATGGACGAAGACAAGGTCCGAAGCCTCCTGGAGAGCGGTTCGGACGCTGGACGCGGCATTGGACTCGTTAATACGCACCGCAGGCTGAAACAGCGTTACGGCGAAGGCTTGACGATCGCAAGCAGCCCCGGCGAAGGAACAACGGTTACTTTTAGCATCCCGGTGTAGTTTGGTGCAGCTATAGGAAACAAATGAAAAAGCGGCCGGCCCGATTAATCGGGCCGGCCGCTGGCGTAATTTAAGCGGGCGGATGAAGTTAACGGATACCTGATTTTGGTTTCACGATTTCACGGTTTCCCGGTTTCACGGTTTACCGGCATCCCGTGTTCTCCCCCTGTCAACCTCTCATACTAGATCGTTTTGGACTCCCCGCCGTCACCGTTACCGGCAGCGGCTTGACGTCTCTGGCGGGCCAGCACGCCGCCATATACACCGAGCAGCGGCATAAGCAGCAGACCGGCCGCAAGCATACCGGTGCGGACAGAAAAACGTCCGGCCACCCAGCCGACAAACGGACCGCCGGCGCTTTGGCCGAGCGCATCGGTCTGGTTGATCATCGACAGCACCGTCGCCCGGTTCGCACTCTGCAGGTTCCGGTTCAGCCAGGCATTGTAGTAAGGCTCGCCCACTGCTTGAGCGGTTCCGATCAGCAGCACGGCCGCCAGTGCCCAACCAAAGCCCGGCGCAAAAGCAAGCCCCGCAAGCGCGAGGACCCGGATGCCGGCCAGACCAAGGAGTAAGGCCGTGACCAGCCGCATCCGCGCTGAGTCCACCCATTTCTCCGCGGTCCATACCGCCGCCAGACTGAGAAGGGTTCCGGCCGCGGCAATCATTCCGAACCAGCCTGCCGGGGATAACCCGCTGGCGGGAAAGCCGATATCCCGGAGGATCAGGCTTTCCCACAGCCGGTCATATCCTTCCGATGCCGCTCCCGTTACCAGGGTCACCCCGGTGAGCAGGATCAGCAGCCGGTTGCCCCGGATCGTCCGCAGTCCGCTGACCCAGGTGTCCTTCATGCCTTTTAGTCCATCAAACATGCTGCTCCGCGCCGGACGCGAAGGGCGGACAAATTTTGTTTCACGCATGGTTAACACCAGTACTGCTCCCAGCGCCAAATACATTACGCCACCCGCCAGATAAGGAGCATTGGAGGCTGCTGTAGACAGGGCCACGCTGAGCGGAATCCCTAGCAGACTGGCCATAAGCTCGTAACGCTTGGACCGGACAAGTACAGCACCCGCCTGTTCCTCGCCCAGCTCGTCGACCATCCATGCCGTGTTTGCGCCGCTGACAAAGGTCCAGCCGATGCCAAAGATGACCTGAGCCCCCAGCACCCAGCCCACCGCGGAACCGGAGCCGTCAAAAGCCCCAAGCCAGACAATGCTCCCTTCATACAGAAATCCGCAGCCGAGAACAAAAGCGCCGATAATTACAGACCACTTACGGCTGTAATAATCCGCAACCACCCCCGTGATTCCCTCAAACAGCAGGACGGTCACCTCCAGCACCGTTCCGACGAGCACAAGCTCCAGCGGATTCAGCCCAAGACGCGTTATATAATAAATGCTGTATGTAGTAAAAATCGTGCTGCTCGCAAGTGCCATCATAAAACTGAGAAAATTATATACTTTTGCCGTGTTCAAAGACTTCATTTGTTTCCGCCTTCCCTGGAAGGCGTCCCACATCGGTTATTAGGAAACAGCTTAGCAGCGCTAAACCGCCGCAGTCACACAACCGCCATAAGGATTGGCGAGACGCCTCCGGATATTATTATTGTTAATGGATTGATCTGCCCGGCTTCCCTGTCGATTCGTGTTCAAGTTGGTTTGTCGCATTCTATTCCCTCATTTCTCGTTTAATATGTTCCGCATATTACCAGAACCCAGGCCAGTGCGCAATAGATCTTTGCTCTGAAGCCGGCAGGGGTAATGGTACGCCGGTGTTTGTGAATTTCCTTTCTGCCAAACATGGCGCCTACTACTCGCCCGCTGCTCGTTGGAATCATGCATCCATCACCAATGGTATTCATACACCTTATGAACCCGCCAAAAATATTCAACAAAACGACCATTGCCGCATTTCGCAACTTTTGCCATAATAGGCGAAACGAATCGCGTTCCTTCCATTTGGGGAAGCGGAGCGAACTTATAAGGGAGGCTTTTGGCATTGAAAGGGATTATTACGGTACTTGGCAAAGACAAAGTCGGCATCATTGCTGCCGTCTGCACTTATCTCGCGGAGCATAACGTCAACATTCTCGACATTTCGCAGACGATCATTCAGGGATATTTTAATATGATGATGATTGTCGACATTACCGAGCCGACCCAGGCATTTGAGACACTGGTGGAAGAGCTGCAGGCGCTTGGCGCCTCCATTGGCGTCGAAATCAAGCTGCAGCACGAAGACATTTTTAATATCATGCACCGCATTTAAGGAGGCCTCCCATGATTTCGCGTGTAGAAGTGCAAGAAACAAATACGATGATCCGCGAAATGAATCTGGATGTGCGGACAATTACCATGGGCATCAGCCTGATGGACTGCGCGCATTCGGATGTCGCGGTGTTCAACCGGAACATTTACGACAAAATCACCCGCTCCGCAGAGCGCCTGGTTCGGACCGGAGAAGATCTGGAACGCCAGTTCGGCGTCCCGATCGTAAACAAGCGGATCTCCGTTACCCCCATTTCCATTGCGGCCGGCGGGCTGCATACCGATTCCTTTGTGCCTGTTGCCGAAACGCTGGACAAGGCCGCCAAAGAAGTTGGCGTTAACTTCATCGGCGGCTTCTCCGCGCTCGTGCATAAGGGCTGCACCAAAGGCGACCGCATGCTGATCGACAGCATCCCGGAAGCGCTGGCCGTCACCGAACGCGTCTGCTCCTCCGTCAATGTCGGCTCGTCCCGCAGCGGCATCAATATGGACGCGGTGAAGCTGATGGGCGACATCATCCGGCAGACGGCCGAACGGACGGCAGACCGGGGGTCGATCGGCTGCGCCAAGCTGGTTGTGTTTTGCAATTCGGTTGAGGACAACCCGTTTATGGCGGGCGCTTTCCACGGCGTCGGGGAACGCGAATGCGTCATAAATGTAGGCGTCAGCGGCCCGGGCGTTGTCAAACGCGCGCTGGATGAGGTCAAAGGCAAGGATTTTGAGACGTTGTGCGAGACGATCAAACGCACCGCCTTCAAGGTCACCCGGGTTGGCCAGCTGGTCGCCCAGGAAGCCTCCAAGCGGCTGGGCGTGCCGTTTGGCATTATCGACCTGTCGCTCGCCCCCACACCGGAGATTGGCGATTCCATCGCCGAAATCTTCCAGACGATGGGGCTGGAGGAAGCGGGAGCTCCGGGAACGACGGCTGCGCTCGCGATTTTAAACGATAATGTAAAAAAAGGCGGCGTGATGGCCTCCTCATATGTAGGAGGATTAAGCGGCGCATTCATCCCGGTCAGCGAGGACCACGGCATGATTGAAGCGGTGCAGCGCGGCGCGCTGACGCTGGAGAAGCTGGAAGCCATGACCTGTGTCTGCTCCGTCGGGCTCGATATGATCGCGATTCCGGGCAGCACGTCCGCCGCGACGATTTCCGGCATCATCGCCGACGAAGCTGCGATTGGCATGGTCAACAACAAGACAACCGCCGTCCGCATCATTCCGGTGATCGGGAAGGAAGTTGGCGAAATTGTCGAATTCGGTGGCCTGCTCGGCTATGCGCCGGTGATGCCGGTGAACGGTTTCGACTGCGCCCCGTTCATCGCGCGCGGCGGCCGCATTCCGGCTCCGATTCACAGCTTCAAGAATTAAGGCGGCTTCATAGCCGGAATCGATTGAAACGTCCCGGACCGTTTGTTCGTAAATACAGGGTGGACTGTGCATTTGGCGCGGTACCACTCTTTTTTTGCTTAAGGTCAAGTCACATATACATATTCATGATACAGAGGGAGGCGGCTAACCGGGATGAAACTGGTTTTGGACGGGATACGCAAAAGTTTTGGGGACAAAGAGGTGCTGAAAGGCTGTACCCACACCTTTGAGCAGGGGCGGATTTACGGCCTGCTGGGACGCAACGGCGCGGGCAAAACATCGCTGTTTAACTGTCTCAGCGGGGAAGCCGGAATTGACGGCGGATCGTTTTATCTGGTGGACGGGGAGACAAGGCGCGAGCTGCGGCAGGAGGATATAGGTTACGTCTATTCGCTGCCGATTCTTCCGGAATTTCTTACCGGCTACGAGTTCGTCAAGTTTTTTATCGAAATCAATGGCGAAGGACAACGCCGCCTGGACGGGCGGAGCATAGATGATTACTTCGACATTGTCAAAATCGAGCCCGAGGACCGTCACCGGCTGATTAAAGGGTACTCGCACGGCATGAAAAACAAAGTGCAGATGCTGTGTTTTTTTATTACACGCCCGCCGGTCATTCTGCTGGACGAACCGCTGACTTCGTTTGACGTTGTTGTGGCGCTGGAGATCAAAAAACTGCTGCGGGAAATGAAGCAGGATCATATACTTATTTTTTCCACGCATATTTTGCAGCTGGCCGCCGATTTGTGCGACGACCTTGTTCTGCTGAACAACGGACGGCTGGAAGAGGTTCCGCCGGGCACCCGGGAGGAAAAAGAATTCGAGGAGCGCATCATCGCCCTCTTAAAGGATGAAAGCCATGCTTGATACGATCCGCAGCATCACCGTTCTCCGTATCGTTTCGTGGACCAACCGCCTCTACTTCTACCTCCAGCGTCTGCCCTGGATCGGCAGGCTGCTTGGCGACGGCTTTTATGCGAACATGGCCTTGAAGCGCAAGCTGTCGGCATTGACGATGATTTTGGGGGCGCTGGGATTTGTGGCGACGAAACTCGCCTATCTGTTCATAGTCATCTGGCTGCCTGTTATGATGCTTGTGGACAGGGAGCCGGGGCTGGCCATTTTTCCCTCTTTTCTGCATGTTTTTCTGTGCTTAAGCTTTGGAGCCGCCCTGTTCGCAAGTGCCGCCATCCTGGAGCCGAAACGGGAAAAATACGTCTGCGTCAAGCTGATGCGTATGCCTGCCGCCCGTTACGTCCGTTCGTTTTTGCTCCTGCGGTACGGCTTGTTCCTGGTGACGTATGCCGCCGCCCTGTCGCTTACCATCGCTATGCTTGGAGGTCCGGTATGGCAGGGGGTCTGGCTGGCTGTGCTCGTCACAAGCTGGCGGCTTGGCGCGGAAGCGCTGCATCTTGTTGTGTTCGACAAAACCGGGATCAACCTGATTAAAAACAGCGTGTGGGTGTGGATCGGCATCGGCCTTGGTTCTGCCGCGGCGTTCCTGCCGCTGCTTGCTGGCTGGCAGCCGGCTGTGGACCGGCTGATGTTCCACCCGCTGTCCGCGCTCCTGCTCCTGGCGGCAGGGGCAGCAGCCGCTTACTTGATCCGCTACCGGCGGTACCCTGCCGCGATGGAGGCGATCACCAAAATCGATGATCCTTTTCTGAACGTCGGGCAGATGGTGAAAGACGTCCAGGTCGCTTCCGTTTCCATCAAAGACGGGGATATCTCGGCGGACCGGCTGCAGAGCGGGAAACACGAAAACAAAACGGGTTACACGTATTTGAACGCGCTGTTTTTTGAACGCCACCGGCGGTTTCTGCTGCGGCCGGTTCTGCAGCGGCTGTGGGCAATCCTGGTTGTGTTCCTGGTTGGCGTCAGCGTGATTTTGTTCCTGCCTGACGAAAAAGCAGAGGTGGCCGGATTCCTGCGGCGGACCGTCTTGCCCTTTTCCATGATGATTTTGTATTTTCTGTCGATTGGCGAAAAGGTGTGCAAAGCGATGTTTTACAACTGTGATCTGCCCCTACTGCGGTACGGCTTCTACAAAAAGCCGGACGCGGTCCGGACCCATTACCGGATTCGTCTGCTGCGCCTCGCGGGTTTAAATCTGATTCCGGCGGCGGCCCTTGCCGCTGCTGTGCTGATCCTGTTTTGGCTGACCGGTGCACCGATGGCGGCAGGTGAAGGCCTGCTCCTCGCTGGCGGTATTCTCGCGTTGTCGTTATTTTTTTCTGCTTATCATCTCAGCCTGTATTATTTGCTCCAGCCCTATTCCACCGAACTTAACGTCAGA
Source organism: Paenibacillus nanchangensis (assembly GCF_046543445.1). Lineage (NCBI taxonomy): Bacteria > Bacillati > Bacillota > Bacilli > Caryophanales > Paenibacillaceae > Paenibacillus > Paenibacillus nanchangensis. The sequence goes on from NZ_JBHOFD010000001.1 coordinate 291,824, forward strand.
AACCCGCTGTATCTGCTGGCGAGCGGCCTTATCTCCTTTCTGACAGTGATCAGCCTGCGGTTTGCGGGCACAAACGGTTTTGCTTATTTCATTATTACCGTGTCATTTGTATATTTGGCGGCATCGACAACTGCCGTCCGCAAGCTGGCACACAAAACCTTCAGAGTAAAATAACAAACGGCCGCCTGACTGGCAGCCAGGGTTAAAGCCGTTTGTCCGCAATCTGGCAGTCAATACTTAAGGCAGCTGGCAGTCATGGCAGTCGCGGCTTAGTATGGACAACCGCCTGATTTCCGGGCCTATTTACCGCTTAACTGGCCGAATGTACAGGCGGAAGATGCGGGCCAGCGTACTATAGGGATAAGTACTAGAGCAAAGGAGCTGAGTTAACAATGCCTTGGTCTTCCCCTTGTCCCCCACAGACGGTTGTTGCCCCCACTCAAACGGTGTACGATCCGGTGTTTCACCCGCAGCCGGTGCAGGTCGTACATCCCATTGAAATTATTAGACAGCACTACTGCGTGCCCATGCCTTACCATGTACCGGTGGTTAGTGTGAAGGATGAAATCTGTACCGTATCGTCGGTCAAACGGCGCAAAAAAAGAAAATAGCCCGCCCGCTTCCGGCCGCTCCGGAAGCCGGACAGACTGAAAACGGCCGCCCGGATTATCCAGGCGGCCGTTTGCCTATTTATCCCGTGCTGCCCGTCCCCGCCCGGTATTCGCCGACAGTGACCGGCAGCACGCCGCGGGCCGGAATCCGGCCGGTCAGCACCTTGGCGGCGGCGCGCATCGCCGGCGGTTTGTTTTCATAGCTTGCGAGATAAGTCCGGATGCCGGGTATCGCGGTGTAGTCGAAGGGATTGCGCGCCGCCAGCACAATAAGACGTACGCCGTCCCGCTCCAGCAGCGCCTGGACCAGTTCCTGCTGGCCTGGCGAAAACCCGGCATTATAGGTTACGGCGACGATTTGGGAATACGTGAGACTCTCCCGCAGTACGTCCCCGATTTCTGCGGTGTCGGGATGGACGTCGATAATACGCTCTTTGACCTCCGGCAGCAGTTCGCCAAGGGCCCGGCCTAACGTCACCTCTTCATGCAGCGCCTCCACCACCTCATGGGCCACCCGGACCTCCGGCCAGACGACATACACCGGTTCGGACGGATCCAGCGGGAGGAACCCTTCATCACGGACCAGCGTGATGCTGCGCTCGCTAAATGCTTCGGCCAGCTGCAGGGAGGAAGACTTTGCGAGCTGGGGTCGGACGCTTTCGAAGTCTCCGGCGCTGCCGTTCCCAATCGAGCGTTTGGCTTTCAGCAGACGCAGTCTGCGGATGGACGCATCAATTCGCTCCTCGGTAATTTCTCCCCGCAGCACGGCGTCAGCCACCGCTTCAATCGCCTCCACCTGGCGGTCATAACGGTGACAGACCAAAATCAGATCGGAGCCGGCTTTTACCGCCTCAACCGCTCCTTTCCCTACACCGACGGTTAACGAGATGGCGTTCATCTCCAGGCAGTCGGTAACGATCACGCCTTCAAAGCCAAGCTGCTCCCGAAGCAGTCCCGTCAAAATGCGGGAGGACAACGTCGCAGGAACAGACGCCTGCTCGTAAGCCGGAAACACGACATGAGCCGTCATCACAGCATCGACGCCTTCCGCAATAATCCGGCGGAACGGCGCCAGCTCAACCCGTTCCAGCCGCTCACGGTCATGCGGGATCGTGGGCAAGGCCAGATGCGAATCGGTGTCCGTATCCCCGTGACCGGGAAAATGCTTCAGAGTGGCGGCCACACCGGCTTCCATATAACCCGAAGCCGCCGCGGCGCCCAGCTCGCCGACCAGCTCCGGCGATTCGCCGTATGAACGGACCCCGATCACCGGATTGGCCGGGTTGTTGTTCACGTCGACGCAGGGAGCAAAGTTCATATTGATGCCGATGTGGCGCAGCTCGGCTCCGGCGATGGCGGCGGCCTGCCGTACAGCCGCCGGATCGCCCGCCGCCCCCAGCGCCATATTGCCGGGCATCAGCGTTACGCCGGCTTCAATGCGGGCCACCATGCCGCCCTCCTGATCTACCGCTATCAAAAGCGGCTCCTTAGATGCGGCCTGCAGCGCTGAGGAACAGGCGTGGATTTGTTCAACGGACCCGATGTTGCGGCGGAAATAAATCACGCCGCCGATTTCATAGTCCGAAATCAGCTTTAGAATGGAATCGCTTGGCTGCATGCCGTCGAATCCGCACATAAACATGCGGCCGACTTTTTTGCGGATCCGGTCCAGATCCGGGTGTTCAGCTGTCATTCGTTTCAGCTCCTGTTCAACTGGGGTAGTGAGTCCGGGGGCGGCCTCTGCACTTGCGCGGGCAGCCTACTCCTCCGGTACTGCGGAGCGGGCCACAATCAGATCAGCCACCGCTTCCAGCGTCGAAGGGTCCGCCGAGCAGGCCAGCACACACGCCGCTGCATTTGGCAGATAAGCTTTGTCATAAGGGTCGCGCAGACAGACGGTTATGAGCGGTTTCGCCGCCGAGACGGCTTCAGCCAGACGCAGCTGGCCGGTATGCAGATGGGCATTCAGCGTTCCCATAATCACGGTATCATACGAACTTAATTCTTCCATTAACCGATTGATGTCTTTGTCTGACGGATGAAGCGGACAGCTGAATTCGTTGGTTTCCAGCCCCTTGGCTTCAAGCAGGCGGTGGAGGGGTACATCCGTGGTATGCGAGTTATCCGCCAAGGTAAACCGCTCCGGGCGCGGCAGCACAAGGGCATACCGCCGTCCTGCCGTGACCGGCAGCAGCCCCTTGGGATCGGCGCTCACCCGTACCGTGCGCCGGGCCAGTTCCAGCGTCCGCCGCGTCCACTCCCCGGCTGGCACCGGGTCCGCCCGGTCAGCAAGTTCCGCCATGGCTGCGCTCAGCCGCTCCAGCCGTGCAAGGGAGGCATCAAGCCGGGATTCCGCAATCCGGCCTGCTTTTACCGCTTCCACAATACCTGCCGCCACCCGGTCCTGAAAGGAAGGGGTATGGCACATCAGCACAAGATCGTTTCCTGCTTGGATAGCCATCTCGCCGATCGCTTCAGGCTCATACGTACTGCGGATTGCCCCCATTTCCACATCATCCGTGCAGATAATGCCTTCGTAACCCATTTCTTCACGCAGCAGCCGGGTAACAAAAAACGGACTAAGCGACGCGGGCAGCCCTCCGGCTTCAGAAATGGCCGGAAACACAATATGCGCCACCATGATGGCTTCCGCTCCAGCCTGTACTGCTGCCGCAAACGGCAGCAGCGGTCCCTTCTTCAGCTCCTCCAGAGTTAGTCCGCAGTAGGGCAGCTCCACATGTGAATCGCCGTCCACCTGCCCATGGCCCGGAAAATGCTTGGCAGTTACGGCAGTCCCCGCCCGGTGCATCCCCCGGATGTAAGCCGCTCCAAGATCCGCTACCACCGCCGGATCTTCTCCAAACGACCGGATGCCGACCACCGGATTCCCGATATTCGTGTTCACATCGAGCACGGGCGCCCAGTCCATCGGGATGCCAAGCGCAGCAAGCTGGCTGCCAAGCAGCAGGCCGTGTTCATAAGCGCAGTCAGCTTCCCCGGTGAGACCTACCGCACGGTTGCCCGGCAGCTGCGGATAAAAGGCCTTCAGGTTGGACAAGCTCCCGCCTTCTTCGTCGATGGACATAAAATAGGGCTCCCGCTGCCCGTTTCGGCGGGCATTCTCCTTGACATCCTGCACTAGCTTCCGCAGCTGTTTTTCCGACGAAATGTTATGCGTAAACAGGCCAATGCCGCCGAAACCTGTGTTTGCGAATCTGTTCGAAAAGGCAGGGTCCGCCACCAGACCGGGGAGACCGGTTACGCAGAGCCGGGCCGCTTTTTGCTCCAGGCTCAGCTCCGTCGGAACGGGTTTCGTCATTGTCGCTTCTCCTCTCTAAGCCAGTTCGCGGCCTGCTCAGTCTAGTGAATCCGGCAGGCGAACCATTCAGTGTCTGAACCGTCGTATCGATCTACGAATCCTCTCCAGTAAGGCTGGCAATGCACATTTGCCGCGGGTGCTCGTCGAAACAGCCCACCATTACCGGCACCCGCAGTGGATTATCACAGAACCGCGATACAGAGGTCTTTCCGGACTCAGGGGACGTTATTTCTGAAATTCTTGGGCTTTTGGTAGGCCTGGCGGACTCCAGATCCGTTATTCGTACCGAAAACATTCAAACGATGGATTCTCCGCGTAAATAGGCGCATCTGAGTCCGTCACTTTGCCAAAACACGGAATAGTCAGCAAATAGGGTCCTCTGAGTCCGTCAACTTGTACCTACGCTTTGAATTCACACCTGGACAATCACACGATTCCGTGACGGGTTACGAAATGCTTCAACCCTGGAGCTACAGAATCGAGAAGTGTTGGCCGATCGGGCTTACGACACCGGTGTAATGATTGCCTTGCTAAAAAAACAAAACGCAACTCCCGTCATTCCGAGCAAGCGAAACCGGTATAAGAAACGAGCTTACGACAAGGATACTTATAGAGAACGGCATTTAAAGGATACTTATAAAAAACGGCATTAAATCGAATGCTTTTTTAATAAAATGAAAAGTTATCGGCGCTTGCCAACCCGCTATGAAAAGACAGCCAGCATGTTCAAGGCTTTTTTGACGTTGATTTCGATGAGGTTATGGCTGAAATAAGTTTGCGTACAGACTCTAGGCTGCATACTCACTTAGTTGCAACCTTGCTGGCGCGCATGCTTACTTGCGGTAAGCTTACATGCGGTATGTCTGCCTTACTTGCGGAACGCCTACTTGGCCGCATGCTCAAAAAAACGCGGCAAATACGCCTGATTCCGCTCCAGCATCTCGTCCAGCATCGCTTCGGCATCATTCACCGACGGTACCAGCGGATGATGAGCCAGCGCAGTCAGCGCTGTTTCCCGGCAGCCGGTGACCGCGGCCTGAATCGCAAGCTGTTCATACGTTTTTACCGCATGGATCAGGCCTTTAACCGCTTCGGGGACTACTGTGACCGGCACCGGAACAGGGCCGTCCTTGCGTACCTCGCAGTTGACTTCAATGCAGGCGTCGTCCGGCAGGAAATCCAGAATTCCACGGTTCGGGACATTCAGTGTCTGAATATCGCCCGAGTCGTTGTACAGCGAGTTCATCAGCCGGACGGCCGCTTCCGAATAATAGGCCCCGCCCCGCTGCTCCAGCTGCTTCGGCTTTTCGGCCAGATTCGGGTTCTGATACAAATCGAACAGCTCATCTTCAAGCCGCTGTACCACCTGCGCGCGGGTTTCGCCTTTGGCGGCGGAAGCCTGCTGCTCGGCAAGCAGCTCCCGGTGCAAATAATAATATTTCAAATAATAAGACGGAATCGCACCAACCGTACGCAGCAGGCTGGCGTTCCATTCATACTGCGGCACATTCCGGGCAGAATATCCGTCCCGGTTAGCCAGCAGCTCCGGCAGCTTCGATTCGCCGTCCACGGTAATTTGGCTGATCCAGTGCAGATGGTTCAGTCCCGCAAACTCGCAGTAGATCCGTTCAGGCGGTACCTGATACAGCGAGGACAGCCATTTATAAGCCCCGATGGGCGCATTGCAGAGCCCGATTGAGCGGATGTTGGAATGTTTGTTGATCGCTTCCGTCACCATTCCCGCCGGGTTTGTAAAGTTAAGCAGCCACGCATTCGGGCACAGCTCTTCCATATCCCGCGCAATCTCCAGCAGCACCGGAATGGTCCGCAGCGCCTTCATCATCCCGCCCGGTCCCGTCGTCTCCTGCCCGATCATCCCGTATTTCAGCGGGATCGTCTCATCCCATTCCCGGGCCTCCAGCATGCCGACACGCATTTGGGTGGAGACAAAATCCGCGCCTTCCAGCGCGGAGCGCCGGTCCAGCGTCAGCTTCACTTCAATCGGCAGCCCGGATTTGGCCACCATACGCTGGGCAAGCTGCCCGACGATGGACAGCTTGCGGAAACCTGCCTGGATATCAACCAGGACGATTTCAGTTACAGGAAACGTGGAGTAATTCAGAATAAAACCTTCGATTAGCTCCGGCGTATACGAGGAGCCTCCCCCGATCACCGCTACTTTCAATCGTTGACCCATACCGCATTCGCCGCCTTTACAGAAAGTTGTTGGTGCATATTGTCATATACGATATCCGGCACCGTACCCCCGGCCTGCTCAATCGCCAAGTAAACTGCACCCGCCACCGGCTCAAGCGTCAGCATGGCAAGCCGGCAGCCCGGAGCCACCAGACTGATTTCCGCTTCAATGTAGGGAACAACGAAACGGCTGTCTCCCCGGGTCAGCACACTCCCCGCCATCACCAGGTCAAAGCTGTCCCGCTCCATCCCCAGCTTGCGGATGACCGCGGCGGCCGTCAGGCCAAGCTCCCTGCCCTGCCTGCGGAGAATGGCCCGGGCAATTTCATCATGCTCCGCCACGTCAAACAGCAGCTTGGCGAGATGATGCGGAATCCGTTTCTTATGGTCCAGATAGTGATGGAACAGTTCTTCTTCCGTCTGGAAGCCGAGTGTTTTCAGTGCGGCTTCCGACAGGCGGGTCGGCATTTCCCGCCCCTCCCAGGAGCGGATGACGGAGCGGAACACCTCCACCGCCAGATCCGAGCCCCCGCCAAAATCGCCGAAGGCATAACCAAACCCGCCGATCTGCAGCTCTTGGCCAAGCCGGTTGATTCCGTAGCAGTTGGTGCCTGTGCCGCAGATGACGACCACGCCGTCGGGCTGGCGTGTCCCGGCCCGCAGGCCGATCACTGTATCGCACACGATGCCGTGGCGCTGGAAACCCAGCCCCGCGATCATCGGCCGAAGAATCCGAAAATCGGCTTCCCGGTCGGCCCCGGCCAGCCCGAACAGCGCAAAGGCTATATCCGCGCGGCTTAGTCCGGCCTGCTTCATCGCCTGGTCCACCGCTAAACGAATATTCAGCTCGGCGCGATCCGCTCCCGTCTGATGATTGCCGCAGCCGCTTTCCCCCCGCCCGATAATCCGGCCGGCCTGATCGGTTACGACCGCCAGCGTTTTGCTGCCCCCTCCGTCAACGCCCAAATAGTAGTTCACAGTCTCCCGCTCCCATTGCCCGCATCGGCCGGACCCTGGCTGCGGCACAGCATCCGCTGCCTAAAGGCCCGGCGTCTCGCGGGTGAGTAGTTTATTTGCGAAATTGCGTCATAGTCTTTTTTCTGCTTATTTGCCAAGCTTGCTCAAGTTCTCCTGCCACTTTTGCGTTTTGAACTTCAGCAGATCCGCATATCCAACTTTTTGAGCGTCCTCGTCCGCTTTATCGAGGATGGAGAGCACCTCGGCTTCGCTACCGGCGTTCAGCACGGCTTGCGCTCTCGCTTTTTCGTAAATTTCGCTTACGCTTTGCGAGATAATACCTTCCTGGGAATCACCGGACGGCGCCAGATTAACGAATTCCGTCGTATCGTATTGTGTTTTCCAAGTGATTTCGGACTGCCATTTCGTTTCCCAGCTTTTCTTGTCCTCCGGCAGTGAGGCTTCGAATTTCATCTTGGAGTTATCGACATAGACGGTGTTGCCGGTCCACTGCAGATTGACGGTGGCATTCATCAGCTCATCGCGCCCTTTGGTATCGGAGGTGAATTTCTCAGTGAAAAGCGGCGCTTCTTCGTCATCCGTTCCATCCCAATAGAGCCCTTCAGGTCCCCACATGATGATCCGCTGGCCTTCCGGCCCCGTGTACCAGTCGAGGAAGGCGAAAATCGCTTCCGGATTTTTGGCCGCCGTCGTGATGACGCTGACGTTCCAGCCGAGCTGGTTGTAGGATCCGGGGAAAATCTTGTTTTTGTCGAGGCCCGGCTTGTGAATCGGCCACACCATAATGTAGCCTGCTTCCGGGTCCTGCTCCTTCAGAAGCGCATTGCCGATCGCCCCGAATTCGGTTGGACTGGATGCTGCGTAAACGGCGATTTTGCCCGTGATTACTTTCTGCTCCACCTGTTCCATCGTCTGGGTGAACGCATCCTGGCTGATCAGCCGGTCCCGGTACAGCTGGTTCGCGTAAACAAGCGACGAACGGAAAGCCTCATCTTTGAAGACGGACGTCATTTCGCTTCCGCTCGGGATCGCCATCATGCTCAGTGCGCTGTATGCATAAGGCCGGTTTTCGGCAAAAGCGGACGACAGCACATCGATCCCTTCGGCACCCTGTCCAACTTCAAGCGGAATGACATCCGGATATTTCGCTTTGACGTCCAGTAAATATTTGTGCAGATCTTCCGTTGTTTCAAGACTTGGCGCGCCAAGTTCGTTGTAGATTTTTTTATTGACCAGATAACCGGTGTTGCCGTTCGGTTGGGTCGTATACCAGTTCGGGAACTGATACAGCTTGCCGTCTTCGGACCGGAGCATATCGAGCGTCTCTTGGCCCGCCCATTTTTTCAGGTTCGGATATTTATCGAGATAATCGTCAAAAGGCACCAGCACCCCGGCCTGCCGCAGCTGCTCCACGTCGGCCCCGCGTTCTGTCCAGATCACATCCGGAAGCTCCCCGGAGACGATCATCGTACTGAGCTTCTGCTTTGCATTGCCGCCCGAGCTGATGGGAACAACGTTAACCTTTTTGTTTTCCTTAATCCACTTGGACGAGAGGTCATCGCCCCAGTTTGGCATCGTATACCAGTCATAATGACCGTAGAACGAGAACTCCAGCGGTTCCTTGCCCAGTTCATACCCGCTTTGGGCGGATGCATCCGCCTTGGGCGTGTTGCCGTTACCGCCAGACCCCGCCGGGTCGGCCGAATTCGAAGGCGCATTATTGCTGCTGAAGCACCCCGTCAGTCCAATCGCCAAGCTGATTACCGCCGTCAATGAGAGAAGCCTTTTTATACCGGATTTCATCGCAAGTCCCCCTTCGATTTGCTATCTATGGCAAAAAGCATACGCTCTTACGCCAGCTACTCTTTCAGCGATCCGACCATGACGCCTTTGACAAAATACTTCTGCAGGAACGGGTACACGCACAGGATCGGCAGCGTCGCAACCATCATTGTCGCCATTGACAGCGATTTGGTGGTTACCGCGCGCATCTTGTTCATCCGTCCCTGGGCCGCCGCATCCAGCTGCGCCATCTGTTCGCTCATGATGTTCGAGTTGAGAATCTGCTGCAGCTTGGTCTGAATCGGCATCAGGTCGGTGTTGCTGATATAAATACTGGGTGTAAACCAGTCGTTCCAGTGATACACGGCGGTGAACAGCGACAGCGTCGCCAGCACCGGACCCGAAAGCGGCAGCACGATTTTAAACAGCACGCCCCAGTTGGAGCAGCCGTCGATCCGCGCCGATTCTTCCAGCCCCGCGGGAATCCCCTTAAAGAAGGTCCGGAAAATAATCATGTTCCACACGCTGATCAGTCCTGGAATCACCATGACCCAAAACGTATTGAACATGCCCAGCTCGCGGATCAAAAGAAAGCTTGGAATCAGACCGCCGCTGAAATACATGGTGATGATGCACATAACCATGTAAGGCTTGCGGCCAATCAGCTCCGATTTGCTCATCCCGTAAGCGAAGATCGCCGTCGCCGCGATGGAGGCCAGCGTACCCACAACCGTCCGCAGGATGGAGATGATAAAGCCGTTTACGAGCCGGCTGTCCTCGAACACCACCTTGTAGTTCTCCAGCGAAAACTGCCTGGGCCAAAACGTCACGCCGCCGCGCATCGTATCCGTCCCGTTGTTAAACGAGATCACCGCTGCGTTCCAGAACGGATAAAATGCGGCAAACGCCAGAATGGCCAGGAGGACGTAGATGATTGACGTCATCACTTTGTCACCGAAAGTCGGTTTCATGAATTGCATGCCTCCATTCTTGCCTTACCATAGGCTGTTGCCGGATTTGCGCGCGGCGTAGTTGGCGCCGACGAGGAGGAAGACCCCGATCAGCGATTTGAACAGCCCGGCCGCCGTCGCATAGGAATAACGGTTGTTTTGTATACCGATCCGGTACACGTACGTGTCGATAACGTCCCCGACATCCCGGAGTACGGGGTTGGAGCCAAGCAGCAGGATATCTTCAAAACCTGCGCTGAGCAGATTGCCGATGGCGAGAATCAGAAAAACAATGATGACGGGCAGGATGGTAGGCAGGGTGACGGAAAACATCTGTCTAAGCCGGCTGGCGCCGTCCATTGCGGCCGCTTCGTGCATATGCGGATCGATTCCGGCAATGGCGGCCAAATAAACGATGGAGGAAAACCCGATTTCTTTCCAGACGCCGGTTGTCACGAGGATGGACCAAAAGTATTCGGGCAGCGACAGGAAACTGATTGGATGGTCGATGAGACTCAGCTTCTGCAGCAGCATATTGATGCTGCCGTTTTCGGTGGAGAGCATGGACATCACAAATCCGGAGACAATGACCCATGACAGAAAGTGGGGTAAATAGCTGATGGTCTGCACCGTGCGTTTGAACACCCGGCTGCGGACTTCGTTCAGCATAAGCGCCAGCAGGATTGGTGCCGGAAAGCCGACCAACAGCTTCAGCAGACTGATGACAATCGTATTGCGCATCACATTCCAGAACTCGGGGGCATTAAAAAACATTTCAAAATGCTTGACGCCCACCCAAGGGCTGGCTGTAAATCCTTTGAACATGTTGTAATCCTGAAATGCCATCAGGACACCGTACATCGGAATGTAGCTGAAGACGATAATGAACAGCAGCGCCGGCACCACCATCAGCTGCAAGTCCCATTGACGGATGATCCGCTTCAGCAAAGACGGCCTGCGGGGTTTCTTCTCCAGCTCGATTTGAACGGCAACTTTTTGCATGGTGACCTCCCTTCCCCCTTATGCGTGTGAATAGCTGTAACTTTTCGGGTTATATTATCTAACTCCATATTATGCGTCCTGTACCGGCGACTCTCCGCCTAAGTGCTCAAAAACTAACACTATCTTACTGCAAGCCGAGCCGGAACGGCCCCGGACATTCCTGGGTTCGGTTCCAATATGGCGTTTAAACAGCCGGTTGAAGTTGGACAAAGTACGGAAGCCGCATTCCATCGCAATATCGACGATTTTACGGTCGGTGGACTCCAGCAGGGAGTAGGCGTTCTCCAATCGGAGGTGAATGAGGTACAGCAGCGGCGGCATGCCGACGGTCCGGCGGAAAATGTCGCTAAAACGGGATGGGCTGAGGTAGACGAGGGAAGCCAGCTCCTCCAGCGTCCAGGGGTACGCGAAACGTTCTTCCATTAACTGCGTAACACGCCGCATTTTTTCGAGCTGAAGGTCAGTGACCGTGTTTTTGGTTTTCGTTACATTGTCCTGGCGGAAGTAGCGGTTCACATACACAAGAAACTGCAGCAGGTACGAATAGACAACCGAGGTGTAGGAGGGCCGCTCTGCTTCATGTTCCTCCTGCATTTTTAGCAGCAGATCCCGCAGCAGGCCGATTTGCGGATGGTTCCGGTCAAGCAGATTGCGGAAGTAGACGCCCATTTCCTTAAACGGGCATAGAATTTCGGGGTCGCAGCGGAGACTGCCCAGAAACCAGGAAGGGTCAAACGTGATGACCTGCATGACCAGATTACCGGTTTCGTAGGCGCAGTGGAGGTCGTTGGAATTAATCAGCAGGATATCCCCCACCTGAAAATCATACCGTTCGCCGTTGATCATGTAATACCCGGTCCCCGATTTGATCATATTGATCTCCAGCACGTCATGCGAATGCAGCCGCTGGTACTGGGAGGTCACGCCGATGGTATCCCCCAGATAAATTGGATATTGTCTGGACAATGACACCTTTTCTTTAAGCCGGTTCTCGATTCGCATTTCCCCCATTGCCTTTCACTCCTTCGGTAGTGATGAGGGCGGCCTTTCCGGCCGCCGCTTCTGCTGAAACAGCTTAAACGAAAATAAGTGAAAATTAGCGAAAACAACATGCTGTGACGGTAGAATTTCATGAAAACTTCCTGTATCTTGCTGAATCTAAGCAGCAGACTGAGCGTTTCCGCCTTCTGATCCCATCCTAATTTATCCTATTTTTTGTGTCAATAATGATTACACGTTGGTAGGCTGCCGTAAAAAAGCGACATGAATGTGACATCATTCACTTTCATGATGGTCCGGACTGGCGGCGGCTAGGGTGCGGACTGACTGCGGCTTGGCGGCGGCTTGGCAGCGGACTGGCCCGCTCAACGCCGGGATGGTACAATTTGAACAGTGTAATTATCCAGCGGAAGGCGGTTAGGTTTTGATCTATTTCATCAAATTCATGTACAGCTTTGTCCTTCCCCCCGGCCTGTTCGTCGTGCTCCTGCTGCTGCTGGCGCTGTGGCTGTGGCGGAATGCCCGGAAGCAGGCTTGGATGCTGCTGGCCGTAACGCTGCTGTTCTACCTGTGCACCACCAGCCTGGTCGGGGACGCGCTGATCCGCAGCCTGGAAGGCCGATACGAGCAGCCGGTTCGGCCGGAAGGAGACAGCATCGTCGTGCTTGGAGGCGGAGCGACCGCCGGCACCCCGGATCTGGACGGCGACGGCAACCTGCTGGGTTCGGCGGCAAACCGGCTGCTCACCGCGGTGCGGCTGCACCGGGAAACCGGCCTGCCGATCCTGTTCTCCGGCGGCAGCGTGTTTGCCGACAGCGGGAACGAAGCGGATATCGCCCGCAGGCAGCTGATCGGACTCGGCGTATCGCCGGACAAGATTCTGGTGGAGAACCGGTCGCTTAATACCGAGCAGAACGCCCGGTTCACGGCGGAGCTGCTGGTGCGCGAAGGACTGAGCCATCCCATCCTTGTCACCAGCGCATTCCATCTGCCGAGGGCAATGGTGGAATTTAACAACGCCGGGATGAAGCCGGCACCTTTTCCGACCGACTACCAGGCGAGCGCCTCACTGCGGCTGTATCCGGGCAAATTCTCCCCTTCCCCGGGCGCGCTGAATCAGACCGGTACCGCGCTTAAGGAATACGTGGGGCTGATTGCGGCGTGGATTCGCTGACCGCGGCGTAAATCCGCTGACCGCTCCGTTCCCTCCCCTCTTTTCCATCCTGTTCAGCAGGCTTTTCTCACTATGTCCAGGACGTTCAGCCCGCGGCCGTTACGGCCCGGGCTTGTTCCCATGTTTTCCTGTGTTATAGATGGGACCGCTTTGGTTAAATGGATAGCAATATCATGCAGGCGGCAATTTGTCCGGTCTGCAGCCAAGGAGGCGTCGACAGGTGGATAATCTACTCCCGATGTTGGTGAAGCTGGTGACCGGTTTCGTCGGATTGTGGGCGATGACCCGGCTGCTCGGCAAAAAAGAAATTTCCGCGCTCACCCCTTTCGACTTCATCTCGGCGGTGATTCTGGGCGATCTTGTGGGCGAGACGATTTACGAGGACAAGCATAATTGGCTGATGCTGGTGTTCACGCTGGCCGTGTGGACCGGGCTGTCGATCCTGTTCGAGAAGTTGACCCAGCATTACAAACGGCTCCGCCAGCCGCTCGAAGGCGAACCGGAAATTTTGATTCGCGACGGACAAATCGACTTGTCGAAGCTGCGGAAAAACAACCTTGACTTCGACCAGCTGCGGATGATGCTGCGCTCGAAGGATATTTTTTCAATGAATGAGGTGGCCTATGCCATCTATGAGACCAACGGCTCCTTAAGCGTGATGAAAAAGCCGCCGTATGAGGCGGTGACCCGCGAGGATCTGGAGCTGAAGGAACGCCAGGTTAAGCTGCCGATCCCGCTTGTGGAAGAAGGGACGGCGCAGCGTGAATCGCTGCGGCGGTTACGGAAGGACGAGTCCTGGCTGCGGGAAACGCTGCAGGAGCGGGGCTTTCCGGATGTCCGGCTGATCGCTTACGCCGAATACGACGAAGAAGGCGAGCTGCGGATTATCCCCAGCGCACCCGAACATGTGCCCCAGCCGCCGCTGATCGACGAATAAGCCGGCGGTGTCCTCAAGACCTGCCAATACAACAAAAGAACGGCCGCCCTTGCTTATCCGGGAGACCGTTCTTTTTGCTTGATCCTGTTACCCTTTAATGATTACATCAGTTCTTCAGCTCAATAATGAAATCAGTTCTTCGGCGCTTTATCAAAGTAGTTTTCCTGCACGTATTTGGCGGCCGCGTCCAGCTGTTCCTTGGAATTGGTGCCTTTCTTCGAAAACGATTCCTGAACGACATTGGACATCGTCGCATAATAGTCCTGCGTGCCAAACTGCGCTTCCGGCTTGCCTTCCAGCAGGCTGAAGAGCTGCGGATCGTATTTATACACATTGTCGTATTTATCGTAAATGGCTTTTACTTTGGCGGCATATTCCGAATCATCGCTGAAGTATTCCAGCGGAGTCGGGATGTAATATTTGCCTTCGTCTTTCCGGGCTTTAATCGTGTCTTCCACCGATTTGAGCGCATCGTCCGTGAAATAGTCAAAAGTGATATAGCGGAACGCCATCTCCTGCTCATCTTTGGTCGTGTTCGGATTAATGACGAGGTAGTTGCCGCCCAAAATACCGTAGTGCTTGCCGCCCTTTTCCGCCGCAGGCATCGGATAGGCTACCACATCCTCCGGTTTCATCCCGCCTTCGTTCAATGCAGCCTGTATGACGTCAAATGCTCCGGCAATCACCATCGCCGTGCGGCCCTGTTTGAATGAGCTGATGGCGTCGCCCCAGCCAAGCGCCCAGTCCTGCGGGATGGCATTGGCCTCCCATTTCAGCTTTTTGTAGAAATCCAGCGCTTTGACCCCGGCTTCGGAATTGAAGGTCGCCGTCAGCTTGCCTCCCTCATTGCTCTGGATGTCGCCCCCGGCTTCAAACAGGAAGTTCGTCCAGTTCCAGCCCGCTTCGTTTCCTTTCCCCATCGGAGCGATGCCGGAAATGCCCTGCTTCGGATTAGCCGCCCCTTTTGCGGCGTTATACATGTCATCCCAAGTCCAGTCCAGCGGCGGGATTACTACGCCTTTGTCGCTGAGCAACTTTTTATTAATGACTGTCGAAGTCACATAACCGTTTTGGGTAACTCCATACACTTTGCCGTCAACGATAAACTGATTTTGGAGGACTGGATTGATTTCGTCCTTGTACTCCCATTTGTTCCACAGGTCCGTGATGTCGGCCACCCATCCCCGTTCGACCAGCAGCTGGGCTTCGGTGGCCCAGGTGTTGTAGAAGGTAGGCGCTTCGTTGGATGCCATTTTCGCCCCAATTTCGTTTACGTCGTAATCCCAGTCGTCCTTCACAATCGTCACGTTCGGATACTTGGCCTGGAACCGCGCGATTTTGTCGTCTTCCTGCTTGCGCAGCGTCGTTTCGTCCGGCAGAGGATAGTGGATTTTGAGCGTAACCTTACGGTCCGCAATGTCGTCCCCCGAGGATGGCGCGGTGCTGGCCGCGGCGGTTGAGGCGGCGGTAGGCGAATCCCCCGCTGCTCCGTTTTTGGCGCTGTTGCCGTTATTGCCCGAAGCATTGCTGCCGCCCCCGCCGCACGCCGAGAGCAGCGAACCGAACAGCATGAGGCACAGCAGAAGTGTGTGTGACTTGCGCATGAAAACTCCCCTTTTCGCTAATTGATTATGGTAACTACTTCTTTATCTTAAAAAAGTTTGCCGCCCTATTCGATGTGTAATCGTATTCAATTCATGTGCGGGTCTACGATCGGCAGCGTAACTTCAGCACTTCACGGCAGACAGGCTTACGCTGCGCTGCAACTTAGCCCTTCACCGCAGACAGGCTTACGCTGCGCATAATAAACTTCTGGAAGACCAGGAATACAAAAATCGGCGGAATCATCGTCATAAACAAAATCGTAAATTTGACGTTGGCGTCAAGGCTCCGTGCGGCAATGACATATTTATAGATCGCCGTCGCCAGCGTATACTTGTCTTCCGTCTGCATGACCAGTGACGGCCAAAACCAGTCGTTCCAGGCCGAGGAGAAAATAAAAATCGCCAGCGTCGCATAAATCGGAATCGACAGCGGCACCGCGATCCGGATGTAGCTGGTGAAATCGGAAGCACCGTCAATACGGGCCGCTTCAAAGATTTCCGGATGGATGCCGTCAAAGAAATTTTTGATCAGCAAAAAGTAATAAGCGCTTGCGCCGGCCGGCAGCCAAAATGCCCAATACGTGTTCAGCAGCCCCAGTTCCTTCAGGTTCACGAAGTTCGGGATCATGTAGCTGGAGGCCGGGATAAACAGTGTCATCAGGATAAAAAAATACACCGCCCGTCCCAGCGGCACACGAATGCGTGAAATGCTGAACGCCGCCAGCCCCAGCACCAGAATCGTCATCACCAGATTTCCGATGAAGATCAGCATCGTATTTTTCAGATACGCCGGCAGATCAATGAATTCCCAGCCCCGTGTGAAGTTCTCCCAATGCCATTCCTGCGGAAAAAAATGCGGGGGGAACGAGTTGACTTCCGGATTGCTTTTCAGGCCGTTGAACAAGGTCATCGCAATCGGGTACAGCATGGTGACAATCATGACGATGATGCACAGCACCATCAATCCGTAAACGGCGATATTCAGGGGCTTCCGCATATCGGAAGGCGACAGGATGCCTCTTTCTCTCATGCTAATATTCCTCCCTGTTCAGCTTGAATTGCAGGATGCCAAGCACGCCGAGCACAAGGAACATCAGCACGCCAAGCGCCGTACCGGCTCCGTAATCCAGCTGCGTAAACGCATATTTGACGGTCAGCAGCGCATAGGTAAGCGTCGCTTTGTTGGGACCGCCGTCCAGCATGGCAAGCTGGGCTTGATAGGCCTGTGAAGTCCCGATCAGCTGCAAAATCAGCATCAAAACGATCAGACTGCGCATGGACGGAAGTGTGATGTAACGGATCCGGGCCCAAACGCCTGCACCGTCGATCTCCGCCGCTTCGTACCAGTCCCGGGGGATGCTGAGCACTCCGGCCAAATAAATCAGCATGGCGGAGCCAAACTGCTGCCACGTCTCCATGACAACCAGCGAAACCATCGACCATCTGCTGTCCGACACAAAGGATACCGGATCCGCGCCAAAAGCTCCCAGCAGCGCGTTGATCGGGCCCACCGGATCGTACATCCATCTCCACAGCCCGTACAGCACAACGCCGGGAACAACGTATGGCAGATAAGCCGCAATCCGCGCAAAACCCTGAAACCACCGGAGCTCCGAAATGGCGATAGAAGCCGCGATTGGCACCCAAAACCCGATCACCAGACACAGCACCATATAATACAGCGTATTCCGCACCGACAGCAGCACATCGGGATTGTTCAGCACTTTGATATAGTTGTCCAGCCCGACGAAGGTGTTCCCGTTAACGAAGTCGATGTGGTAGAAGCTGTAGATCATTCCTTTTATAATTGGGACCCATAAAAAGACGATAAAAATAGCGATAGCCGGAACAAGAAACAGGTAACCCATTCTGTATTTTTTCCAGCTCCACCCCCGCCGCAGATTGTGCCGGGCCCGTTTCGGCGCCTCCGCATTCTGCTGCGGGCCGCCTGGCGTTATGGCCGTTTCCCCCATCTGTCTCCCTCATTTCCTAAGTAGTGTCTCTACTTCTCATTGTAGGAAACAGGCCGGTTGGCGAACATGTGTAAAACTATGTGAAGTATGGCCGTTTTTACTTCTTGAGTTCGCTTGGACTGACGCCGTAATATTTTTTAAAAATCTTGCTGAAATGCTCCGGCGACTCATAGCCGACCCGCTCGGCGATCTCATAACGGCGAAGGTCCGTGTTCAGGATCAGCATCCGGCTTTCCTCCATCCGCAGCTTGATGACATATTCCCACAAGTTATATCCGGTGTTTTTCTTAAACAGATAACTCAAGTAGTTGGGACTGACATGATTCTGTTTGGCGACCTCGTGAATCGTCAGTCCTTTTTGGCCGTAATTGGCTTCGATGTATTGTTTGGCGGCTTCGACAATCCGGTTGTTCTGGCTGGACAGCTCCTCCTGGGTCGGGTCTAGGGCGTAGTTATGCCAGTTAAAATCGCCATAATAAAACACATGATAGTCCCCGTGCTCCCCGCTCCACAGCATCGCTTTTTCCGCCTGGCGGCTCAGCACGTCAAGATAGGGAGCGCCTTTCATAATCTGGCTGATCCCTACCGTGCAAAGGATGCCAAGATATTTATGGATATGATGGTGCAGACTGCGCCCGATCATCTCCAGCTGATTGATTTTGTTGATACTCTGCTCGGCGTATTCCGCATCGTTCCACTGCAGGATCACTGCAAGCTCCAGTTCGCCGGAGTAAAAACATACCGCCTTCCACTCCTGATGCAGCAGCTCCTTGACAATGTTCAGCGCCGCATATTGAAACAGCTCCAGATCCCTCCCGCTGACCGCCCCCCTGCCTGTGTCCGCCGGAGCCGCCAGCTTCAGTTTAATGACGGAAAAATACGGACCGGACAGCCCCAGCCGCACCATTTCCTCCTGCCAGCCATCCAGGTCCTGTCCCCCTAGTCCGGTTCCGTCGCTCAGCAGGCGGTTCAGCCGCTCGCCGTTTTCGGGCGGCTGCAGCTCCATCCGGAAGCTTTCGGGATGCTCCGCATTCAGCCATTCCTCCATTTGCGGCATCGGCTTCTCCATTTTCAGCAGCACGTTGCGGACGGAGTCCAGAAATTGCTCGCTGTTCAGCGGTTTGATCAGGTAGTCCTTGGCGCCGAGCCGGATCGCCATTTGGGCATACTGAAACGTCTCATGGGCGGAAATGACGATGGTTTGCACCCACGGCTTCAGCATTTTGGCCTGATGCATCAGCTCAATGCCGTTCATCTCGCCCATCTGGATGTCGGTGACCAGGAGATCGATGTCCTCCATCCGGACGTAATCCAGCGCTTCATGTCCGTTATGGGCGGTTAAAATCTGCCCGACCTCCAGTCCCGATGCGGTCAATAATCCGGCCAGCCCTTTGCAAATCAGCGGTTCATCGTCGACGACCAAAATGTTGTACATGCCGCTTCCTCCTCTTGGTTATTGCCCCGAACCTTCCGTCTTCGGCAGCGTAAGGGTGACAATTGTGCCGCCGCCCGGGCGGCCCGAATAACTGAGCCCGTAGTCCGGACCAAAATGCAGCCGGATACGCTGATGAATATTCCGGATGCCGTACCCGGCGGATGGATTCGGACGTTCTTCGTTCAGCACCCTGTCAATGGCGGCCCAATCCACCGTTTTATAGCCGTTATCTTCAATTTGGATCTGCATGAAGTCTCCGCTGTCCGCCGCCCGGATCACAATTTCGCCGTCTTCGCCCATGTTTTTGATGCCATGGATAATCGCGTTTTCGATCAGCGGCTGGAGCGTAATTTTCGGAATGTTGTACGGATACAGCGATGCGGGAACATCCCATGTTACATGAAACCCGTATTCATACCGGTGCTCCTGCAGCCTGATATAAGCGGAGGCGTGTTCCAGCTCTTCTTCCAGCGTAATCAGCTCTCTGCCCCGGCTCAGGCTGATTTTCATCAGCTTGGACAGCTCCTTGATCATTTCCGCGGAAGCGGTGTTGCCTTCCATCGTGCTTTTCCAATAAATGCTCTCCAGCGTGTTGTACAGCAAATGCGGGTTGATCTGCTGGTACAAAATCTGCAGCTGCGCTTCTTTTTGCTTAATGTCCATCTTGTATTTATAATGGATCAGCCCGTTCAGACGGCGGGCCATCTCGTAAATGCTCGACACCAGGACGCTGATTTCATCGTTCCTGCGCCACACCGGCGTGGCCGGGACCGAAGCGCCCGGTTCATACCTTCTAACGAAAGAGACGAGTTTCTGCAGCGGAGTCATCAGCGAGCGCCAGAAGTAGGTAATCATGCCGAGCCCCAGCGCAAAATAAGCGACCGAGAGCAGCAAAATAATCCGCTTGATTTCGTTTTGCTGCTGAAGCAGCGCCTTGACCGGCACTTTGTACACCAGCTTTTGCTGCAGCGCATAGTTGTAATTCATCACATAAATGAAGTCGTCGGTAATGACATCCTTTACTCCGCTTTGCGAATGGTCCGGGCTCACCTCCGGCGGCAGCTCCAGCACACCGCCCGCCTCGGGCGTCGTAGCATTCAGAATACGGTTATTCCAGTCGGTAAAATACAGCTCGCCCTCCGGCACTGTCACGGGCTGCATTGAACCGCCCAGCCGCGCATTCACGTTGGACACAACAAGCACGCCGATGGTGCCGGCTTTGGTGATATTGTTGATCGCCCGGACGTAGGCGAGTGTTTGCTGGTTTTTCTGCCCCCGGATCGGGGGCGACAGATGGTCAATCAGCCGCAGATAGCCGTTTCCTTTTTTGGCGACCGCCTCGTCAAACCATTCCGGCTTTTCCTCATCAAGGAAAAAGTACACCCCTGACTTTCTCGACTCGGGATAATACGGCGCAAAGCTGTATGAATTGGACGGATCATATACATAAAGCGAATAATACAGCGGCTCCAGCTGGTCCGTTTCTTCGGAGTAATAGCTCAGCAGATTTTCCAGCCGCTCGTAATTTTTGACGCGCTCCAGCTCCGACATATCGTCTCCCGGGTCCAGCTGCTGTACCAGCGGATGCTGAAACACCGTCGAAGCCACCTTGTTAATCGACTCAATATCCCGGCTGATCAGCTTGAAATTTTGCTTGTTCAGCTCGATGTACGCGTTAGTCACATAACGCTTTAATATTTGATCGGCCCTGTAATTGCCGTACGTGTTCAGCGCAAACAACGGCACAACAAGCACCAGAAAAACCAGGATCATTCGCTGCTTCAGGCTCGTTTGAGCCCATGGATTTTTCCATCCTGCCTTCACCTGCCACACACCTCCGGCAATCTAACTATATCAACATCTCAAATCTGCAAGGATGTGCGTTTCTACGGAAATTGTGGGGGTTTCTATGATGGGCGCGGCCATGACCCAAAACGTTATCCGGTTTGAAACAAACCCTCCGCCGCCCGATACCTAAATGCCCAGTACCCTAATTGTAAGCGCTTGTAAGATGCTGGACTAATGTACCCTACTCGGCCAGTCCTTTTTACTATAGTCTTTTCTCGGGCGGAGGGGTGCCGTTACTTTACAGAAGTCCTTTGCTTTGCAGCAATTGAAGATATTTCTTATAATACTCATTGTTAAGCGTACAGTTCTCGGGGGAGATTCCCTGCATGACCGCTAGATCGGTCACAAGGTTATTGCATAAACCCTGTATCGTAAAGCTGCTTAATGTTTGATTATCATTGCTTATCAGAACTACGCGCAGCAGTTTTCCAGCCTGCATTTTAGCCCAGTCCGTTGCCGTGTGAACGGAAGGATGATTTGAGTGGTCTTTTGCATACTGTTGGTGAATTGCTTTTTCGGTATCACTGAATTTGTTATTTAGTATGTTCTCACCATCAATGTCAAAACACTTGGCTATGGAATGGAAATCGACTTGGGGGTCGTTAATTAAATCCGCAACGGTTGATTTTGGAATCTCTTTAGCGGCGTATTCGTTCACCAGCATTTCTTCCACCTGTAGAATCGTATAGTTATGCGGCAACCCCAGTTCGATAAACTTCCTGTGAAGTGTCTCCACTTGACTTACCTCCTCTTAAATTCAGCAAAAAGCGGATAAATTTTGCACAC
This sequence comes from Paenibacillus nanchangensis, assembly GCF_046543445.1. Lineage (NCBI taxonomy): Bacteria > Bacillati > Bacillota > Bacilli > Caryophanales > Paenibacillaceae > Paenibacillus > Paenibacillus nanchangensis. The sequence goes on from NZ_JBHOFD010000001.1 coordinate 313,418, forward strand.
TATCGTCCGGGCGGTACATAGAATTCGAATTTGTCACCAACATCGGAGGTTGGCTTATGAACAAGCGCCGTGTACTTCTCGTGTCTTTCGTCATTATAACCGGATTAACTATGGCTGGGCTTCAAATCTTTAAATATAATACAAGCAGAGAAGTTGAATCCTACCTCATCGAACAACAAGGCTATACCAAAAAAGAGATTAATGAAATTAACACACACATCGGCAAAGCTCCCTTAGTGAGTACCACGGTGATCTTTAGTGACGATATGAGCTCCCGGTATTTTTACCGGAAAGAGGACGGGAGAATTTATCAATACGCTATGGCGCCCAGATATGGCGTAGATGCGGGAGATAAAGTATACAAACATGAAGACAACTAACACGTTATTTAGAGTCTGTACGCAAACTTACTTCAGCCATAACCTCATCGAAATCAACGCCAAGAAAGCCTTGAACATGCTCGCTGTCTTGTCATAGCGGGTTGCCAAACGCTGATAATTTTTCATTTTATTAAAAAAGCATTCATGCTTCAGATTTCATCCCAGATTCCCGCCTTTTGTAACCGCCAGAGAAAGTGTGGGTGCAAGTGGACTCAGAAGGCCCTATTTGCTGATTATTCCGTGTTTTGGCAAAGTTTCGGACTCAGATGCACCTATTTACGCGTAGGATGCATAGTTTGCATGTTTTCGGTACGAATAACGGATCTGGAGTCCGCCAAGGCATACCAAAGCCCAAGAATTTCAGAAATAACGTCCGCTGGTTCCGCAAAGACCTCCGCATCGCGTTCTAAAGACCTCGGTATCGCGTTCTGTGGTCATCCGCCGCGGGTGTGGTGTGTCACAGGATAGGGGTCGTAGATCAATCTGTCAATAAACAGGTGTAGATCCAGGGTGGATAGCGTTTCGTAACCCATCACGGAATCGTTTGACTGACCCTTATTTTCTTAATTTACAGTTTGCGTACACACCCTAATACGTGAATGTACGTTTTTTCTTACGCAAAAAGACTCCGATCCTATGGACCGGAGCCTCCCCCCTCATTTGCAAACGCCTTAGCCTTATCCCGCCAAATCTTTTAGCCCGCCGACAACGAGATCGGCTGCACCCAAAATCTCCGGGCTGCCTATTCCCACAACCCGGCAGCCGGCAGCCAAGCCGGCCTGCACTCCCGCCTGAGCGTCCTCAAATACGACGCAGCCGGACGGCGGCAGCCCCAGCTCCGCAGCCGCAAGCAGGAACACTTCAGGGTCCGGCTTGGCCCGGGACACTTTGTTCCCGTCAACCACCGCGTCAAACAGCTCCGCAATACCCAGACGCGTCAAGATAAACGCCGCGTTTTTGCTGGCTGAGCCGATCGCCGTCTTCACGCCCCGCGCCCGCAGCGCAAGCAGGTAATCCCGCACACCGGGCAGGATTTCATCGGGAAGCAGTTTTGAGATATATTCAACATATTCCTTGTTTTTGTCCTCGGCCATTTGCAGCCGCTCGGCCTCTTGCGCCTCCACACCGCCAATCTCCAGCAAAATCCGCAGCGATTCCATCCGGCTGACGCCTTTCAGCCGTTCATTATGCGCTTCCGTAAATTCGAAGCCCAGCCTGTTCGCCAGCGACCGCCAGGCAAGATAGTGGTATTTGGCCGTATCAACGATCACACCGTCGAGGTCAAAAATTGCACCTTTCATTGTATCCAGCATCCGGTATATCTCTCTCCCTTTTTTTGAATCTGTAGGACTGCCCTTTAACCATCCCTTCAGTAATCAGCCGACACTTCTAACCCCGGTTTTACAAAAAACTTCCGCGGCTCGCCAGATCCTCCGCCTGAAATAACGAACGTAAGCTCCTCCCGGTTTGCCGCTTCCGGCCGGATGACGACCCGCCGCTGTTCGACTCGAATCCGATACCCGTTAGAGCGAATCCGCAGCGGGAATTCCACCGCACGCCATGCCGCCGGCAGCGACGGCCGGAGCTTCACCGTATCGCCGCCGCCATAATGCAGCCCCGCAAACCCCAGCACCGCCGCCATCCACGCGCCGCCATTGGCTGCGGGATGTGTACCTCCAATGTACAAATCCCCGACATACTGTTTGGAATCGCCGGTCAGGTCGATTGTCGCCGTCTTTATAAAATAAGGGTAACCCCAATCCGGAGAACCGGTATCCGCAGCCACGAGCGCATAAATGCAGGAGCTCAGACTCGAACCGTGTTCAGTCCGGGGCTCGTAGTAAGCCCAGTTGGCTTTTTTGACAGCTTCGGGATAATCCTCTTTGAATAAGTGCAGCATCAGCACCACATCGGCCTGCTTCAAAATTTGCGCCGTTGTGGCCAGCCCGCTGCCGCCGCCGAGATATTCGTGCGGATTCAGCATCCGCGCCTTCAGTTCAGCAAGCGCAATATCCTCCAGCGCAAAATACCGGTCAAACTGTTCGATTAAAAGGGTATGAACATCGGGCTGCGGAACATACAGACGGTCAAACAGGTCCTGAATCTGCTCCGGCCGGATCGCGCCGGCAGTAAGCCCCTCATATTTTTCCGGATCATGCGTCTTCACGACTTCAAGCGCCTCCAAGGCGATTCGCAGCGCTTCCTTCACCAGCCGGTTGGTGAACGCATTGTTGTTCACCCGCTCGTGATATTCGTCGGGCCCCGTAACATCAAGGATTTCATAACGCTGTTTGAGCGGATTAAAATACGCATACGAATAAAAAAACTTCGCGACCTCCCAGGCCACTTCCGCCCCGCCGTCCAGCAGCAGCCTGGTGTCGCCGGTAAAGCGGTGAAACTGCCAGATGCCGTAGGATACATCCGCACTGATGTGCACCTGCTTATCCCGGAAGTAAGTCCGCATCGGCCGCCCGGTAAACACGTCGTTTACGTTAAACAGCGTGCAGGCATCGTCGCCCGTCTCCTGGCTTTCCCAAGCGTAAAAAGCGCCTGCATAACCGTATTCCGCCGCTTTCCGCCGGGCTCCGTCCAGCGTATGTACGCGGTACATCAGCAGATTGCGGGCCACTTCCGGCTGCGTGTGCAGAAAAAACGGCAGCATAAATATCTCCGTATCCCAAAACACCGCCCCTTTGTAGACCTGCCCGGATAATCCCCGGGCCGGAATCGACAGGTGTTCCGAATGTCCAGGGGCGATAATATGCAGCTGATACATGCTGTACCGCAGCGCCTGCTGCGCTGCTTCGTCTCCTTCAATCAAGACGTCCGACAAACTCCACTTATGCTCCCACCGCTCCTTATGCTCTTCAAGCAGGCGGTCATACCCGATTTCCCGTGCGGTTAAGCTCAAGCGGACCGCTTCTTCACCGGTATCCCCTTCTGAGTCCAGCCCAGTTACTACCGAGACGTATTTGACTAGTGTATACGTCTCCCCCGCGCGGCAGGCCAGCCGGTATTCCCGGTAAACGGAGGGTCCCTCATGGAGGATTGCTGGGATTCCGAATGCAGAGTCAACACGGTCAGCAACCTCTGCCGTCTCCGCCACGGACACGGGCACATTCAGCTCATGCGTCCAGCCGGTGGCGGCCAGACTTCCGCCATGTTCCCCCGTCTCCTGCCGCTCCAGATGCGGCCCGTTGATGTCCCATACGTCACCGTCGATTCCCGTCCGGATCGTCAGTTCGCCGCCTGCGCTGCACGTGACGGAAATGCGGCTGACGATCAGATTCAGCCGCGCCGCGCTGCAGAAACGCTCCGACAGGACCGTTACCGTCTCCCCGCCCGGAACGCCATATTTCGTCATCCGCCGGTGAACCGCATGGCGGATATCCAGCTCCTGCGTGTGCTCCAGCGGCTGCCTGGTTAACACGCTCAGCGGCGCTCCGTCCCAGAACAAAGCGGTGGACAAGCCGTTTGGCGCATTAACCGGCTCGCGCCATTTGTTCCCCACCTGGTCATACAAGCCGGCCAGCGTAACCGCCGTCAGCTCAGTTTTTGCAAATTCGTCCAATGTGCCGCGGCAGCCCAGATAACCGTTGCCTGTCATAAATTTGTTGCCGCTGGCTGCAATCCGGCTTGGATCAAAACCCGCCTCCCGAATGCTCCAGCTCATGCCATCGCCGCCTTCCGCAAAGGAACCTGAACCCCCGAAGAACCGATCACGCAGGGGGCACCGTACAACACGACTGCCACTTCGCCGCCGGATACCGCGTGAATGGACACCAGCTCCTGATTTACCTCTACACTCAGCTTCGTTCCCCGGAAGGAGACCGGGAAGCGGTAGCTGTCCCACTGTTCAGGGATGCTTGGATTCAGGAGCAGCTTTTCCCCGTCGGAACGCATGCCGCCAAATCCGTAGACAATGTTCATCCAGGCCGCCGCAATCGACGTCGTATGCAGCCCTTCGCGTGTATTCCGGTTGTAATTGTCCAGATCGAGCCGGGTCGCGAACTCAAAAAACCGGTAAGCTTCCTCCGGCTTGCCGATTTCCGCCGCCAAAATCGAATGAATTGACGGGGACAAACTCGACTCATGAATGCAGCGCGGCTCATAAAATTCGTAGTTAGCCCGTTTTTCCTCTCGGGTAAATTCGCTGCTGTACAGGAACAGGAACATCAGCACATCCGGCTGCTTGATCATGTCGTAGCGGTACAGCCGGTCGTAAGACCAATGCGAATACAGCGGGAACTCCGTAACCGGAATCGAATGAATATCCAGATGCGGCAGGTCAAAAAAACCGTCATGCTCCTCAAACACGCCGCTTACCGGGTCCCTCGGGATTTTCATATGTTCGGCTTTAGCACTCCAGTCAGCTTGCTCCGCTTCGGTCAAAGCCAGCCGGTCCGCCAGCAGCCGGAACTCCGCCTCCAAGTCCGCTCTCATTTCGCGAATGGACTGCAGCGTGTATTCAAACAATTTTTTGGCCATGAAATTAATGTAGCCGTTGTTGTTCACCATCAGCTGGAATTCGTCAGGACCCATGACGCCAAAATACCCGTATTTCCCGGTTTGCTGGCCCCACTGCCCCCGGGTCGCGTAGAAACGGCAGATCTGAATCAGCATTTCCAGGCCTTTTTCATACAAAAACGCTTTGTCTCCCGTGATGTTGACATAATGCCGCAGCCCGTAGGCGATCGCCGTCCCGACATGAAGCTGCAGGTTGGAGTGCTGCCAAAGATCGCAGCTTTCGGTGCCGTCAATCGTCGCAATCGGGTAAAACGCACCTTCGCAGTCCAGCTCTTTTGCCCGTTTCAGCGCTTCCGCCAGGGAGTTGTAGCGAAATTCAAGCAGGCTTTTGGCCGCCTTCGGGTTGTTGAATATGTAAAACGGCAGGCAATACGACTCCGTATCCCAAAAAGCCAGTCCCCGGTACGCCTCGCCGGTTAAACCTTTTGCGCCGATGTTGAAGCCCGGGTTATCCCCGTGGTACGTCTGGTACAGCTGAAAAATACAAAAACGGATCCCCTGCTGATTCTCCGGATCGCCTTTAATGACGATGTCGGAATCCGCCCAGACTTGGGCCCAATACGCAGCTTGTTCCTTGGCCGCTTCGTCATAACCGCCTGTGGCGGCCGCCAGCTCCGACGCCAGCGCCAGCCCGTGTTCCCACACCTCAGATGGCTTGCGGTCCGGGTCTTTTTCGGCGTAATTGACGGCCAGCTTGTCGATCAGCGTCCGGCGGTCCTGCTCCAGCTTCAGCGTCAGCTCCCTGCCGATAAAACGGTCGCCTTTAACCGGCTTCATCTCCAGCGTATCCGGCGCATACAGCCTGAACCCGGAGAACAGCCGGTTCCCGGTCTGGACCGTCTGCCCGAGCATAGCTGTGATGCCGTTTTCTTCGCCCCGCTGCAGCATCTCCCAGTAACGGCGGTCCTGGTCCTCATGCCGCACGGAAAAATCCACCCCCGTCCGCACCGTCACCGCGCCCGAAAAATTCAGCGGTTCAAATGTGATCCGCTGGGCGCCAAGATGCGACGATTTCATACTGACAAAACGTTCGAAGGCAAGCTTGAGGTTTTTTCCGTTTGCAAGGTGCCATACCAGTTCCCGGCTGTATATTCCGTTTCTGAAATCAAGCTCCCGGCGGAAATCCGAGAACCGGCTTACCGCCAGATCAAGCGTCTCCCCGTCCAGCGTAATCCGCGTATACAGCCAGTCGGCCGCGTTGACCATAAAGCGCAGCGACTTAATCATTCCTTTATAATGCGCCGTGACCGGGCTCTCCTCATACAGGCCGTTGAAGTAGCTGCCCAGCAGCGAATCCCCGCCGTATCCTTCCTCAGGATAACCGCGCACTCCCATATACTCGTTCCCCAGTGAAAAAATCGACTCGGAAACCCGGTTGCGCGCAGGATCAAATCCTTCCTCCACAACCTTCCAAGGATCAACCGCCAAATATCTGTCCGCAATTTTCGGCATGCTCCGCCCTCTCCCTATGTATGTTGTTTAACTTGTCAGAACCGGCCTGACGCCGCTCCTTTTCAGATTAGCCAAACCGGTGCGGGAACCCAATGTCCATGTCTCAGCACCTTATGTGCATTTGTACGGAGTTGGCTTTTCTCAAAAATGTGGAGCTGGTTCATAGTCCCGCACATCATTTCGATAGAAACACTCCTTTTTTTGTAAGAACATCCTGATTTATGATGATTCTGCAGCCTGTATCCAGCCGTCAAGGTGTAAACAACCGCAAGCCTGCTAGGGATTCATGAAACTTCAAATCGAAGGGAGAATGAATTTTTGTGACGAACCGCAAACGGATCACCGCATGGATTTGTATGCTGACGCTGCTTCTCGGAACGTTTTGTGCCCCGCTAGGATTTTCCGGTTCGGTTCAAGCCGCTCCGGAGCCGAATTTGGCTGCCGGCAAGCCGGCTGCATCATCCGGACATGCCGATGTATATGTTGTGTCGAACATCACGGACGGCAATCCGACAACGTATTGGGAAAGCTCAAACCACGCGTTTCCGCAATGGGCTCAAGTTGATCTGGGGGACACCGTCCTGGTCGACCGGGTTGTCCTGAAGCTGCCGGCAGGCTGGGAAAACCGCTCCCAGACCCTGTCCGTGCTGGGCAGTGTTAACGGAACGGATTTTACGGAGTTGAAATCTGCGGCAAGCTACACCTTTGATCCAGGCGCAGCAAATACCGTGACGATTGACTTTCCCGCTGCCAATGCACGGTATGTACGCATCCAGGTGACCGCCAATACCGGCTGGCCGGCCGGGCAGATTGCCGAACTGGAAGTTTACGGAGAACCCGCAGCGGTTCCCTTGACAATTCCAGGAACAATTGAAGCCGAACACTACAGCGCAATGAGCGGCATTGAGACGGAAGCGACAACAGATGATGGCGGCGGACAGCATGTAAGCCGGATGCACGCCGGAGACTGGCTGGATTACCTGGTGGAGGTCCAGAACGCGGGGACGTATACCGTACAGTACCGGATTGCCGGCAGCGCCGGAACCGGCGAGCTGCGGCTGCAGTCCGGATCGTCGGCGCTCGCCGTAACGGAAATTCCGGACACCGGGGGCTGGCAGAACTGGGAAACGGTAACTGCGAAGGTCACCCTTCAGGCGGGACAGCAGACGCTTCGCCTGCTTGCCGGAGGTGCCGATTTTCATTTGAACTGGATCCGGTTTGTTAAAGAACAGAATCCCGGCGGAGGGGAAGGAACCAATCTGGCGGCAGGCAAGCCGGTTACAGCATCCTCGTCTACTTTCACTTATACGGCCGCCAATGCCAACGACAATGATATCGAAACCTATTGGGAAGGCGGCGGGCACCCAAGTACACTGACCGTGGACCTTGGGGCCGATGCCGAAATTGGCTCGGTTGTCATCAAGCTGAACCCGTCCAGCCTGTGGGCTGCACGAACCCAAACCATCCAGGTGCTGGGACATAACCAGCAGTCTACAGCCTTCACGAATCTGGTCTCCCCTGCCTCCTACACCTTTGACCCGGCTAAGCAAAACACAGTAACGATTCCCGTGAACGCCACAGCAAGCAGCGTGCAGCTCCGCTTTACAGCGAACTCCGGGGCGCCGGGCGGCCAGGTTGCGGAGTTTCTGGTGATTGGCAAACCTGCGCCGAATCCTGACCTAACGGTAACCGGCCTCTCCTGGTCCCCTGCCTCACCGGATGAAGAACAAGGCGTGACGCTCAAAGCCTCCGTCCGGAATACCGGTGTTTTGGCTTCGCCGCCAACAACCGTAAACTTTTATCTGGGTGATTCGCTGGCCGGTTCGGCATCCGCAGGCGCGCTTGAGCCAGGCGCTTCAGCCGATATAGCAAAGGATATCGGCCCAAAAGAAGCCGGGTCCTATACGGTAACCGCCAAAATTGACGAAGGAAATACCGTCATTGAGACCGATGATACCAATAACAGCTTAACTTCGCCTTCGCAGCTGATCATCGGCCAGGTGCAGAGCTCGGACCTGATCGCAACTGCCTCTTGGACGCCAGGTAATCCCGCTGCCGGGAACCCCGTGACCTTTGCCGTCACCCTGAAAAACCAGGGAACGGTTGCTGCCGCCAGCGGAGCTCATCCCATAACTGTCGTCCTGAAGGATGCTGCCGGAAGTACTGTAAAAACGTTTAATGGAGCCTACAATGGAGCTTTGGCCGCAGGAGCGACTGCAGCTGTTGAGTTAGGCACCTGGACGGCGGTTAACGGCAGCTACACCGTTACTACAACAGTTGCTGCCGACGCTAATGAAGCCGCAGCCAAGCAGTCCAACAATACCAGCACGGCCGCCCTGTATTCCGGACGCGGCGCTCATATGCCGTTTACGGTTCTGGAAGCCGAAGCTCCGGGCAATTCCACCAATGGAACAAAGCTGGCTCCAAACTTTACGCCCGGCGATTATGCCGGCGAAGCATCCGGCCGGTCGGCGGTCTATCTGGACGCCGCAGGAGAATATGTGGAATTCACATTGACCGCCCCGGCGAATGCGTTTGTGCTCCGCAGCGCGGTTGCCGATCAAACCGCAGGCACGGTAAGCCTTTATATCAATGGCGTGGACCAAGGCAGCTTCCAGGTCACGTCCAAGTTCTCCCATGTCTATGCTACCCCGTCCACACTCGGACGGCTGGGATACGATAACTCGGGTTCCAAAGCCTATTGGCTTTACGAGGATTCACAGCTTCTGCTGGATCAAGTCTACCCGGCCGGAACCAAAATCTGGGTCCAAAAAGACGCCGGTGACGTGCCTTGGATTTATGTGGACTTGATCGAAACGGAACAGGTCGCACCGCCTGCCGCAAATCCGGACCCCGGCAAATATGTCCAGGTGTCGGCTGCAAAATCAATCGAGCAGGCTCTAAACGAGTTCCGGCAGGATCCAGCGAAAAAAGGCATTTTTATCCCGGCCGGCGAATGGACCCTTTCTTCCAAAATCTATGTATACGGCCGGGAAACCGCGATTATCGGCGCAGGGCCCTGGCATACCCGGCTTGTCGCGCCATCCGGTCAAACCAATACGGATATGGGCTTTAATATCGCCTCCTCCGCTAACGGCTCCACCATCCGCGATCTGTCCGCGTGGGGCAACTACGTGTACCGGGTGGATGGTCCCGGCAAGTTCATTGATGGAAACGGCATGCAGCATGTCACCGTTGAGAACGTCTGGGCCGAGCATTTTGTCTGCCTGTATTGGGGGGTCAACGCCTCGCATAACACTTTCAAAAACAACCGGATTAAAAACATGTTTGCGGACGGCATCAATATGACCAACGGCTCCTCCTACAATCTCATCGACAACAACTATGCGCGCGGTACCGGCGACGATGCGTTTGCTTTGTTCAGCGCCATCGACTCGGGCGGCTCTTACAATGTCGGGAATAAGTACACGAACCTGACGGCGGTTAACGTCCGGCGGGCGGCCGCATTCGCCATATACGGAGGGCAAAACAATCTGTTCCAGAACCTGTATGGCGCGGATACGCTGACTTATCCCGGCTTTACGATCAGCAGCTTAAGCTTCGGCTATAACACGCTTGGGTTTGGGGATCAGGATACGGTGATTGACGGCGTCACGCTGGACCGCACAGGCGGCGACTTCTGGACCAGTGTAGGCGGTGACGACAAAATCAACGAATACCAGAACTTCGGTGCGATCTGGTTCCACGGCGGCGACCGGGAGCTTAAGAACATCCTGGTAAAAAACGTGGATATCAATCACCCGGTTTACTTTGGGCTGATGTTCCAGTCCAAATCGCCGGAGAACCTGCCGATGCAAAATATCCGGCTGGAGAACATCACCGTCAACAATCCGGGCCGCTACGGCATCAAGCTGGTCGCCAAAGCGGAGGACGGACAGGGACCGGCGGTCGGTTCGGCGAGCTTCACCAATGTGAAGATAAACAACCCGGGTGTCGCTGCAATTTATGGCGAATCCAAATCGCCCGATTTTGATGTGATCCGGGTTTCGGGGAACAATTGGTGATCCCGGTTCCCTAAGGAGATCGGCGGCCGGTGGGCAATGTAGTGTGAAGAAAAAGCATACAAAATGGCGGCGCAGGAGAGGTGACTGCGCCGCCATTTTTATTGGATAGTTGATTTCTCTGCGTCCGATGCATCAGCCAGCCGCCCCCCATTTTGCTATATTGACTAAACTGAAGAAGTAGGCGAAGTTCCTGTATTTCTATGGTTCAGTCTATATAGCTTTTGAGGCAAAAATAAGCTGAAGCTGCCGCTCCCCGCGATGATCCAGAGTTCCAAGACAGACGCGCCTATGCTTGGCTTACGAGGCTTCCCCTCTCCTCGCTTTTTTGGACTGGAACGTCCACAGCAAATCCGCCAGAAAACCGGCTGCAAACACGGGCAGCAAAAGCGGCCAAACCGTCCCCAATCCGGTGTAGGCTTGTTCAAGCAGCGGCTGGACAAAATAGAGGATCATCATCGACAAGCCCCACCAATACATGGAAAACTTCAGACAGATCTGCCCGTTCCATTGGTACCGCTCACCGGAATAATCCCAATATCTCCGGCCGAACCAGCGTTCCAGCATCAGACCGCTCGCCAGCTCCACCGCCGTCGGAACGGTTAGTGCCAGGACGATAAGCCAGGGCAAGGGCAGCTCCGTTCCCCCCGCCGCTACCAGCACAACTGGGGCAAGCCCGTACATCGGTTTGACCGGACCCAACATCAGACCGTCTTTGCGGAACCGGCCGCGAGTGATCCGGTTGTGTCCGGCCTCCAGTATCCACCCCAGTGAAGCGTACACCAGAAAGTAAAAAAAGAGCTCCGCCGCCACGCACTTTCGCCTCCTATTTTCCGTTTATGCCGCCTACTGGAAATTGGCGGCTCCGAAACTAGTGTGCGCTGGCGGCGGTGTCTTATGCGAACAACCATAACCCTAAATCCTCATTTTCAGACGAAAGTTTCCGCTTATTCCATTCCAACATGACAACAGCCTTTGCTGAAATGCCGCATTTCCGCAAAAAATGTGATGAGGATGACAGTGTGGAGGTTATGAACGGGCTATTAGGACGCTTTAGCGACACGCTGCTGCACGCTGCCTTGTATTGTATGATCACACGGAGAATCTTTTACGTGTATGATCTGTTATAATGTACCAAAAGGGCTTGAAATTCCGGAGAGATATACTAAGTCAACTTTCGCAGAGCGAAAATCAGCTAAGCTCCAGTTCTGGCGCGGATGTAACCGCAATAAAAGTAATCGTCTTGAAAAAATAGAAACACACCGCTTCGCCCGCGGCGAACGCACGCTCGGCGTGCTGGTATTATTGTGCGATGAAGTTAGCACGCTAGACCGGGCAGTTGCCTTGGCGCAACTCATAGAACGGCTGAACGAAATTACGACTTAGGTTGGGAAGAAATGCTCCACCCTAATTCAAAGTCAACTCCAGCACTGGATCTCCGGTTTGCCCAGTGATCTCAAGGCGTATTTGCCGATCTCCGGTTTGCCCAGTGATCTTAAGGCGTATCTGCCGATCTCCGGTTTGCCCAGTGATCTTAAGGCGTATCTGCCGATCTCCGGTTTGCCCAGTGATCTTAAGGCGTATCTGCCGATCTCCGGCTGCAAAAGTTGAGTTAATAAAAGCAGCGTGAACCAAGACTTGATAACCAATGTCTTGGACTGCGCTGTTGTCGTTGAACGAACTGGAACAAATCCTCTCCTGTAACAGACCCGCAGCGGATTACCGCAATACGCGATACGT